>NZ_JBHXPF010000041.1:0-67631 GCF_042718715.1 Streptomyces sp. NPDC058576 | reverse complement strand
CACCGGCCCCACCACCGGTTCCCCGTCCGGTCACTGCACCGATGATGAGGTGGGCGGCTCGATACCCTCGGTCGAGGGACACGGGAGCCTGGAGGCGTTGGTGGGACTGCGGGACCGGATCGCGGCGGAACTCTCGGCGGCCTTGCACGGCGGAGACCTCAGGCTGGAGCGGTACGCGGTGCCGCCCGGCGATCCGGGGTTGTTCGGGATCACGCCGGAAGACCCGGTGTGGCGGGTGCACGGGCAGGTCACCGGGATGCTCACCGGCGGGTTCGCCGCCCTGATGCTCCAGTCGCTGCACCCGCTGGCGATGGCCGGGGTGGACCAGCACTCCGACTTCCGCGCCGATCCGGTCGGGCGGCTGAACGGGACCGTACGGTTCATCACCACGACCACCTTCGGCTCCTCGCCCGCCGCCCGCGAGGTCATCGATCTCGTCCGGCGCATCCACATCCGGGTGCACGGCACCGCCCCCGACGGCAGGCCGTACCGAGCCGACGACCCCGACCTGCTCACCTGGGTGCATACCGCCGAGGTGCGCAGCTTCCTCGCCGGCCACCAGGCCTACGCGCCCCGGACGCACCGGCTGACCCGCGCCGAGTGCGACGCCTACTACCGCCAGGCCGCCCCCGTGGCGGAGGAGTTGGGGGCGCGCGACGTGCCGCGTACCTCTTCCGGAGCGGAGAGCTACCTGACCCGTATGCGCCCCCGACTCCACGCCACCCCGGCCGCGCTGGACTCGGTGCGCTTCCTCCGCGCCTTCGGACGCACGCCCCGGGAGCGGCTGGCCGTCCGCGTGCTCACGAACGCCTCGATCGGGATCCTCCCGGACTGGGCCCGGGCCGAGCTCGGCGTCCGCCGCCCGTCCCCCGTCCGCACCTGCTGGGACCGGCCCCTGGCGACGGCCGTCGGACGCACCCTGGAATGGGGGCTCGGCCCCTCCGAGATCCAGGCGGCGGCCCGGGGGCGGCTGGCGGGGGCGCGGGAGGCGTGAGGGCGCGGGCCCCGTGTCGTACGGGCCCCGGGCGGACGGCGGGCCGGCGGATCAGCGGAGTCCGGCGAAGAGATCCTTCTCGGGTACGGCCGCGCCGGTGGTGTCCTTGACCCGGACGAAGGTCTCCATGCCCATCAACTCGCCGAACCTCTCCTTGCCCATCCGCAGGAAGAAGATGTTCTCGCCCTGACTGGCGTGCGCGGCCAGCGCGTCGAACTTCTGATCACTGAACGCGGTGGTGTCCACCCATGTGGTGACTTCGTCGTCGGGGAGGCCGATCTCGGCCATGGCGGCGGCCTCGGCGGGATCCGGCTCCGGCATGCCCTCCTGGGACTCGCTCATGATCTCCCCGAACCGCCGCATCATCGAGTGCGGCATCGTCGTCCAGTACACCTTCGGCGTCAGCGTCGTCATCTCCAGCGCCGCCATCGTGATGCGGTGGGCCTGGATGTGGTCGGGGTGGCCGTAGAAGCCGTTCTCGTCGTAGGTGACGACCACGTCGGGCCGGTAGTGGCGCATGAGTTCCGCAAGCCGGGCGGCGCCCTTCTCCACCGGGGTCTGCCAGAAGGATCCGGGAGCGTCGTTGCTCGGCCAGCCGATCATCCCGGAGTCCGCGTAGTCCAGCGTCTCCAGATCGCTCACCCGCAGAACGTCACAGCTCGCCCTGAGCTCTTCACTGCGCATCGAGGCGACGGCCGCCGGATCGTGCCCGGGGTCGCCCGGCTTGACGCCGCCCGGCCCGTCGCCGCACCCGCCGTCGGTACAGGTCACGAGAACGGTGCGGATGCCTTCCGCCGCGTACCGCGCGAGCACCCCTCCGGTTCCCGTGGCCTCGTCGTCGGGGTGGGCGTGCACTGCCATGAGGGTCAAGGGCCGGTCAGTCATGAAAAGTCCTCCTGCGGAGATAAGTGGTGGTCCGAGTTCGCGGCGGGCGTACCGCGATTCCAGGGCTCAGGCCCTGACCGGGCCGGCGCCCCAGCGGACTCCGTGTTCCCCGTCCGCACGACGCCGGCCCCTCGGTCGATGCAACCGTGCCGACCGGGCCCGCTGTTCCCGACGCGGGCAGTCGGTCCCTGACGGAGCAGGGCGTGCGGCCGAAATCCACCTGCCAGAGTGTTGACGGTGTACACATTGCGACGTTACGTTCATGCGGCAGCGCCGACGCCGCCACCTCCCCCGCCCAGGAGACGAAGCCGTACATGGACTCTCCCATCGCCACCGTCATGCTCCCGGTCGCCCTCGCCGTCATCATGTTCGGACTGGGCCTGTCCCTGACCGCCGACGACTTCCGGCGGGTACGCCGGCATCCACGCGCCGTCGTCGTAGCGCTGCTCTGCCAGGCGGTACTGCTGCCCGCCGCGTGTTTCGGCCTGGTCGTCGCCTTCGGCCTCTCCCCCGAACTCGCCGTCGGGATGATGCTGCTGGCCGCTTCTCCCGGCGGGACGACGGCCAACCTCTTCAGCCATCTCTTCGGCGGTGACGTGGCGTTGAACGTCACGCTCACGGCGATCAACGCGGTCGTGGCGCTCGTGACGCTGCCGGTCATCGCGAACTTCGCCCTGCTCCACTTCGAGCCGGGGATCGGGGAGGACGGTCTCGGGCTGCAGTTCGGCAAGGTGCTCCAGGTCTTCGCCTTGGTGCTCGCGCCGGTCGTGATCGGGCTGATCGTACGCCGGCGTTCGGAAGCCTTCGCACGCCGCATGGACCGGCCGGTACGCCTCCTGTCGGTCGTCGTCCTCGTCGCGGTGATCATCGGCGCGGTGCTCGCCGAGCGGAGCGACATCGCCGACTATCTCGCGGACGCGGGGCCCGTGGCGCTGCTCTTCTGTGTGCTGAGCCTGGCCACGGGATACTTCGTGCCGCGCCTGGCGCGCGTCGAGAAGCGGCAGGCGATCGCCTGTTCCATGGAGATCGGCGTGCACAACAGCGCCGTCGCCATGACGCTGGCGATCAGCGTGCTCGGCAGCGTCAGCCTGGCCGTGCCCGCGGCCGTCTACGGCGTACTCGCCTATCCCGTCGCGGCGCTCGCCGGGCTGCTGATGACCCGTGTGGGCACGCGACGCCCCGCGGAGGAAGCCGCGCCGGCGGGCTGACCGGCGCGGGCTCGGCGTCACGGCAGATCGCCTCAGCCGTCGTGCAGGGCCGCCTTGAGCGCGTCGACGGCGAGGGTGCGGGCGACGTTCGCGGCGCGGGTGTCGCGCAGGCTGTCCAGCAGGAGGAAGTCGTGGACCATGCCGGCCACCCGGACGGAGGTCACGTCCACGCCGGCCTCGCGCAGCCGGTTGGCGTACTTCTCGCCCTCGTCGCGCAGGACGTCGGCCTCGTCGGTGATGACCAGCGTGGTGGGCAGGCCCCGGAGCTGCTCCCGGGAGGCCCGGAGCGGCGCGGCGTACGCCTCGGCGCGGTGGGCGGGGTTGCCGATGTAGGCGTCCCAGAACCACTTCATGCCGTCGCGGGTGAGGTAGTAGCCCTCGGCGAACTGGAGGTACGACGGGGTGTTGAAGTCGGCGTCGGCGACCGGGTACAGCAGGACCTGCGCCTTGAGGTCGATGCCCCCGCGCTCCTTGTTCATCAGCGCGAACACCGCCGACATGCAGCCGCCCACCGACTCGCCGGTGACCGCGATCCGCGAGGTGTCCAGCCCGTGCTCCGCCCCGTGCCTCAGGACCCACTGGCCCACGGCGTAGTTCTGCTCGACCTGGGTGGGGTACTTCGCCTCGGGCGCACGGTCGTAGACGGGGAAGACCCCGGCCGCACCGGCCCCGACTGCGAGTTCGCGGAAGAGGCGGTCGTGGGTCTTGTCGTCGCCGAAGACCCAGCCGGCGCCGTGGATGTAGAACACCACCGGCAGCGGCCCGGTGGCCCCTTTGGGCCGGATGATCCGGGTGCGGACCGTGCCCCACTGGCCCGAGTCCACGTCGACCCACTCCTCGTCGACGTCCGGGCGGGGCACGCTCGCATCGCTCTGCAGGCCGAGCAGGATGTCGCGGCCCTTCTCGGGCGGGACCTCGTAGATCCGCGGGTGGGGATCCGTGGCCTCGCACAGCGCCTTCGCGGCGGGTTCGAGGTAGGGGGTGATCGGAGGAGGTAGGTCAGTCATGTCAACTCCCTTTCGTGGGCTCACCCTGCGTCCTGTCCGCGGCACACATGTGCGGCCCGGTCACGGACCCGCCCGTGCGCCCTGTTCATTCGGCCCCATCAGCTGCTGGAGCCGGGCGCGCCCCGGACGGCAATGAGCGATTCCATCCTTCGCGCCCTGTTCGTCCCCCGCAACCGACACCGAAGCCCGTCAGGCGCTCAGCTAATGTAAGTGGTGCACACATCGTAGGTGATCACGAAGGAAGAGAGAATCGACATGACCGGCGAGCTGTTCTCACCGCTGCCCCTGCGCTCCGGGCAGGCACTGAGGAACCGGATCGCGAAAGCGGCGATGGAGGAGAACATGGCCGGCGACGGCCAGGTGCCCGACGAGCGGCTGTTCACGCTGTACCGGCGGTGGGCGGCCGGCGGTACGGGGCTGTTGATCACCGGCAACGTCATGGTCCACGCGGAGGCGCTGACCGGCCCCGCCGGTGTCGTGCTCGACGAGAACGCTCCGCTGGCGCCGTTCACCGAGTGGGCCGAGGCGGGCAGGTCCGGCGGCGGCGCGATATGGATGCAGATCAACCACCCCGGCCGCCAGGTCGCCTCCGGGATGCCCGGCGTCGTATGGGGTCCGTCCGACATCGGCGTCAGCCTGGGCAAGCACAGCAGCCGGTTCGGCCGCCCCACCGCCATGACCGCGCGGCAGATCGACGAGACCGTGAGCCGGTACGCGGTGACGGCGCACCGCGCCGAGAAGGCCGGCTTCGACGGTGTCGAGATCCACGCCGCGCACGGCTACCTGCTGTCGCAGTTCCTCTCCCCCTTGGTCAACAAGCGCACCGACCGGTGGGGCGGACCCCTGGAGAACCGCGCCCGGATGCTGCTCGACATCGTCAGCGCCGTACGGGCCGCCGTCTCGCCGTCCTTCGCGGTCGCGGTCAAGCTCAACTCCGCCGACTTCCAGCGCGGCGGGTTCGACGCCGAGGACGCCCGCCAGGTCATCGAGATGCTCGAACCCCTCGACGTCGACCTGGTCGAACTCTCCGGCGGCAGCTACGAGAGCCCGGCCATGACCGGCAGGTCCACCGATGCGCGCACCCAGGCCCGCGAGGCGTACTTCCTGGACCTGGCCAGGGACCTGGTCACCACCAGCCCGATCCCCCTGATGCTCACCGGCGGCATCACCCGGCGCGAGACCGCGGAGAAGGTCCTCGACAGCGGCGTGGCGGTCATCGGCATGGGCACCGCGCTCGCCGTCACGCCCGACCTGCCCCACCGCTGGCGCGGCAGTCGCGAGGCGGACCGCACGATGCGTCCGGTGACCTGGTCCGACAAGGCCCTCGCGTCCGCCGCGAGCATGGCGCAGGTCCGCCACCAGATGCGCCGCCTCGCCCGCGGCAGCGCCCCCAGGCCAGGCACCCACCCGGCGCTCGCCCTGGTCGCAGAACAGCGCAGGCAGCGCACCGCCCTGCGCCGCTACCGTGCCTGGCTGGCGAAGCCCCGGGGCGCGGCCTGAGCGGCCGATCCACCCGCCCCCGCCACGCCGAGGCGTTCCCGGGAGAAGCGGCGCGGGGCACCGCTCGCGGGCGGCCTCGGTTTCTCCTTCCTCGCCGATCACCTAACATGTATACAACGTTCACATCAGGGAGGAGATGTGGGCATGACAAACGAGGGAAGTGCGGTCCATGGCTCAGAGCAGCACGTACCACCACGGCGACCTGCGCGCCGCCTGCCTTCGTGCCGCGCGCGAACTCCTGGAGGAGGACGGCAGCGCAGGACTCTCGCTGCGCGCGGTGGCCCGGCGTGCCGGAGTGTCGGCGACGGCCCCCTACCGCCACTACGCCGACCGCGAGGCCCTCGTCTCCGCGGTGGCCGCCGAGGGGTACCGCGAGCTCGCCGGACACCTCGCACAGGCCCATCCCGCACCCTCGACACCCGATGAACTCGCCGCGGTCGCCGTCGCCTACGTACGGTTCGCGCTGGAGCACCCCGCCCTGTTCCGGGCGATGTTCGCGGAGCCCTGCGACCCCACCAGCGAGGAGCGCGTCGCCGCGACCGAGGCCATCTCGGCGTACGTCCGCACCATCGTCGAAGCCACCTTCCCCGATGTGGACGCGGGCGCCCTGTCGACCACGGTGTGGGCCCTCGTCCACGGTCTCGCGTTCCTGCACCTCGACGGCAAGCTCGACTCCTCCACCCCCGAGGCCGTGGCCGCGCAGGTCACCTCCGCCGTCCACGCGCTCTTCAACGCCTCCCCTGCGCTGTCCGGTTCGGCAGCAGCCGCTCGGTCGGCGGCCTGAGCGCCGACTCCTCCGGCGCCGCGAGGAGCGACAGCCGCTGCCGGATCTCTCGTACGCCCGCCCCCTCCCCCGTACCAGCCCATCGGAGGCCGATCACGGATGGTGGCCCGTGCCCGTCACGCCGTGCCTCGGTCCGGCGGGCCGCCCACCACCGTGAGCAGGTCCACGACGAAGATCAGCGTCGAGCCCGGCGGGATCAGCGCGGACGGTGACTGCTTGCCGTAACCGAGACGCGGGGGAACGATGATCTCGCGCCGGCCGCCGACCCTCATTCCCCTCACCCCCCGGTCCCAGCCCTTGATGGCCCTGCCACCGCCCACGGCGAACTTGAACGGCCGGTCCTCCTCCCAGGAGGAGTCGAACTCCCGCCCGGACGCGAACGTCACCCCTGCGTAGTGGACCTGGACGACCCGGCCCGGCAGCGCCTCGGGCCCGTCCCCGACCACGAGGTCCCGGATGGTCAGTTCGGTGGGGGCGTCGCCCTCCGGAACCTCGATCACCGGCTTCGTCAGTTCGCTCATCACGGTCCCCTCGCTCGCCTCCGGAACCCCGCACGGGGGTCGACCGGACACACGGACCTTCCATGTGTGGCAGAAGATCACGTTACGTCGAGCACGGCTCGGGCGTGCTCGTCGGTGAAGAGACGGCCCGGGCCACGTGGTCGCGCAGCTCCTGTTCGGTGAGCGGGTGGACGTTCCGTGCGAGGCGGGCAGTCACCGCCGACCGGCGTCTCTCCGCGCCACTCAGTTCTCGATGAGCATTCCCCGGCGGAGCTCGGCGAGCAGCCGGGACAGCAGCCGGGAAACGTGCATCTGGGAAATGCCGAGATGCTCGCCGATCTGGGCCTGCGTCATCTCCTGACCGAAGCGCATCGCCACGATCCCGCGGTCCCGCGCGTCCAGCTTCTCCAGGAGCGGGGCCAGGGCGTGGAGGTCCTCGACCCGTTGCAGTGCCGGGTCGATGTCGCCCTTGGTGTCCCCGTAGGTGACGGTCTCGGCGCTGTTCTGTTCGACGCCGATGGGCAGATCCAGGGAGCCCGCGGTGTAGCCGTTGGCGGCGACGAGGCCCTCGATGACTTCTTCCTCGCTGAGTCGCAGGTGCTGGGCGAGTTCGGCGACGGTGGGGTCGCGATCGAGCCGGCCGGCGAGTTCTTCTCGTGTCCTGGCCAGGGTGACGCGCAGTTCCTGCAGACGGCGCGGTACGTGAACGGCCCAGGTGGAGTCGCGGAAGAACCGCTTGATCTCTCCGACCATGTAGGGGATCGCGAAGGAGGTGAACTCCACTTCCCGGCTCAGCTCGAACCGGTCGATCGCCTTGATCAGCCCGATCGTGCCGACCTGGACGATGTCCTCCATCTCACCGCTGCCGCGATTGCGAAATCGCCTCGCCGCGAAATGCACCAGGGACAGGTTCATCTCGATCAGAGTGTTCCGCGCGTACTGGTACTCCTGCGTGCCCTCTTCCAGCACCTGCAACTGCTCGAAGAACAGGGCTCCCATCACCCGTGCGTCTTTCGGGGCGATCTTTCCGGGATCCTCGATCCTCGGAAGCGTCGCCACGCCGGTGTCTGCCACCGTCTGCGGTGCCTCGGCGGCTATCGACGCGTCCGGATGCCCGGCCACGAACTCCGCCGTGAGGAGGCCGCGTTCGACCCGTTCCGGATCAGCCGGGCCGCACGGTGTTCGTAGCCCGTGTTCCGGTTCGGCGGCGGAACGCCGAGGGTGTTGCGATGTGCTGAGCATGCGCGTCTCCCGATGACTGCGGATGATGGAGCACGGGAGGGCGGCGACGAGGGACACCTCAGGATGGCCCGAAAGGCCGCTCCCCTGTGTGTGCCTGTTGCCTAAGCACGCCGGACCACTACCTGTCCCCGATCGGCGAGGCCAAACACGGCGGTGCCGGATGCCGGAGCCCCCGGACCGAGGTCGGGCCTTGCCCCTCCGCGGGAGGTCGGCGATTCGCCTCCCGGAGGCGGCACAGCGTGCTCCCCTTCCTTGCGTGCCGTGACGTTCAGGATCCGCACTCCGACTGCGCGTGCACCCTGTGCCGGCATGCGTGAGCACCGGGTCGTGTGGGCCATTCGGGCGTGGTGGCCGCCGTCATGACGTTTCCGGGGCGTTTCTCCCCCGGGAGTGTGCGGTCGGCGTGATCGTCTCTGATCAGTGTCCGCTGCCGCGCGGCATGAACTCTTGACCGGCCGTGCACGAACGCACGCGAACGGGGTACTCGTGCGCGGAGTGACGAGTCGTTCGTCATCACCAGTGATCTCGGAAGGGCGTGAGATGGGCCGTTTGCAGCCCACGGAGCACTCGTTCGGCGAGCCTTCTCATCCGGCCTGCGCGTCGAACGGGCACCGCCACCCTGCCCCATGGTCCGAGGACGCGCAGATCGTCGACGCGGATGTGGTCGGTGCCGTCCTGCGCACCGCACGGGCGGTACTGGACGAGCGAGTCGCCGAGGCCGTGGAGAGCGACGTGCTGTTCTCCGAGGAGTTGGCGCGGCGGGTCGCCGGATTCACGCTCGACGGCGGCAAGCGGATGCGGCCCCGCCTCCTGTGGTGGGGGATGCGCGCCTGCGGTGCGGCGGAGACCGGGTCCGCTCTGCGGCTCGGGGTGGCGCTGGAGCTGATCCAGACCTGCGCGCTGATCCATGACGACGTGATGGACCGCTCTCGACTACGCCGGGGTGAGCCCGCCCTGCACATCGGTCTGGCCGAGCGTGCGGGGCTCCCGCCGGATTCCGCGCGGGGTTCCGCATTCGGTTCCTCGGCGGCCGTGCTGGCAGGGGATCTCGCACTGGTCTGGGCCGACGACACGGTGGCGGAGACCATGCTGTCCGCCGCCCAGCGGCGGAGAGTCGGCGCCCACTGGCGGGCCATGCGAACCGAGATGGTCGCCGGACAGTACCTGGATCTGCACGGCCAGGTCAGCGGCGGGGCATCTCTGACGCAGGCCCTGCGGACCACCTGTCTCAAGAGCGCCTCGTACTCCGTCGAACGGCCGCTGGCGATCGGCGCCGCCCTGGCGGGCGCCGATGAGCGGACCACCGACGCCCTGCGGTACGCCGGCCGGTGCGCCGGTATCGCCTTCCAGCTGCGGGACGATCTGCTCGGCGTCTTCGGCGACCCGGCGCTGACCGGGAAGCCGTCCGGCGACGACATCCGGGACGGCAAGCCGACCTACCTGCTGGCGGTCGCCCGGACGTGGGCCGAAGCGGCGGGCGACGAAGAGGCGACGGCCGTCCTCGGCCGCGTCACGGGCGACGCCGACCTCACCGAGAAGGATCTCGCGGACGTACGCGGCGTCTTCGAGGTGACGGGGGCGCGCGCCCATGTGGAACAGGAGGCGGAGCGCCTCCACGATCAGGCCGTGCGCAGTCTGGGACAGGCCGTCGACGTGGACGCGCACGGCGGAAGCCAGCTGCTCGGCCTGCTGCGTACGGTCTCCGGAGACCGGTGCGGCCCCTCCCCCACCACCGGCGGGACGCGCGGGCACGACAGCGGGGCGGCCGCTGCCGCCCCGGTCCTGACCGCCACCGAGGAAGGCGGCACCACGTGATCACGGTCGAGGGACCCGTCGACCATGTGGTGGTGGTCGGCGCCGGTCTCTCGGGACTGGCCGCCGCGCTCCATCTGCTCGGCACGGGCCGCAGCGTCACGGTCGTCGAGCGGGAAGCCGTGCCCGGCGGCCGGGCCGGACTGCTGGAGACGGGCGGCTTCCGGATCGACACCGGGCCGACCGTTCTGACCATGCCGGATCTCGTGGAGGAGGCCTTCGCCGCGGTCGGGGAGCGGATGACCGACCGGCTGGAGCTGATCCGGCTGGACCCTGCCTACCGGGCTCGGTTCGCGGACGGCTCCCAGCTCGACGTGCACACCGACGGCGCGGCGATGGAGGCCGCTGTGGAGCAGTTCGCCGGAGCCCGGCAGGCCGTCGGCTACCGGCGGCTGCGGATCTGGCTGGAACGCCTGTACCGGGTGCAGATGCGCCGTTTCATCGACGCCAACTTCGACTCGCCGCTCCAACTCGTCCACCCGGACCTCGCCCGGCTCGCCGCCCTCGGCGGTTTCGGCCGGCTCGACGCGCGGATCGGGCACTTCGTCTCGGACGAACGGCTGCGCAGGGTCTTCTCCTTCCAGGCGCTGTACGCGGGTGTGCCTCCGGCGCGGGCGCTGGCCGCGTACGCGGTCATCGCCTACATGGACACGGTGGCCGGGGTGTACTTCCCCCGGGGCGGCATGCACGCGCTGCCCCGGGCGATGGCGGACGCGGCCGCCGACGCGGGAGCGTCCTTCCGTTACGGGCAGAGCGTGACCCGGCTGGAGCGATCGGGCGACCGGGTCACCGCGGTCGTCACCGACCAGGAGCGCATCGCCTGCGACGCGGTGGTCCTGACCCCCGACCTGCCCGTCAGCTACCGGCTCCTCGGCCGCAGCCCGCACCGGCCGCTCCCCCTGCGGCACTCGCCGTCCGCGGTGATCCTGCACGCGGGCACGGACCGCACCTGGCCGGATCTGGCGCACCACACCATCTCGTTCGGCGCGGCCTGGAAGAGCACCTTCCACGAACTCACCCGCACCGGCGAGCTGATGTCGGACCCCTCGCTCCTCATCACCCGTCCCACCGCGAGCGACCCCTCTCTCGCGCCGCCGGGCAAGCACCTCCACTACGTGCTGGCTCCCTGCCCGAACACCGAGGTCGGGCCCGGCGTACGGGAATGGCGCGAGCTGGGGCCCCGCTACCGGGACGAGCTGCTGGCCGAGCTGGAGCGCCGCGAGATGCCCGGACTCGGCACGGCGATCGAGGAGGAGGGGCTGGTCACTCCGGTCGACTGGACCGCCCGGGGCCATGCGGCGGGCACCCCGTTCTCCGTGGCCCACACCTTCCCCCAGACCGGCCCGTTCCGGCCGGGCAACCTGGTGCGGGGCACGGCCAATGCCGTCCTCGCGGGCTGCGGCACCACGCCCGGCGTCGGCGTGCCGACGGTCCTGATCTCCGGGAAACTGGCGGCGCAGAGGATCACCGGCCCGCCCTCCGTTCCGCGACCCCGCCCGAGAGGTACTGCCGCATGACCGCCCGTGAACTGGATGCCGCGGGCATCCGCGACCCCGCCCTCCGAGCCGCGTACACCCGCTGCCGCGGCCTCAACGCCCGTCACGGCAAGACGTACTTCCTCGCGACACGGCTCCTTCCCGTCGACCGTCGGCCCGCTGTGCACGCCCTGTACGGCTTCGCCCGCTGGGCCGACGACATCGTCGACGATCTCGACAGCACGGCCACCCCCGGGGAGCGCGCCCGAGCCCTGGTCGCGCTGGAGGCCCAGCTGACCGAGGGGCTGAAGCACGGGCGGGCCACCGAGCCGGTGATCCGCGCGCTCGCCGACACGGCGGGGCGGTACGGCATCGAGCATCAGCACTTCACCGACTTCCTGTCCTCCATGCGCAGCGATCTGACGGTCGGCGGGTACGCCTCGTACGAGGAGCTCGGCCGGTACATGCACGGCTCGGCCGCGGTGATCGGTCTTCAGATGCTGCCGGTGCTCGGGACGGTGGGGCCGAGCGAGGAGGCGGCGGTGCACGCGGCCGCGCTCGGTGTCGCCTTCCAGCTGACCAACTTCCTGCGGGACGTGGGCGAGGACCTGGACCGGGGCCGGCTCTACCTGCCGGCCGAGCTGCTGGCGGCGTACGGGGTGGACCGGGAACGCTTCGAGTGGAGCCGGAGCACGGGGACGCGGGACGGCCGGATCACCGATGTCCTGCGGGCCGCCGCAGCCCACAACCGGGCCGTCTACCGGGCCGCCCTGCCCGGCATCGCGATGCTCGCCCCGGTCTCGCGGCCCTGCATCCGTACGGCGTTCGTGCTCTACAGCGGCATCCTCGACGCGATCGAGGCGGACGGGTACGCGGTCCTGCACCGCCGGGCGGTCGTCCCGCGGCGGCGACGGGCCGCCGTGGCGCTGGACGGACTGGTCCGGGCGGTCGCCGTGCGCACCGTGGGCCGACGCCGGGAGAGGCCGGTCGCGGGTACGCGCTTGCGCACCGCCTCCCCTCCACGGGTGGCCGAGACCGCGAGCGCGGTGCGGAAGGAGACCGTATGAGCCCCGCGACAGGGCGTCCCCGGCGCATACCGCTACGGCTGCGGTCCGCACCCGTGCCGTGGGAGCGGCAGGCGCCGACGTGGCGGGACGCGAAACCGGCGCTGATCGCCCAGGCCCTGAAGCGTGCGCAGAGCCGGCCTTCCGGCAACTGGTACGTCATCGGCGCCGCGCGTGGTCTTCCTCCCGGCCGGACCCTCGGGGTCACGGTCGGCTCCACCGAGGTGGTGGCCTGGCGCGACGGCGAGGGCAAGCTCCGCGCGGGCCCCGGAGCGTGCCCGCATCTGGGGGCGCCCCTGCGCGACAGCCCGGTCCGCTGCGGCACGCTGGTCTGCCACTGGCACGGACTGGCCCTGGACGGCGGGCCGTTCGCGGGATGGGAGCCCTATCCGGCCTTCGACGACGGGGTCCTCCTGTGGGTGCGGCTCGACCGCCTGGGCCAGGAGCCCCCTTCGGAACGGCCCTACGTGCCCGCCCGGCCCAGGGTCCGGGAGGCTGTGGAGACGGTCTACTCCGGCGTCGGCCGCTGCGAGCCGGAGGACGTGGTGGCCAACCGCCTCGACCCGTGGCACGGCGCATGGTTCCACCCGTACTCCTTCGTGGACCTGACGGTCACCGGAACGCCCGCCGACCGCCCGGCGGACGACGACGGGTTCACCGTCGACGTGTCGTTCAAGGTGGCCGGGCGGCTCGTCGTGCCGGTCCGGGCCCGGTTCACGGCACCCGAGCCCCGTACGGTCGTCATGCACATCGTCGAGGGCGAGGGCGCCGGGTCCGTGGTGGAGACCCACGCAACGCCCCTGCCTCCGGACGCGCAAGGGCGGCCCCGCACCGCCGTGACGGACGCCCTGGTCGCGGCGTCGGACCGGCGCGGGTTCGCCGTGGCCCGGGCCGCCGCGCCGCTGCTGCGCCCCCTGATGCGTGCCTCGGCCGGCCGGTTGTGGCGGGACGACCTGGCGTACGCGGAGCGGCGCTGGGAGCTGCGCGACAGCGGACGGTTCCCGGGCTGACGAGCGGGCGGGGCCCCTGTCGGGAGGCCCCGCACCGCCCCTCCGTCAGTCGGACCCGAGCGCCGCGAGCCCGCGCAGGACGGCCGACCGTCCCGCGCGCGGCACGGTCCACAGCGTCTGCCCGCGTACGCCCCACCCTTCCAGCAGGGCGTTGGCGGCGAGGAACCCGCTCGTGGCCGCGCGTTCCATCAGGGCCACCGGCAGACCGGTGCGGACCATGTCCCCCGCCACGGTGACGGCGGGGTCGGGGCTGCGCACGCCCGGCCGGTCCCGGTAGCCGCCCACGGGGAACATCGGGCAGTCCGCCCGCCATTCGTGGCGCTCGTCGATGACGCGGGCGCTGCGGGTCTCCGGGTAGATCCGGTGCAGTTGCCGCAGCGCGTCGTGCTGTACGGCGGACCGGTCGGCGTCCGGCGCGACGGCGTAGGCGTGCAGTTCGAGGACCGAGCCCCTGTTCCGCCCGGCCCAGCGGGCGGCCTCCCCCTCCCAGCGGTTCAGGACGCTCACGTTGTCCAGCGGTCCGTAGCCGCTGGTGCCCAGGAAGCCCGGCCGGTCCCGCGCCACGGGCCGGTCGAGCCAGAGCCGTGAGACGAGGAACGGCGGGGCGGTGCGCAGCCGTGCGATCCGTGAGCGCCAGTCGGCGTCGCCCAGGTCCGGTGAGGCGGCGACGACGCGGCGCAGGCCGCCGCTGTCCAGGGCGAGGACGAGAGCGTCGTGGCGGTCGGTGCCGTCGTCGGAGGTGATGTCGAGGCCGGTGCCCGGCAGGGGGCGCACCTCGCGGACGGGGCACCGGGTCCGGACCCGCGCGCCGTGGCTTTCGAGGTGGCGGTGCAGCGGGTCCCACAGGGCGGTGGGGAACGGTTCGTCGGGGACGTCGAAGAGCAGGCCCTCGCTGGAGCCGAGGAAGTAGATGTGGAACATCAGCACCAGTTCGGCGGCCGACAGTTCACGCGGGTCGGCGAAGAAGCTGCGCGAGAAGACCTCGAAGGCCAGGTGGTGAGCGGCTTCCGGGAAGCGGATGCGGTGGAGGAAGTCGGTGGCGCTGGTGGAGTCGATCCGGTCGTAGACCTCGGGCACCCGCACGTCCAGCAGCGGCAGAGCCGCCCTCGGGTTCATCCGGATCAGGTCCCGCAGGCCGAAGGTGGGGCTGAGGGCGACGAATCCCATCGCGCTGAGCGGAGGGGTGCGCGGGACCCGGGCGAAGCTGTCGTGCAGGCCGGAGCTGTGCCGCAGCGGGTAGTCGGGCAACCGGGTCAGCGAGCCGAGGTCCGGGTCGACCCGGCGCAGCAGGCCGCGGAGGTTGTAGTACTGCCGGAAGAAGGCGTGGAACCCGCGGCTCATCGTCACGGTGGTGCCGTCGGCGAGCTCGGTGGGCCACCCCGCCAGCCTTCCGCCCAGGCCCGGTTCGCGTTCGTACAGCGTGACGCGCGCGCCACGCTCGGCCAGCAGGGCGGCCGCCGCGATCCCGGCGATTCCGCCGCCGACGACGGCCACCGAGGGGGCCTCTCCCGTGAACCGGGCGCGGCCGGCGGGGGCCGGTACGACGGCCGCCCGCCGGTCCCGGACGCGCCGGTCGTCCCTGCCGCCGCCACGCAGGAGGATCACAGCCCCTCCCCCGCGCCCGCGGTGGTGCGGCCGGTGAAGGTGTGTGTGATCCCGGTCTGCCAACCGGGCAGCGGCGACACGCGAACGTCGGCGAAGCCGGCCCGGCGCAACCGCCGGGCGAACGCGGGCGCCGTGTCGAACCGGACGACACTGTCGCGGAGGTGACGGTAGAGGTCGGCGTCCCCGGCGAGCCGTCCGGCGGGCTGGATGACCACCGAGCAGACCGTGTTCCAAACGGCACGGTGGACGGGTGATCCGCTGAGCGTGTAGTCGTGGACGGCGAGGCGGCCGCGCGGAACGAGCAGGCGACGTACCAGGTCGAGGGTCTTGTCGGGGTCGTCGAGGTTGCGGAAGAGGTATCCGGCGAACACCGCGTCGTAGGAGCCGGGCCGCAGCCGGTCGGCCAGCTCCTCCACCGGCGCGTGCACGAAGTCGACGCCGGCCAGCCCGCTCTTGGCCTTCGCCCGGTCCAGCATGCCGCTGGAGGCGTCGACGCCGGTGATCCGGGCGTGCGGGGCGGCGGCGAGAAGCGCGGCTGTGGAGGCGCCCGTTCCGCATCCCAGGTCGAGCACGCGCAGTCCGCGTCCCTCCTCCGCCAGACCGAGCCGGCGGGCCGACCGGCGCAGGTGCGTGTGGTAGCCGGGGCTGGCCGCGACGAGCCGGTCGTAGGCGGCGGAGCCGCGGTCGAAGGCCGCGGACAGTGCGTCGCCGCACAACAGGGTCATGGGGTGCTCTCTTCGTGGTCGGTCGGGGAGATCGGTGAGATCGGTGAGGGGGACGACAAGGTGACAGGTCCTTCACGCCGGGGTCTGAAGGGGAGTTCGACGACGGTTCGCAGCATGGGAACCATCGGTGTCCGCAGGCCGATCAGCAGGTCCTCGTGCAGCCGCGAACCGCCGTCCATGAATCGCAGCAGCCGCTCGCCGGGAACGCCGCGGAAGAGGCGGCCGAAGAAGTCGGCGCCGTCCACCCGGCCGCTGTCCAGGGCGCGCAGCATCACCGCGTCCATCGCACGCGCCCGACGCCCGTACGGCAGAGGCATGCGCAGCGGCCGTCCGGCGCGCAGCTGGGCGGCGATGGCCCGGCTCTGCCGCTGCACCGCGGCGAAGGTGTAGCCGGTGGAGGGCCGGGTCGCGCCTCCGGCCGTGCCGATGCGGTACACCGAACGCCCCTGCCGGTGGGGGAAGTGACCGTCCGTCATGGGGATGACGCCGTGCTCCCGCGCCGTGACGTGGAATCGCCCCAGTCTCAAGATTTCGTCGGTGTAGTGGCGCAAGGCTCGCCGGTAGCCGTCGGCGTCCAGCGGGGCGGCGGAGAACTCGGTGTACTCGACCAGCGCCGTGTGCGGGTCCAGAGGCAGGACATAGCCGAACGAGAGCCCATGGGCGGGCTGCGGCGTACGGAAGTCCATCAGGTCCGCGGTCGCCGGATCGAACAGGGGCCGCTCGGTGCGGACGAACCAGCCGGTGAAGTGCTGGAGCAGGGTGGTGCGAGCCGGGGGCAGGCGACGGGGCGGGCGGGAGTCGAAGACGAGGCGTCCGCGCGCGAGGACGCTTTCGCCGGACGCGTCCTGCGTCAGGACCTCGCCGCCGTACGGAACGTCGCGTACGGCGCTCACGGTCGCATCGATCCGGCACAGCGCCGGCGTGAGGGACAACCGCCGTTCGACCAGTGCTTCGAAGGCGTCCGACCGCAGCATCTTGTAGCGCAGCCGGGAGAACCGGGACACCGTGCAGGGGCCGTCGGCCGCCCGGACCCGCAACTGCGGCCAGGAGGCGGCCAGAGACGAGTCATAGGCGCCGCCCGGCGGCTCCCAGAAGCACCACGTCCGGGGCGGCGGCCTCAGGGGCCCCGGCGGGGCGTCGACAAGGGCGACCGACAGCGGTGTGGGGCTGTTCGGGGCGCACAAGTGGTGCGCCAGGCTGAGCCCGGCCGCTCCGGCCCCCACGATGACCACATCGAAGTCGGCCGGCACGGCTTCCTCTCGGTCGGACGAACCCCCGGTGTGCGAAGCCGATGTCCTCCACACCGGCAGACCGGGCGAGTTGCTTGCTGCCCGACCGTATCCCGCCGACCGATTCCGGACCCGGCCCGAGCCGCGGCTGCCACCTGAATGGCGGAGAGGCCCGTCGGCTCCTGGTCGGCAGCCTCCCTCCGCCTGACCGCTCGCCTGCCGCTCAAACGTGCCGATCGTGAGCCGACCCCGTCTTCGGGTGATGCCGTGCCCGGAGGTTTCCTCCCGGAGGCCTCCTGAAGCCGGCTCGGCAGGTGATCATTCGGAATGGTTCGTCCTGGTGCGGGGGGCGGGAGGCTCGTCGGGCGGGAAGGGCGGAACGGTCGCGGCGACCGGCAGGGACAGGACCATGGTGAGGCCGCCGCCCGGGGTGTCCTCGGCGGTGAGGGTGGCGCGGATCGCCTCGGTGAAGCCGCGCGCGACGGCCAGGCCGAGCCCGACCCCCGCGCCCCGCGGGGCGTCGCCGAGACGCTGGAAGGGTTCGAAGATGTGGTCCTTCGCCGCGTCGGGGACACCGGGGCCGCGGTCGACGACGCGGAGTTCGACCCGGTCGTGCAGAGTCCCGGCGAAGACGAGGACCGGCAGGTTCTCCGGGCTGTACTTGACGGCGTTCTCGACGATGTTGGCGACGATGCGTTCCAGCAGCCCGCGGTCGACGGCGACCATCGGCAGGGTTTCCGGGATGTCCAGTTCCACGCTGCCGTCGGGGACGCCGCCCAGGGCCATGGGAACCACTTCGTCCAGGTCCGTCTCCCGGATCAGCGGGACGACGGTGCCCGTGTTGAGGCGGGACATGTCCAGGAGGTTGCCGATGAGTGCCGAGAGGCGGTCGGCCCCGTCCTCGATGCCCTCCAGCAGGGCCTCGCGGTCCGTCTCCGACCAGGCGACGTCGTGGGAGCGCAGCGAGGTGACCGATGCCTTGATGCCTGCCAGGGGGGTACGGAGGTCGTGGCTGACGGCGGCGAGGAGGGCGGTGCGGAAGCGGTCGCTCTCGGCGAGTTCGCGTGCCTCCTCGGCCTGGTCGACCAGGCGCTGGCGGTCCAGTGCCACGGCCGCCTGGGCGGCGAAGGCGCCCAGGACCCGACGGTTCTCGGCGGGCAGCGCCCGGCCGCTCAGGACCAGGGCCAGGTTCTCCCCCACGGGTATGTCGACGTCGGCGTCCTCGGGGCGGCCGACGGGAGGGGCGCCGACTGCCGCCGTACAGGTCCAGGGCTCGACCTCGCTCGCCCGCTCCAGGAGGGCGACGGAGTCCATGGCGAAGGTTTCCCGGAGCCGCTCCAGCAGCGCGTCGAGGGAGTTCTCCCCCCGCAGGATGCTGCCCGCGAGGAAGGAGAGGATCTCCGACTCGGCGCGCAGCCGTGCCGCCTGGTGGGTCCGGCGAGCCGCCAGGTCGACGACGGAGGCGACGGAGACGGCCACCCCGACGAAGATCACGATGGCGACGATGTTGTTGGGGTCGGCGATCGTGAACCGGCCCAGGGGCGGGGTGAAGTAGTAGTTCAGCAGCAGGCAGCCGAAGGCGGCTGAGGCGAGGGCGGGCAGCATGCCGCCGAGCAGGGCTGCCGCGACGGTGGCGGTGAGGAACAGCAGCATGTCGTTGGCGAGCCCGACGTCGGGGACGACGGTACTGAGCAGCAGGGCGAGGAGGGCGGGTCCGGCGACGCCGACGAGCCAGCCCCAGAGGATCCGGGCCCGGCCGAGCCGTGCGCCGCGGGCGATCGGCAGCCCTCGGCCCTTGGCGACGGAGTCGTGGGTGACGATGTGGACGTCCAGGTCCGGACCGGACTCGCGGGCGACGGTCGCGCTGACGCCCGGCCCGAGCATGTACTGCCAGGACTTGCGGCGGCTGACGCCGAGGACGATCTGGGTGGCGTTGACCCCGCGGGCGAACTCCAGCAGGGCCGAGGGCACGTCGTCCCCGATCACGTGGTGGAAGGTACCGCCGAGATCTTCGACGAGGGTGCGCTGGACGGCCAGTTCCTTGGGCGACACCGACTTCAGTCCGTCGCTGGCCGCGATGTAGACGGCCAGCACCTCGCCGCCGGCCCCCTTCTCCGCGAGGCGGGAGGCGCGGCGGATGAGGGTGCGGCCCTCGGGCCCGCCGGTGAGCCCGACGACGATGCGTTCGCGGGCCTGCCAGGTGGAGCGGATGTTGTGCTCGCCCCGGTACTGCTGGAGGTACTCGTCGACCCGGTCCGCGGTCCACAACAGCGCCAGTTCCCGCAACGCGGTGAGGTTGCCGGGGCGGAAGTAGTTCGAGAGGGCCGCGTCCATCTTGTCGGGCTGGTAGATGTTGCCGTGCGCCATGCGCCGGCGCAGCGCCTGGGGCGACATGTCGACCAGCTCGATCTGGTCGGCCCGGCGCACCACCTCGTCCGGGACCGTCTCCCGCTGCCGTACCCCCGTGATCGACTCCACGACATCGCCCAGGGACTCCAGATGCTGGATGTTCACCGTGGATACGACGTCGATCCCGGCCTTCAGCAGCTCCTCGACGTCCTGCCAGCGCTTGGCGTTCCGCGAGCCGGGGACATTGGTGTGGGCCAGCTCGTCGACCAGGGCCACCGCCGGGGCGCGCTCCAGCACCGCGTCCACGTCCATCTCGGTGAACGCGGTGCCGCGGTACTCCAGCTCCCGGCGCGGCAGGAGCTCCAGTCCGTGCAGCATGACCTCGGTCCGCGGCCGGTTGTGGTGTTCCACGAATCCGATGACCACGTCGGTGCCCCGCTCCACCCGCCGATGGGCTTCCGAGAGCATCGCGTACGTCTTGCCGACGCCCGGTGCCGCCCCGAGGTAGATCCGCAGCTTTCCGCGTCCCATGATGACTTCTCGTTCTTCCGTGGTGAATGCGGGCATCAGGGTTCGAAGCGGTAGCCCATGCCCGGTTCGGTGATCAGATACCGGGGGTGCGCGGGGTCCGCTTCGAGTTTGCGCCGTAGCTGAGCCATGTAGACCCGAAGGTAGTTGGTGTTCTCCACATACGTGGGCCCCCACACCTCCCGCAGGAGCAGCCGCTGTGACACCAGGCGGCCGGGGCTGCTGACCAGCATTTCGAGCAGATGCCATTCGGTCGGCGTCAGCCGGACGGCGTCGGCTCCGCGCCGCACCTTCTTCGCCACCAGGTCGATGGTGAAGCCGTCCGTCGTCACGACGGTCTGCGCCTTCGCCTCGGCGGTCTCCTGGCGTCGCCGGGTGGCCGCCCGCAGCCGGGCCAGCAGCTCGTCCATGCTGAACGGCTTGGTCACGTAGTCGTCGGCGCCCGCGTCCAGGGCGCGGACCTTGTCCTCGGACAGATGGCGCGCGGACAGCACCAGGATCGGCGTCTGGCTCCACCCCCGGATCGCCTTGATGACCTCGACGCCGTCCATGTCCGGCAGGCCGAGGTCCAACAGGATGGCGTCGGGTTTGTGGGCGGCGGCGAGCCGCAGGGCCGTAACGCCGTCCAAGGCCTCCTCGACTTCGTACGCACGTGCCTGAAGATTGATCCTGAGCGCGCGTACCAGTTGCGCGTCGTCTTCCACCACGAGCACCCGGGGCATGGGTTGTGCACTCTCTCCTTGGTTGTGGATGGCTGAGGAGCCGGTGGGATGCGCGTCTTCCGTACCCCACCGGCTCCCGGTCCCGCGGCTCAGCTCCATCAGCCTTGGGTCAGGTCCTTGAGCGCCGTGTTCAGCTCAAGGACGTTCACCCGCGGCTCGCCCATGAAGCCGAGCAGCCGGCCGGTGGTGTGGTCGGCGACGAGGTCCTCGACCTTCTTGACGTCGAGGCCGTTCTTCTCGGCGACCCGGTGCACCTGGAGTTCGGCGTACGCGGGTGAGATGTCCGGGTCCAGGCCGGAGCCGGACGAGGTGACGGCGTCTGCCGGTACGTCAGCGGGCTTCACCTTGTACGCGGGGGTGGAGTTGTCCTTCACCACGGCGGCCTTGGCGTCCTTCACCCACTGGATCAACTCCTCGTTGTCTCCGGAACGGTTGGTGGCGCCGGAGAGGATCAGTGAGTACTGCGTGTTGACGCTGTTGCTGCCGAGGCCGTTGGAGGGGCGGGGCTGGAACCACTTCAGGTCCGGGGCGGGCGACTCCTCCCCTTCCTTCAGCGGGAGGTCGTAGCGCTGACCGATGAGGGAGGAGCCGACGACCTGCCCGCCCGCGTCCTTGATCTCGGAGCCGTTGGCCTTGTCGTCGAACAGGGCCTGGGCTACGCCGGTGACCGCGAGCGGGTAGATGACCCCGCAGACGAGGGTGAGGACGAGCAGGGCGCGGAGCCCTGCCCCGAGCACGCGCGCAGTGCTGCTGACGGTGTTGTTGGTCATGGCGGATCAGCCGATTCCGGGGATGAGGGAGAGGAGCAGGTCGATGAGTTTGATGCCGATGAACGGGGCGACGAGGCCGCCGAGTCCGTACAGGCCGAGGTTGCGGCGGAGCATCTTGTCCGCGCTGGCGGGCCGGTAGCGGACGCCCTTGAGGGCGAGCGGCACCAGGGCCACGATGATCAACGCGTTGAAGATGACCGCTGACAGGATCGCGGACTCGGGCGAGGCGAGTCCCATGACGTTGAGCTTGTCCAGCGACGGGTACGCCACGGCGAACATGGCGGGGATGATCGCGAAGTACTTCGCGACATCGTTGGCGATGGAGAAGGTGGTCAGCGCTCCTCGGGTGATGAGGAGTTGTTTGCCGATCTCGACGATCTCGATGAGTTTGGTGGGGTTGGAGTCGAGGTCGACCATGTTCCCGGCCTCTTTGGCGGCCGAGGTTCCGGTGTTCATCGCGACGCCGACGTCGGCCTGGGCGAGGGCGGGGGCGTCGTTGGTGCCGTCGCCGGTCATCGCGACGAGCTTGCCGCCGGCCTGTTCCCGCTTGATGAGGGCCATCTTGTCCTCGGGCGTCGCCTCGGCCAGGAAGTCGTCGACCCCCGCCTCCTCGGCGATCGCCTTCGCGGTCAGCGGGTTGTCACCCGTGATCATGACCGTCCTGATCCCCATCCGGCGCAGCTCGTCGAACCGCTCCCGCATGCCCTCCTTCACCACGTCCTTGAGGTGGATGACGCCGAGGACGCGTGCGCCGTGAGCATCTTCCACAGCCACCAGCAGCGGCGTACCACCAGCCTGGGCAATCCGGTCCGTGAGCGCTTGCGCGTCCTCGGAGACACTCCCGCCCAGCTCCTTCACCCACGCGACGACGGAACCGGTCGCACCCTTGCGAACCTTGCGCCCGTCCAGATCGACACCCGACATCCGGGTCTGCGCGGTGAACGCGACCCATGCGGCACCCGTCAGCTCGCCCTGGTCCCGCTCCCGCAGCCCGTACTTCTCCTTGGCCAGCACGACGATCGACCGGCCTTCCGGAGTCTCGTCGGCGAGCGAGGAGAGCTGGGCGGCGTCGGCGAGTTCGGACTCCTTCACGCCCTTGACCGCCACGAGTTCGGCGGCCTGCCGGTTGCCCAGGGTGATGGTGCCGGTCTTGTCGAGCAGCAGGGTCGACACGTCGCCCGCGGCCTCGACCGCGCGCCCGGACATGGCCAGGACGTTGCGCTGGACCAGGCGGTCCATGCCGGCGATCCCGATCGCGGACAGCAGGGCCCCGATGGTGGTGGGGATCAGGCACACGAGCAGCGCGGCGAGCACGATCAGAGAGGTCTGGTCGTCGGCGCCCGCGTAGATCGCGAAGGGCTTCAGGGTGACCACGGCGAGCAGGAAGACGATCGTGAGGGACGCCAACAGGATGTTCAGGGCGATCTCGTTGGGCGTCTTCTGCCGGGAGGCGCCTTCCACCAGGTTGATCATCCGGTCGATGAAGGTCTCGCCCGGTTTGGTGGTGATCCTGATGACGACGCGGTCGGACAGCACCTTCGTACCGCCGGTGACCGCGCTGCGGTCGCCGCCGGACTCCCGGATGACCGGCGCGGACTCGCCGGTGATCGCGGACTCGTCGACGGAGGCGACGCCCTCGACCACGTCCCCGTCACCGGGGATGACGTCACCGGCCTCGCAGACCACGAGGTCCCCGATGCGCAGGTCCGTCCCCGCGACGCGTTCCTCGTTCGGGCCGATGATCCGGCGGGCGACGGTGCCGGTCTTGGCCTGGCGCAGGGTGTCGGCCTGAGCCTTGCCCCGGCCCTCGGCGACCGCCTCGGCGAGGTTGGCGAAGACCGTGGTCAGCCAGAGCCAGGCGGTGATCGCCCAGCCGAACCAGTCGGTCGGGTCCGCGAGAGCGAGCGCGGTGGTGACCACCGAGCCGACCAGCACGACGAACATCACCGGCGACTTGATCATCACGCGCGGGTCGAGCTTGCGCAGGGCGTCCGGGAACGACTTCATGAGCTGCTTCGGGTCGAACAGGCCACCGCCGACCCGGCCGGCGGTCCCGTGTCCGCCGACCGGCGGGATGTCTCCGTGCGGAGCGCGGGTAGGGGTGACGGTGCTCATGAGGCGAGCCCTTCGGCGAGCGGACCCAGCGCCAGGGCCGGGAAGTAGGTGAGTCCGGTGATGATGAGGATCGTGCCGACGAGCAGCCCCGCGTAGAGCGGCTTGTCGGTGCGCAGCGTGCCCGCCGTCTCGGGCACCGGCTTCTGCTCGGCGAGCGAACCGGCCAGGGCGAGGACGAACACCATCGGCAGGAACCGGCCGAGCAGCATCGCGATGCCGATGGTCGTGTTGAACCACTGGGTGTCGGCGTTGAGCCCGGCGAAGGCGGAGCCGTTGTTGTTGGCACCGGAGGTGTAGGCGTACAGGATCTCGGAGAAGCCGTGCGCGCCGGAGTTGGTCATCGAGTCGCCCGGCGTGGGCAGGGCCATGGCGACGGCGGTGAAGCCGAGCACGAGCGCCGGGGTGACGAGGATGTAGGAGGCGGCGAGCTTGATCTGGCGGGTGCCGATCTTCTTGCCGAGGTATTCGGGGGTACGGCCGACCATCAGACCGGCGATGAACACGGCGATGATGGCCATGATCAGCATGCCGTAGAGGCCGGAGCCGACACCGCCGGGAGCGATCTCTCCGAGCTGCATGCCCAGCATCGTGATGCCGCCGCCGAAGCCGGTGTACGAGGAGTGGAAGGAGTTCACCGCGCCGGTCGAGGTCAGCGTCGTGGCGACCGCGAAGATCGACGAGCCGGCGATCCCGAAGCGGGTCTCCTTGCCTTCCATGGCCCCGCCCGCGATCTCGAACGCCGGGCCCCGGTGAGCGAACTCGGTCCACATCATCAGGGCCGTGAAGCCGATCCAGATGACGGCCATCGTGCCGAGGATCGCGTACCCCTGCCGCAGCGATCCGACCATCCGGCCGAAGGTCCGCGTCAGGGCGAACGGGATCAGCAGGATGAGGAAGATCTCGAAGAGGTTGGAGAGGGGGTTGGGGTTCTCGAAGGGGTGGGCGGAGTTGGCGTTGAAGTAACCGCCGCCGTTCGTGCCCAGCTCCTTGATGGCCTCCTGGGAGGCGACCGCGCCGCCGTTCCATTCCTGCGTGCCGCCCATGAACTGTCCGACCTGGTGGATCCCGGAGAAGTTCTGAATGGCTCCACAGGCGACCAGGACGATCGCGCCGATCACCGAGATGGGGATCAGGATGCGGACGGTGCCGCGTACCAGGTCGGCCCAGAAGTTGCCGAGATCGCCGGTACGGGACCGGGCGAAGCCGCGTACGAGTGCCACCGCGACGGCCATGCCCACGGCGGCCGACAGGAAGTTCTGCACCGCGAGGCCGCCGGTCTGCACGACGTGGCCCATGGCCTGTTCGCCGTAGTAGGACTGCCAGTTGGTGTTGGCGACGAAGGACGCGGCGGTGTTGAACGCCTGGTCGGGGTCGATGGAGGAGAAGCCGAGCGAACCGGGCAGCGATCCCTGCACCCGTTGCATCAGGTACAGGAAGAGGACACTCACCGCCGAGAAGGCGAGCACGCCGCGCAGATAGGCGGGCCAGCGCATTTCGGCGGCCGGATTGGCGCCGATGACCTTGTATATCCACTTCTCCGGCTTGTAGTGCTTCTCGGAGGAGTAGACCTTGGCCATGTAGTCGCCCAGTGGACGGTAGGCCAGGGCGAGGGCGGCGATCAGAGCTATGAGCTGGAGCAGACCAGCGATCTGGGGACTCATATCAGCACTCAGAACCTCTCCGGGTAAAGGAGAGCCAGAACGAGATACCCCAGCAGGGAAACGGCCACGATGAGGCCGACGACGTTCTCGACGGTCACAGCTTGGTCACCCCCCGGGCGATGAGAGCCACCAGCGCGAATACCGCGATCGTGGTGACGACGAAGGCCAGGTCGGCCATCGCGAGCTCCTGATTGACGTGAGGAATGGAATCGGCCGTTTGGCCGATACGAGCAAACCTCGGGTTCACCCCGGTGATAAGCCACCTTGACGAGGTCCATACGAATACAGGACGACCCTTGACGCTCGTCTGACGCGGCCGACCGGGCGGCGCTCACGGAGTGTCGCCCCTGATCCACGGAGAGAAGCGGAGCCCGGGCGTGGGGTGCGCGGGCTCCGCGTATCGAAGGCGTGAAAACCACCGCGGTGTGCGTACGGATCACGCCAAGCCCCGTCGACGGTGCTCCCGACGAGGCCGACGCTGTCCTCACTTCCCATTCGTCTCGTAGAAGGCACTCCCATGTCCCTGCACCCTGGTGAACCGATCACGGCCGGCCGGCCTGCGCCCGGCACGAAGGAGCCGACCGGGACCAGCCCCGGAACAGCGGGGGAACGCCACCGGCTGACGTCGCTCCAGGGGCTGGCCGCCCTGTCGCTGGACGCGATGGCGTCGGTCGCCTACGGACCTGAGTCGATCGTGCTCGTACTGGCCGCGGCGGGCGCGTACGGGCTGGGCTTCACGCTTCCCGTCACCCTCGCGATCGCGGTCCTGCTCGCCGTGCTCGTCGCCTCCTACCGGCAGGTGATCGCCGCCTTCCCCGACGGCGGCGGCTCCTACGCGGTCGCCAAACGGCACCTGGGCCGCCGGACCGGTCTGGTGGCAGCCGCCTCACTGATCCTCGACTACGTCCTGAACGTGGCCGTCTCCGTCACGGCCGGCGTGGCGGCTCTGACGTCGGCGTTCCCTCAGCTGTACGGGGAGCGGGCGTGGATCTGCCTCGGTGTGCTGGCCCTGGTCACCGCGGTGAACCTGTTCGGGGTGGTGAACTCCGCGAGGGCGTTCATCGCGCCGACCGCCGTCTTCGTCGGCTCGATCCTGGTGATGATCGCGGTCGGCCTCTTCCGTGACGGTCCGGCCAGCACCGCGTCCGCCGCGGGTCACGCCTCGGCGCTCGGTGAGGGTGCCACGACGGTCGGCGCCCTGCTGCTGCTCAAGGCCTTCGCGGCCGGCTGCTCGGCCCTCACGGGCGTCGAGGCGGTGGCCAACGCTGTGCCCTCCTTCCGGACCCCGGCAGCCCGTCGCGCCCAGCACACCGAGGTCGTGCTCGGTGCTCTGCTCGGGGTGATGCTGATCGGTCTGTCCGTGCTGATCGGCCGCTTCCACCTCCAGCCGGTCGAGGGCGTCACGGTGCTGGCCCAGCTCGCGGACGCCTCTTTCGGGCACAACGCGGCCTTCTACGTGGTTCAGTTCGCCACCATGGTGCTGCTGGCGCTGGCCGCGAACACGTCGTTCGGCGGTCTGCCGGTGCTCATGAGTCTGCTCGCCCGTGACAACTACCTGCCGCACTTCTTCGCCCTGAAGGGCGACCGGCAGGTGCATCGACACGGTGTGGTGTGGCTCGCCGCTGTCTCCGCTGTTCTCCTGGTCTTCTCCGGAGGCGACACGAACACCCTCGTTCCGCTCTTCGCCATCGGCGTGTTCGTCGGCTTCACCATCTGCCAGGCCGGCATGGTGCGCCACTGGCACGAGCTGCGCCCCGGCGGCTGGCGGGCAAAGGCCGCCCTCAACGCATTCGGGGCACTGCTCACCGGGGTCTCCGCCATCGTGGTCACCGCCACCAAGTTCACCGAGGGCGCCTGGCTCATCGTCCTCGCCATGCCGTTGCTGGTCCTCGCCTTCGGCAGGATTCACCGTGCGTACGCCCGGATCGGCACCCACCTCGAACTCGGCCGGATCCCTCAGCCTCCGCACCGGTCGCCCTCGCTGGTCGTGGTGCCCGTCTCCGGCCTGTCGAAGCTCACCTCCCAGGCGCTGACCGCCGCCCGGTCCCTGGGCGACTGCGTCCTCGCCGTCACCGTCACCCACCCGGGAGACGAGGACCGCCAGGCCGCGGAGGCCCTGCGGCGCGACTGGGAACTGTGGAAGCCCGGCGTGGAGCTCGTCGAAGTCCACTCGGAACGCCGCGAACTCGGCCGCCCCTTCTCCCGATACGTGCGCGAGCTGGGCGAGTCCCGTCCAGGATTCCACGTCACCGTCATCATCCCGGAGACGGAACCGGCCCACGTCTGGCAGCGGCTGCTGCAAAATCAGCGGGGATCCGTCGTCGCCCACGCGGTACGCCGGGATACCGACGCGGTGATCTGCCGACTGCGTTTCCGGATCACCGCCGACTCGCCCTGACGGATTCTTGGCGCTGCCCTGACGCCATTTCCGTCCGGCCGTCAGAAGAGCGCCAATTCCTCATCTCCACAGAGAAAATGACAGGGCGAAGGCGATACGTTCTCTTCGGCCGCCGGTGACCCGCATCGCAGAAAGCAGCCCGTGGGGGGGGGCGATGGCGAAGGTCCCGGCGGCCCCCTTTCTCGCGCTCACTCCCTTATCGCGGGGGTGACCGCCCCCTCTGATTCTCCCGATAAGGCGTCCTCATGTCTCGCGCCGCAGTACACCGCACTCCTCCGGATGTCCGGGAATCTCCGCCGACTTCGCCCGCCCCGCCGTCCCGGAAGCGGCCCGGGCCGGTGAACGTTCTGCATCCGGGGCAACTCACCGTGTGCGTACGGGATTCTCTGCGCAAGCTCCATCCGCGCGAACTGGCCCGGAAACCGGTGCTGTTGGTCGTGGCCGTCGGATCCACGCTGACCACCCTCTCCGCTGTCGCGCATCCTTCCGTCTTCGCCTGGTTCATCAGTTGCTGGCTCTGGCTCACCGTCCTGTTCGCGAATCTGGCCGAGGCGGTCGCCGAAGGGCGGGGGCGCGCCCAGGCGGCGTCGTTGCGCAAGACGCGTACGGACACGGTCGCGCTGCGGCTGGAGCACTGGACGTACGGTGCGAACCTGCGGCACGCCGGGACCGAGGCCGTCACCCCCGCTGAGCTCCAGCCCTTCGACTTCGTCCTGGTCCGGGCGGGCGAGACCGTCCCCGCGGACGGCGATGTGGTCGACGGTGCGGCGATGGTGGACGAATCAGCCGTCACCGGTGAATCGGCCCCCGTGCTCCGGGAGTCGGGCGGCGACCGGTCCGGGGTCACCGGCGGTACGACCGTGCTGTCCGACGCGATCGTGGTCCGCGTCACCGCCCGGCCGGGCGACAGCTTCATCGACCGGATGATCGCACTCGTCGAGGGCGCGTCCCGGCAGAAGACCCCCAACGAGATCGCGCTGAACATCCTGCTCGCCGCACTGACCGCCGTGTTCATCCTCGTGGTGATCACCTTGCAGCCCATGGCCGGCTACGCGGGGGCCGCACAGTCCACGACCGTTCTCGTCGCCCTGCTCGTGACCCTCATCCCCACCACCATCGGCGCGTTGCTGTCCGCGATCGGTATCGCCGGGATGGACCGTCTGGTGCAGCGCAACGTCCTGGTGATGAGCGGGCGGGCGGTCGAGGCGGCCGGGGATGTCAGCACCCTGCTCCTCGACAAGACCGGAACGATCACGCTCGGCAACCGGCAGGCCGTGGCCTTCACCCCGCTGCCGGGTGTGGACCACACGAAGCTCGCGGACGCGGCCCAGTTGTCCTCGCTCGCCGACACGACCCCCGAAGGGCGGTCCGTGGTCGCGCTGGCCGCCCGCTACGGCCTCGTCGCGCCGCGGGAGGACGAGCTGAGCAATCCCCGGTTCGTCGAGTTCACCGCTCGCACCAGGATGAGCGGGGTGAACCTCACGTGGCCCAACGGGGCCGGCTGCGCCATCCGCAAGGGCGCGGCGGCGCAGGTCGCCGAATGGGTCAGGCTGCGCGGTGGCAGCGTGCCGGCCGAGGCCGCGCAGTGGTCCGCGGCCGTCTCCGCGTCCGGCGGCACCCCGCTGCTGGTGGCCGTCCACGACTGGGACGGCCCGAGGGTCCTGGGCATCATCCATCTCAAGGACGTGGTGAAGGAGGGCATGCGGGAGCGGTTCGACGAGCTGCGCCGGATGGGGATCAGGACGGTCATGATCACGGGTGACAACCCGCTGACCGCGAAGGCGATCGCCGAGGAGGCGGGGGTCGACGACTTCCTGGCCGAGGCGACGCCCGAGGACAAGATGGCCCTCATCAAGCGGGAACAGGCCGGCGGCAAGCTCGTCGCGATGACCGGCGACGGCACCAACGACGCCCCCGCCCTCGCCCAGGCCGACGTAGGCGTCGCGATGAACACCGGAACCTCGGCCGCCAAAGAGGCCGGGAACATGGTCGACCTCGACTCCAACCCCACCAAACTCATCGAGATCGTCGAGATCGGCAAACAACTCCTCATCACCCGAGGAGCGCTGACCACCTTCTCCATCACGAACGACGTGGCGAAGTACTTCGCGATCATCCCCGCCATGTTCGCGACCGCCTACCCGGGCCTGGACATGCTCAACATCATGGGACTGCACAGCCCGCAGTCGGCCATCACCTCGGCCATCGTCTTCAACGCGCTGATCATCATCGCCCTCATCCCGCTCGCCCTGCGCGGCGTGCGGTACAAGCCCGCCTCCGCCGAGGACCTGCTGCGCCGCAACCTCGCCGTCTACGGACTCGGCGGCCTGGTCCTGCCCTTCGCCGGTATCAAGCTCATCGACGTCGTCATCTCCACGCTCCCCGGCTTCGGATGACTTCCGTCAGAGGGCCGTCAGGACCGCGTACATGCCCTTGAGCAGCAGGCCACCGGAGCCGTTGACTGGTTGAAGCGGCAGCGGGACCTCCCTTCCCCGGTCAGGTCACCGCTGCCTTCGGCGCGGCGCACAGCCTTCTTCCCCGCGCCGATCCGATTGAGCCCTGCTGCCGGCCGTGCCCGCCCCGGCCGGCAGCAGGCACCACGTGACCACGGCCCCCCAAGGCCGGCCGGCGCTGCCTCCCGAGCCGCTGGTTCCGCTGCGGGGGCGGCCTCCGTCCAGGCCGCCCCCGCCCTTCGTCGCCCGGACGCCGCGGACAGGCTCGTGGACACAGCCCTGACGGCGGCGTCCGGGTGACCGCTCGCCCGCCCCCGAGCAGGAGACCGCTCAGTCATGTAGGCCCTGGAGTCCCGGCTCGGACACCAGCCGCGAGCCCGCCGGGGCGGCGGAGGTGGAGGTCGCGACGGAAACGATGCGGCGAGACCTGCGGTCGACGTGACGCGGTCAGTCGATTTCGGATGCCTGTCGAGGGCGGACGGAGTAGACCTTGTGCCACTGCTCGGCCGAGCGGACCAGGTCGTCGATGACGTGTCGGAGGAACTGGCTCGTGTTCTCCAGTCGGGCACCGGCAGGGGTGGTGACGCCGAGCTTCCGGGCTCCGGCCGCGCAGGCTTCGGCGATCCGGGTCTGGTTGCGCGCGCCGACCATGATGGATTCGAACACCGCGTCGTCTTCGATGACGTAGCGTTCGGCGCGGCTGCGGGGGTCGCGCTCGCGCTTGATGAGTGCCTGGTTCTCCAAGTAGCCGATGGCCTTGGAGACGGAGGCGGGACTGACCCGCAGGCGTCGAACGAGATCCGCGGAAGTGAGGCTGCCGCTGTCGGTGGTGAACAGCGCGGCGAGCACCCTGGCCATCATCTGCGGGAGTCCGGCCTGAATCATCAGCTCCACGCTCTGCGCGCCCACCTCGTCCATGATCCGCGGATCGCGCCCGCCGAGGTCGGACCTTCCCGGTGAGGTCGCCGGCGCGGGGGTCCTGCGCTGACGGACGTACGCTGCGCCCACGTGGTGCGCCGCGTCGGCGTGGTAGCCGCGCGGCCCGCCGTTGCGCATCACCTCGCGGGTGACGGTCGAAGTCGGCCGCCCTATGCGGCGGCCGATGGCGGCGTAGGTCAGCTCCTCGCGCAGCCCTGCGGCGATCTGCTGACGGTCCTGGAGCGTGAGACGGTCGCCGGGCATCAGGGCGTCCTCCACTGTTCGACGTCCGGCCCAGCTTAATGCAACGCATCTCTCATTGCATTACCTGACATCCACCATGCAACGGTTTACCTCTCTCACCTGCATTTATCTCGTTGCTTCACATAAGCGCGATTGACGAATCAGTGCATGCAACGTAACTATTACTGAGCCGTGAAGGTCGGCCGATAGCTCATCGACGGAAGCGAAACCCATGAACACCAACCTCCCTCCCCCCGCCCTCTCGGCGACCGCGGTACGCAAGGCGTACGGCGAGCACGTGGTGCTGAGAGGCATCGACCTCGACATCCCCGCAGGATCGGTCTTCGCGCTCCTCGGCCCGAACGGCGCAGGCAAGACCACCATGGTGCACATCCTGTCCACGCTCATCCGCGCTGACGCCGGCGACATCCGGGTCGCCGGCCACGACGTGGTCCGTGATCCGGACGCGGTCCGTGCCGCGATCGGCGTCACCGGCCAGTTCTCCGCGGTTGACGGTTTTCTCACCGGCGAGGAGAACCTGCTGCTGATGGCCGACCTGAACCACCTGCCCCGCCGGGAACGGCGGTCGTGCGCCACCCACCTGCTCGCGCGGTTCGACCTGGTGGACGCGGCCCGCAAGCCCGCGGTGACGTACTCCGGCGGGATGCGCCGCCGCCTGGACCTCGCGATGACGCTCGTCGGCCGCCCCCGGGTGATCTTCCTCGACGAGCCGACCACCGGCCTCGCCCGCGCAGCAGGCGGACCATGTGGGAAGTCATCCGCCGTCTGGTGACCGACGACGGCGTCACGATCTTCCTCACCACCCAGTACCTCGACGAGGCCGACCGCCTCGCCGACCGGATCGCGGTGCTGCACCACGGAAAGATCGTCGCCCAGGGCACGGCAGAGGAGCTCAAGCGGCAGGTCGGCGGCGGCCACATCACCCTGCGGTTCGCCGACGCACGCGGCCACGACTACGCGGCCCGGACCCTGGACGTGGTGTCCCGCAACGATGAGGCACTCACTCTGCGGGTCGCGAGCCAGGGCGACGTCCGGTCGTTACGGGTACTCCTTGACCGGCTCGACCGCGCCTCGCTCACCGTGGACGAACTCCGGGTCCACACCCCCGATCTCGACGATGTCTTCTTTGCGCTGACAGGCAACCCCGTCGCGGAACAGGAGCCCGTCCGATGAGCACCGCCACCCACGCCTTCACCGACTCGGCGACCATGCTGCGCCGCCAGTTGCGGCACATGCTGCGCTACCCGACGCTCACCCTCACCGCCGCCGGGGTCCCGGTGGTCTTCCTGCTGCTGTTCGTCTACGTCCTCGGCGGCATCCTCGGCAGTGGCCTCGGTGGGGCCGTCGGGCGGCCGGGATACCTACGTGAACTACGTCGTCCCCGGCGTCATCCTGATGACCGCGGCCACTGCTGCGCAGGGCACCGCGATCTCGGTGGCCCTCGACATGACCGAGGGCATCGTCGCCCGGTTCCGCACCATGGCCATTGCCCGGGTCTCGGTGCTCACCGGCCACGTGCTGGGCAGCCTGGCCCAGACCCTGCTGAGCATGGCTGTCGTCACCGGCGTCGCGCTGCTGGTGGGCTTCGAGCCCACTGCGGAATTCGGTGAATGGCTCGGCGTGATCGGCATGCTCATGCTGATCATCTTTGCGCTCACCTGGCTGTCGGTCGCGCTGGCCATCATGGCCAAGAGCGTCGCGGCCGCGAGCAACATGCTGACGCCGCTGATGATCCTGCCGATGATGGGCAGCGGATTCGTCCCCACCGACTCGATGCCCGCCGGGCTTCAATGGTTCGCCGACTACCAGCCGTTCACCCCGTTCATCGAGACCCTGCGCGGGCTGCTGATGGGCACACCGATCGGCAACAACGCGACTCTCGCCATCGGCTGGTGCGCCCTGATCACCCTGGGCGGCTACCTGTGGGCCAAGAAGCTGTACAACCGCGAGCCCACGCAGTGAGCGGCTCAGTTGTCGGCCTTTGACCACCTACCTAGCCGGTCGGGACGAGTCCGCTCGGATTCGAGGCCGGCTCGGGGGGGCACGGCGGCAACTGGTCCCTGGTCGAGCCGGGCGTCCGTGTCCAGGCGGAAGGTGCCGTACGGGCTGACGTTCGACCACAGGACTCCAGGGCCACGTACAGGCTTCTAGAGGTCCGCGGGCGCCTCCAGCAGCCGGTCCAGCTCCTGCCCGGCCCCGTCGTACCCGGCGTCCGAGATCCGTTGCAGCTCGCGCAGATCACCGCTCGCCACCGCGCGTCGGGTGAGCAGGAACCCGGCGCGCGGGGACCCCTCGTCCAGCAGTTCGCTCAGCTCAGTCAGGTCACCGGCCGCGTCGGCGAGGTCGGCCAGGCGGTCCAGGGCCATCTCGTTGCCCTCGTCGGCCAGCTCGCGCAGGGTGTCCCGGTCGTGGTTCGTGTTCGACATGACGCCATGCTGCACCCCTGCCCCACGGGAAGGGTCAAGTGGGACGATGGCCGAGTGATCACCATTGGACAGTTGGCCAGGTCCGTCGGGGTGTCGGTGAAGACCGTCCGCGTCTATCACGACAAGGGGCTGCTCCCCGAGCCGGAGCGCGACGCGTCCGGCTACCGGCGTTACGGCGCGGACGACGCCATCGACCTGATCAAGATCCGTACGCTCGCCGAGGCCGGTGTCCCACTGGCCCGCATCCGGGACCTGCGATCAGCGGACGACGCGTCCTTCCAGCAGGCTCTCGGCCAGATCGACGACGAGCTCACCGACCGCATCCGTGGCCTGCGGGCCACTCAAGACCGCCTGCGCCGGCTCGCCGCCGGACGCCTGGCGCCGCTGCCGGAGGTTGTCGGCGGACATCTGGAGCAACTGGCCCGCTGGGGGTTCACCCGGGACTGGGTGGACCTGCAACGCGACCTGTGGATCCTCGCGTTCGCCACCCACCCGGACCGTGCGATCAAGCTGTTCCGCGACCAGGCCGGGATGCTGGCCGCCCCGGCGCTGCGGCAGCTTTTCCTCGCCTACGACCAGGCGCGCGACCTCGACGCCGAAGACCCCCGCGTCGACGACCTCGCCCACCGCATCGTCGAGGCGACCCGGGAGCGCTACGGGCCGGACGAACTGCCCGAACTGGACGACGGGACCTCCGAGATCCCCGCTCTCATCCAGGGCACGGTCAACGCGTCGTCCCCGGCGTGGCGGCGACTCGACACGCTCATCCGGGCGCGACTGGGCCGATGACCCGGCGCGGGACTCGGGGGACGACGGACGACGCCCGGACGGCGTCGAGGTCCATCAGGCTCCGAGCCGGGCGGACAGCCCGTCGAGGACCCGTTCGAGCCCGTAGGCGAAGTCGTCGTCGCGGATCTGCCGCGGGTGCACGTCCTGCCGGGCGGAGCTCGCCTCCCGCAGCGGCGCGTGGGGCCGCGCGGCCTCGTCGAAGGCCGGGCGCACGTCCGCCACCCACTCCTGCTCGGTTCTGCCGCTGCGGGCGATCAGTGAGAGGTACGCGGCCTCGGAGGTCGCGATCCCGACGACGTAAGCCATGAGCGTCCCCAGAGCCCGTTCCGTCTCGTCCGCCGGGAAGCCCGCCGTCTCGAACTGTGCGAGCAGCCCCGACGCCATCCGCAGGGCGTTGGGGCCGATGTGGACGAGGCCGACCTGGCTCAGCTCCGATGCGATCCAGGGATGGCGCAGGACCATGGCGCGCAGGTCCGCGGCGGTGCGGGCGACCGTCGCGCGCCACGGGTCGCGGCCGGCGGCGGACGGCACCTGAAGCTCGCCGTAGACGTCGTCCACGACCAGCTCGATCAGCTCGTCCTTGTTGGCCACATGCCGGTAGAGGGAAGTGGCCGCGGCTTCCAGGCGGGTACCGAGCTTGCGCATGCTGAGCGCCTCGACGCCTTCCGCGTCCAGCAGCTCGATGGCCGCGGCGACGATCTGCTCGCGGGTCAGCTGTTCCCGCGGGCGAGGGCGCGGGCGGTCCCACACCGATGTGGCCGGCTTCCTGTCGGTCGGCATACGCCCTCGTCTCCCTGGATTCCACTTCCTGCGCCGGACTCTAGCGCACGGCGTACGCATCTTGCGTACAGCGCTCCGCCGTGCGTGCAGTGTTCGCATCAACGAACGCCGTACGCATCACGCGATGCGAGTGGGGGGCCACCATGCTGCAGAACACCGTGACCGAGGCCGAGCGAGGCGACGGAAATGCCCGAGGCCGACGGGGAGTCCGGGCGCCGGAGGGCCGGCAGCTGGACCTCGCCCACTGGCAGGCCCGGCTGGACGCGCTGCGCGCCGAGCACCACGTCCCGGCCGCATCGCTGGCGATCCTCGTCGACGGAACGGTCCATGAGCTCGCCGCGGGGGTGCTGCACCGGGGCACGGGCGTGGCGGCGACGACGGACTCCGTCTTCCAGCTGGGCTCGATCGCCAAGGTCTACACGGCGACCCTGATCATGCGGCTCGCCGAATCAGGCGAACTGGACCTGGACGCACCGGTCGCCGACCTCCTGCCGGAGTTCTCCGTCGCCGACCCCGACGCCACCAGGGCGATCACCACACGCATGCTGCTCAGCCATACGAGCGGCCTCACCTGCGACTTCACCCACGACAGCGGCCGCGGCGACGACTGCCTCGCCCGGTACGTCGAGGCGGCGCGGGACGTGGCGCTCGACTGCCCGCCCGGGACCGGGCTCTCGTACAGCAGCGTCGGATACAACGTCCTCGGCCGGATCATCGAGGTGGTGACCGGAAAAGTGTGGGACGAGGCCCTCAAGGACCTGCTCCTCACCCCGCTCGGCCTCACCCACACCATGACGCTGCCCGAGGAGGCCCTGCGGTTCCGCGCGGCGATGGGGCACCTGGGCGAGGCCGGAAAGGACCCGGAGCCGGCCCCCGCCTGGGATCTGATGCCGCGCTCCGCGGGCCCCTACGGCCGGGTCATCGCCACGGCCGGAGACGTCGCGCGGCTCGCGCGGATGCATCTCGACGGTGGCGTGGCGACGGACGGCACCCGCGTCCTGTCCGAGGAGACCGTCGCCTCGATGCGGCGGCGAGTGGTCGACTCCCCCGACAAGTGGACGGTCAGCGCCGATGGTTGGGGGCTGGGCTGGACCCTGTACGACTGGGCCGGTGTGCAGGGGTTCGGCCATGACGGCGCGTCCATCGGCCAGTACGGCTACCTGCGCGTCGTCCCCTCCGCCGGCGTCGCGGTGGTGCTGCTCACCAACGGCGGCGGGGCGCGGGAGCTGTACGCGGCGCTCTACCGCGAGTTGTTGGCCGAGCTGGCCGGGGTGACGATGCCGGAGCCCTTCGGCCCGCCTGCCGAACCGCCGGTGGTCGACCTCGCGCCCCTCGTCGGTACGTACCGACGCGAGGGCGTGGTCATCACCGTGACCGAACGGGACGGCGCCGGGCACGCGGTGTACGAGTTCGTCGACGGCATGAAGGACTTCTCGGAGCCCCTGGACATCGATCTGGTGCCCGTGTCCGGCACGGTGTTCGCCGGTACGGGAGTCGGCGCGGCGTTCAGCGAGGACTACATGCCGGTGGTGTTCTCCCGCCTGGAGGACGGCACGGGGTGTGTCTACATCGGTATGCGCTGCGGGCCCAAGGTCGCGTGACGCGGTCCGACCGGAGCGGACCTTCGGGGCACCGGGACCGGCACCGGGACGAACACGGGTCACCGGCACGGGCATGGCAGGAACGTACCCGCGCGCCCGCCGTCCCCTGCGGGAAACGCAGGGGACGGCGGACGGCGGGCGGCCGAACCGCCTACGCGCCGATGTCGCGCCGCCGGAAGTCTTCCTGCGTCTCCCGCCGTATCAGCAGGCGTGCCGCGCCTTCGTGCACCGCGACGACCGGCGGCCGGCCGACGAGGTTGTAGGCGGAGGCCATGGACACCTGGTAGGCGCCCGCAACGGGCACCGCGAGCAGGTCGCCGGGGCGTATGTCCCCGGGCAGCGGAATATCGTCTCCGAGCACGTCGCCGGCCTCGCAGTGCCGTCCCACCACCGTGGCCGTGACCGGTTCGGCGTCGGCCGGGCGGCCGATCAGGCGCGGCGCATAACGGGCGCCGTACAGGGCCGGCCGGGGGTTGTCGCTCATGCCGCCGTCGACGGCCACGAACAGCTTCGGGCCCGTGTGCTTGACGGCGAGGACGCGGTACAGGGCCACCCCTGCCGGGGCCGCGATCGCCCTCCCCGGCTCGATGGCCAGTCTCGGCACGGGCAGCCCGGCGGCGGCGCAGCTCGCGAGGAGTTCCGCGTTCAGGCGGCGCGCGAGGGTGGTCAGGTCGAGTGCCGGTTCTCCCGGGCGGTAGGCGACCCCGTGCCCGCCCCCCAGGTCGAGTTCGCGGAAGGTGACGCCATGACTCTCCTTGATCCGGGCCATCAGTCCGACCATGCGCCGCACGGCCACCAGGTAGGGCTTGACGTCGGTGATCTGGGAGCCGATGTGGCAGTGCAGACCGGTCAGTTCGAGCTGCGGCTGACCGAGCACCCGGGCGATGGTGTGCTGGGCGGACCCGTCGGTGAGGGACAGCCCGAACTTCTGGCCGTCCGTACCGGTACGGATCTTCTCGTGGCCGCCCGCCGACACCCCGGGCACCACCCGCACCATCACCTTCTGCCGCCCGGCGGGCCCGACCAGCGCGGCGATCCGGGCGATCTCCGACGGGCTGTCGACGACGATCCGCCCGACCCCCAGGCGTAGCGCCAGCTCGATGTCGCGCGGTGACTTCGCGTTGCCGTGGAGCACCATCCGCTCCGGCGGGAACCCCGCGGCGTGGGCGAGTTCGAGTTCACCGGCGGAACAGACATCGAGCCCCAGGCCCTCCTCGTCGATCCACCGGACCATCGCCCGGGACAGGAACGCCTTGGCCGCGTACATCACATCGGCCTGCGGAAAGGCCGCCCGGTACGTCCGGCACCGCGCGCGTATCTCGTCCTCGTCCAGGACGTAGGCGGGGGTGTCGAAGCGGTCTGCCACATCGGCGAGGGACACCCCGCCGACACTCAGGTGGCCTTGCGGGAGGCGGGCGGTGGAGGCGGGCCAGACGGTCAGATCGTCCAGACCGGCGGGAAGGTCGGTGAGAAGGGGTGCGGACATGGTGGCGTCACCTCGGGAGGCGTGGGCAAGGAGGGCGGTCACAGCGCGCGGGCGGGCACTTCGGCCGCGTACACCGGCTTCGTGCTGACGGCGGGGGCCGAGAGGACCGGATCGACGACGAGCCGGCCGACCCCGAGGGGCGTCGTGAGGGCGCGCAGAGCCGGCTCGGCGAGCAGAATCGCGGGCTGCCCGTCGCCGAGCGTCGCGGTCAGCAGGTCCTCGCGGGTGAAGCCGACGGCCGTGCGCTCCCCCAGCGGCGTACGGAACACCCGCAGCGCGGGGCCCGTAGCGTGCGGTCGGACGGGCACGAAGAGCAGCCCGGCCGGGGCCTGTTCATCGGGGTCGGGGTCCTCGGCGTACGAGAAGAGGCACATGGTTTTCCTCCGGGGTGAGCGCGACCGGCCGTTGCCGTGCCGCGTGACGTCGAAGCTATGCCCACCCCGGCAGGTATCGGGCTGTGACCTGACGCAACTTTGACGGACATCGACCGTTTCATACGGATCGCTGACGCTCCCGGCCACCGGCCCGCCGTTCAATGGAACGGTGGAACAGGACGAGACGGGGGACCAAGAAGTGCGGCAGAGAATCGTGGTCGGCGTGAACGGCTCCCTGGGGAGCCTGGCTGCCCTCCACCGGGCCGCTGCTGAGGCCCGGGAACGCCACGCGCACCTGCACGTCGTGCTGGCCTGGCAACTGCCCGGCGGCGGCTTGGGAGGCCGCGCCACCTACGGCGCCGCCGTGCTCCGGGAGTGCCGGGAAGCCGCTGTCGAAGACCTGCGCACGATCCTTGACTGCGCCTTCGCCGTCAGGAGGCCGGGCGTCACGCTGTCCGGGCTCACCGTGCGCGGCGAGCCCGGGGCGGTCCTGGTCGAAGCCGCCCGGTCGGGCGACGACCTCCTGGTGGTGGGTACGGGCCTACGAGGCAGATGGCTGCCCGGGATACGGCCGTCAGTGACCCGCTACTGCCTGGAACACGCGACCTGCCCCGTCCTCGCGGTCCCGCCGAACCCGCTCGAGGCCGAACTCACCGCGGCACGCAGCGCCGGCTGGTCCCTGCCGTACATGCCCGAAGAGGGGAAACGATGAGACTGCGGGGCATGGCAACGCACCGGCCAGGGAGCTCACGGCCCACCCAAGACCCAGCCGCAGGCCCTGATCGTCGCCCTCCAGGTCGGACCGGCAGTCAGCGGTTCGCCCGGCCGCGGGATGCTCCGTCTCCGGCTGCGCCTTCCAGCGCTTCCCCTACCTTGTCCACGGCTTCCTCGACGGTCTGCCCGCGCGGCAGATCCGGTGGGCTTCCGACAACGGCTCGTTGAGCGAATCCCGACTCGACATGGTCAAGCCGCAGGTCCAGGACATGCACGCCCTTGCGGCGTTGCTCACGACGGACGGAGGAGAGCCAGGACGCGAGTGCCGCTTTGGACGCGGTGTAGTCCGCCATGCCGGCCGGGGCCATGTCGACGACGACCCCGGTGACAGCGGCCACGAGACCTCCTCGCGGAACCAGAGGCAGGGCGGCGCGCAGAAACGCCATGGGTGCCAGGGCATTCACGGTGACCAGGTGTTCGGCGACCGCGTCACCGACGGTCTCCGCCGGTCCGAAGCCGGCGACCCCGACGCAGACGACGACGGCGTCGAGGCCGTTCAGTTCTTCGTGGGCCCACGTGACCGTGCCGGCGCAGGAGTCCAGGTCGTAGGCGTCGAAGCGTCGGGACGGTACGTCGCCGCAGACGCCGGCGAGCCGTGCCAGGGCCGCCCTGTCGCGTCCGGCGACAGCGATGTGCGCTCCCTGCCGGTGCAGCCGCTCGGCGAGTGAGCTGCCGATGGCGCCGGTGGCTCCGGGGACGAGGATGCGTGCACCTGCGATCTTCACTCCGACTCTCCTGTCTGCGGTTCCCGTGAAAAGACTTCCGGCCGGGTGCGAACGGGGTGTGCGGCACACCCTGATGCGGTGACCGGCTCGGCGGTGACACACGCCATCCCACCTCAGCGATCGCCTGATCCGGACAAGCGTGAGCGTCGGAATCCGCCGCCAGGCCCAGGGGTACGGCTTCGGCGGTGAAGATGGCGGAAGAGCGGATCTGCGTGGTGAGGTGGGGACTCCTGACAACTCGTGAGACGGGGAGCGCTTCTTCCGATGACCGCACAGCCCATACGCCCTGAGCGCAGCCGCCCTGAGACCGCGTCGGTCATGGATGTCTCGCCGTTCAAGCCTTCTCTGATCAAAGCGGTGGTCAGAGACGTGACCCCCATGCACGTCTCTCGATCGGCCGCCCGGGCCGCCGCGTCGGTGACGCGGACAGTGCTGACGGAGATCATCGAGGGCGCGAGGAGAGCGGCCGCGGCGGAAGCCCGGAAGAAGCTGTTTCCCGGTGACCTTGTCTCAGCGATCGACCGGAACGTCGAGCTCGAAGTAGGGGGAGAATGGTACGACCACAGCCCGACGTTCCGAGGTCTGACCGGTGTCCTGTACGACGCCGAGGGTGTGATCGTGCCTTCCCGTAAGCGCAGCCGGTCGCGGAAACCGAGTGCGGTGGTCGGCGCCCACAGGTTCGAGGCCGGGGTCAAGAAGCTGCTGTCGAGTCAGGGGGCGACCGCCGCCCCGGCGATGGTCCGCGACCTGAACGGCATAGCGAGCGCATTCCTGACGGACCTCGCCCGGGACGCGGCTATGGTCGTCCGCGAAGGCGGGGTCAAACGCTTCGGTACGGTCACCCTGGTAGCGCCGGGCGAACCGGGCGAACCGACCCCACCCCCACACCTCGTGGATCCCCTCCAGGCCCCGTCCGCCCGCAGAGGGGACGGACGGACCATCGGCAGCGATGACATCCTGGCCGCCACCACGATTCAGTTGTTCGGCGGCAACCTCAGGCAGCGAGCCCTCGCCGAGGCACATGAGGCGATACAGGACGCTTCGGCCGGCTGAGCCGTCAGTGCGTCGCGTGCGTCGCGGAGTGGAGGGGTTCGTGGTCGCGTTCGTAGTTCGCCAGAGCCAGGCCGAGGGCGAAGAAGGTGGGCGCCCACTCACCGACGAAGATGCCCCAGCGGTCGGCCCGGGCGGTGCCGGCCGATTCAGCCTTCATGGATCCGCACCAGGAGGCGATGGACAACCCGATCGACGCGAACGCCGCGGTGTAGGCGTGCTCGGACTTGAAGCCCTTTTCGTGCAGCACCTTGACGATCATGACTCTCCGTAAGGCAGAAGGGACACGGACTCCCTCCATCGTGGCCCCCGGTCTTCGGGGTCGCATCTCAGACCTCTCAGGCGTTCCCTGCTCGCACGCTCCCTGACCGCACGAGGAGTGCGGTCTCCCCGCCGTCGATGGAAGAGGAAGCCTCAGAGGTCTCCGGAGTGGCGGCGTACGCGGCCAGTCCGGGGCCGTGGCCCCGTTCCGGGCGGGCTCGACGCCACCTGGGTCGACTGCTTGCCGGCAGCCTCTCACGCACCCGTACGCGGCTTCACTGAAACGCCCCTGACCTGGTGTTTTCATCGATTCTGCCTAGGCTGCGGAGATCTGCCGAACACCATGGGAGGGGTCTTCGTGAGGGAGAAGAGAATCGGGTACGACGCGGTCGGGATCGAAGCGTTGGAGGGGCGGGAAGCCGTTCGGAAACGTCCCGGTATGTGGGTTGGCTCGACGAGCGAACGCGGGCTGCACGAAGTCGTGCTCCAGGTCGTGGGCTGGTCCGTCAACCGAGTCCTGGCGGGCCACGGAGGCGGCTCCGTCGATGTCGCGCTGACCCACGACGGCGGTGTGCGGGTCGCCGACTACGGGCCTGATGGTCCCTCCGCGGCCGACGAGGACACCGGGGGCCGCGATCTCGAAGCACTGCTGACCCGTATGTCCTCCGACGAGGGGGCTGGTCGGCACATCGCGCACGTGAGCCGGAGCGGCCAAGCGGGGCTCTTCGTGGCCAACGTCCTCTCGAGCAGACTGACGGCCGAGGTGCGGCGCGGAGGGACCTGCCGGGTCCAGGAGTACGCGCGCGGTGTGGCGGCCGCCCAGCCCGCCACCACGGAGTCGATGGCCGGAAGCAGAACGGTCATTGCCTTCTGGCCCGACACCGAGATCTTCGAAACGACGCGGTGCTCATTCGCCGTGCTGGCGGAGCGACTCCGGCAGGTGGCCTTCCTCAACCGAAGCCTGAGGATCTCGCTTACCGACGAACGCCCCGCAGGCGGGGCCCGGGAGGTGAGCTTCCGGTTTCCTGACGGCGTGCGGGACTTCGTGGCCGCCCTCGACGCGGAAACACCGGGCACCCACCATCCGGACATCATCGCCTTCGAGCACGAGGATCCGAGGATGGCGGGCACGATGGAGGTGGCCCTGCTGTGGAGCGGCTCCCGCCGGGAGCGCATACGCGGCTTCGCCAACAGCCGGGCCACTCGCCAGGGCGGCACGCACCTGGACGGCTTCCGGGACGGAGTGGCGGCGGCGGTGACCGAGTACGCCCGTGACCGGGGGCTGCTGACCGGGGACGACGCTCCCCGGGCCGACGGGATCAATGATGGCCTCACGGCCGTCGTGTCGGTGAAACTCGACCACCTCGAATACCTCGGCGCCACGCAGGGACTGCTGGGCAACAGCGACGTACGCGGCTGTGTCGGGGACGCTGTCCGCCGACATCTCGGCAGCCGGCTCAAGGAGCATCCGCAGCACGCCGCACAGGTCATCGACCGAATCCTGCGCAACACTCACCAGGACTGAACAGCGCCTGGCGGGGGCGCCGGCAGGGCACTGCCCATCGGGGCCCCGCACTGCGCTGCGGTCAACTTCGGCGCTCGCGCCGACCGACCTCGGCCGCCAACGGGCCATGCAGACTTCTCAGGGCCCGGTGAGTGGGATAGTCGCGGTGGTGACGCTTCCGCCGTACGTCCGCCGGGTGACCCGTACGCAGGAGGCGATCTTGTGCACGATGCGCTGCCTCAGCGCGTCCAACTCACCCTTTAATGGGAGCAGTTCGGGCGAGGGCGACGGCGGATACGGCCGGATCGCAGTGTCGTAGGGCCCGGTGACGCTGATCGTTACCTCGCACCGGTCGAAGGTGCAGGTGAGTTCGCAGGGGGGTCCGGGCGTGCTGGAGGTGAGGGCGTCGGCGATCAATTCCGAGGCGACCAGGAGTGCGTTGTCCACTCCTTCCTGGTGGGCTGCGCGAAAGTGGACGTCAGGGGCGCAGAGCAAGGGGTGGAGGGCGAACTCCACTTCCCTGCGGGCGTGCGCCGCCGAGTCAGGCCGACTGGTTGGCCCTGCCGGCCCGCCATCGGAGGCGTCGGAGGAGTGGGGGTCGGTCGGGTCTCGGTCCGCAGGGCTCATGTCCCCCGCCTACCCCGCCCTGCCGGACCATGCCGAAGGGGCGGAGTGGGAAGTGCTGTGTGCCTGGCCCGCCGCGACCGGGTGCGCGGGGGCCGGTCGGCTGGGCCGGGCCGGGCCCTCAGTTCTGGGTGAGCATGCCTTCGCGGAGCTTGGCGAGGATGCGGGTGAGAAGCCGTGAGACGTGCATCTGGGAAACCCCGAGCTGCTCGCCGATCTGGGCCTGGGTCATCTCCTGGCCGAAGCGCATCTCGACGATGCCGCGTTCACGCTCGTCCAGAGCGTCCAGGAGCGGGGCCAGGGCATGGAGGTTCTCGACCATTTCCATGCCCGGGTCGCAGTCGCCGGTGATGTCGGCGTAGCTGGTTCCGCTGTCGGAGGCGCCCTGCTCGGTCCCGCCGAGCGGGAGGTCGATGGAGCCCGCGGTGTAACCGTTGGAGGCGATGAGGCCGTCGATGACCTCTTCCTCGGTGATGTCCAGGTGGGCGGCGAGTTCGGCGACGGTGGGGTCCCGGTTGAGCTTGGTCGCGAGCTCTTCCTTGGTCTTGGCCAGGGTGACCCGCAGCTCCTGGAGGCGCCGGGGGACGTGGACGGACCAGGTCGTGTCGCGGAAGAAGCGCTTGATCTCCCCGACGATGTAAGGGATCGCGAAGGAGGTGAACTCGACCTCGCGCGAGAGCTCGAAGCGGTCGATCGCCTTGATCAGGCCGATGGTGCCGACCTGGATGATGTCCTCCATCTGGCCGTCGCCGCGGTTGCGGTACCGCTTCGCCGCGAACTGCACCAACGAGAGGTTCATCTCGATGAGGGTGTTACGGGCGTACTGGTACTCGCGTGTGCCCTCTTCGAGAACCCGCAGCTGATCGAAGAACAGCTTGCCCAAGGCGCGGGCGTCCTTCGGAGATATCGTTCCCGGGTCGTTGATCTGCGGAAGTGCTTCCGTCGCGTCGCTTCTTGTGCCGGGGGCCTTGAGGACTGTCGGCATGAGGATCCTTCCACTGCGCCGGAACGCAGCGGAGACCCGCGCACGTACTGGTGCGACTTCCCCGGCTGATGCGGATCACACCTGAACGTACCGACAGGAGCGTGCCTTCACACCCGGGTTGGGGGGGGCGACCCGTGCGCGTCGGGCTCAACGTGCTGTCGGAAGCTGGGGCGAAGGGGCCCGGTCGGTCGGCAGTGCGCCTGCCCCGGATCGACCTGCCAGAAGGGGCTCGGCCCGGGCCGAAGGCCACTCCCTCGGACGCTCACGTGGTGGTTGCCGGCGTACACCTGAACGCGGCAGTCAGGTTCTGCTACGCGTCCCCACGCTGAAGGAGCCGGGCGTACGCCCGATGAAGTGCCGCGCAGTACGGGTGAGGTGGGCCTGGCCGGCGAAGCCCGCGGTGGCTGCGGCCAGGGCGGCAGTCGATGGGTCGCGGCGTCGTACCGGCCGGCCTGGACCTTGTCGCCGGCCTCCCCCGTGCCGGAATTGCTGGCGTCATCGGCCGCCCGAGCTTCTCACCACTGTGGGCGCGGCTCGGGCCGGTCGCGTCCTGGCAGACGAGCAGGCAGCTCTCACTGACGACGGGCTGGGTACCATCGCGAAAGTTGCGCGCACCGGTTGGGGCGCGCATCAACCGATGATCGACGAGCTGCCTTGCGCGACGCGAGAACTCTTCAGCCATAGGTGGAGCGCCATCGCGACAGTGACCCGGATCGAGCGCACCTACCACCGGCGGCGGCGAGCCGGTAGGAGCCCCGTGGACACGTGAGCGCCGCCCCAACACCCGCACCTCACGGAGCCGGTCGGCGAGAACGAGGCGATCGATGTGCGCGCCGCGGGCAGAAACACCCCCACAGCCGTCACCTTTGAGACCTACCCGAGGAACGACAGCCGGACCTGGCGGTCGGCATTGTCGACGTTCGTGTCGACCAGGCAGACCGACTGCCAGGTCCCCAGCTCCAGCCGGCCGCCGATCACCGGCAGTGTGGCGTGGGGCGGGACCAAAGCGGGGAGTACGTGGTCGCGGCCGTGGCCGGGGCTGCCGTGGCGGTGTTGCCAGCGGTCGTCCGCCGGGAGCAGGTGGTGGAGAGCGGCCAGGAGGTCGTCGTCGCTGCCCGCGCCGGTCTCCAGTACGGCGATGCCGGCCGTGGCGTGCGGGACGAAGACGTTGAGCAGGCCGTCGCGGCCGGGGGCGGTGCGGGTGAGGAACTCCTCGCAGGCGCGCGTCAGGTCCGTGACGGTCTCGGCGGCACCCGTGGTGATGTTCAGGACCGTGGTGGTGAAGGAATCGGACATGCCTCCATCATCACCTCACCGGGGTGAGATGACGCGTCCACGCTCCGAGACGCCATTGACCGTGTCCCAACCGGATGACTACGTTCAGCGCCATGTTCCGATCAGCTCTGCTCACTTCGCGCGGTCACATCGACCTGCTGCGAGTGGCTTCCGCCGCGTGTTGTCGCGGCTGCTGACGTTCTCTCAGCGATCTCCGGGCCGTATCCGGCCGCGCGGCTGTGCCTGCGACGCCCGCGGTGCCCGCGACCTTTGCGGCATTCCGTCGCTCGTCCTGCCGTAGCCGCGTCCGGCTCCGTACCGCCTCACGCCCACTGAGCGCGCCCGCCCCGCCTGCCCTCGCCTTCCTGCCGGCCTTCGGCCGGTCCCCGCGCGTACGTGGTCACGGGTTTGCTCCGGCATGTCCGTCCCGCTGCCCGCCCTCCCCTCCCCCTCCTCTGCTCGCATCCATGCGTTTCTCCCTGGAGCCGTCATGACCGTCAGTCATGCACCACCACCCGCGATACCGGTCCCCCTCGAAAAATCCTCCGCGCCGGCGCCCACGCCGCCCGAGCTGGAGGCCGTCGTCCCGGCGTCCGCCCGCCGGTCACGGTTGCGGGCCGCTCCGCGGTGGGTGCGGCGAGCGGTGGGGCCGCTGCTGTTGCTCGCGCTGTGGCAGGTGTTCAGCGCCACGGGGGTGCTGGACCCCGATGCGCTCGCCTCTCCCGGGACCATCGCCCGGGCCGGCGCCGACCTGGTGGCCGACGGGACGCTGCCCGCCGCGATGGGTGTCTCGCTCCAGCGGGTGGTCGTGGGGCTCCTGCTCGGTGGGGTGATCGGGACGGTACTCGCGCTCGTGTCGGGGCTCTCGCGGCTCGGGGAGGACCTGGTCGACGCGACCGTGCAGATGCTGCGCACCGTGCCGTGGGTGGGGCTCATCCCGCTGTTCATCATCTGGCTCGGGATCGGCGAGGCACCCAAGGTGGCCCTCATAGCCCTCGGGGTCGCCTTTCACCTGTACCTGAACGTGTACGCCGGAATCCGGGGCGTCGACGCCCAGCTCATCGAGGCCGGTACGTCGTTGGGGCTCGGGCGGTGGGGGCTGGTACGGCATGTGGTGCTGCCGGGGGCGCTCCCCGGGGCCATGACCGGTCTGCGCTACTCACTGGCCACGGCCTGGCTCGCGCTCGTCTTCGGTGAGTCGATCAACGCCGACGCCGGGATCGGCTTCCTGATGAACCAGGCCCGGGAGTTCTTCCGGACCGACGTGATCGTCGTCTGTCTCGTCGTGTACGCCTTCCTCGGCCTCACCGCCGACGTCATCGTCCGGATCCTCGAAAGGCTGCTGCTGCAATGGCGACCGACCTTCACCGGCCAGTGAACACCCTCCTCGCCCCCACCCCCTCGGCATCTGCCGAGGCCTCTGAAGCAGCCGTACGGGTCGAAGGGCTCACCCGCGCCTTCGACGGGCGTGCGGTCATCGACGACCTCGATCTCACCCTCAAAGCGGGCGAGTTCACCGTGCTGCTCGGGCGCAGCGGTTGCGGCAAGTCGACTCTGCTGCGCGTGCTGGCCGGACTCGACCGGGAGATCTCGGGCACCGTTCTGGTGCCCCGCCGGCGCGCGGTCGCGTTCCAGGCCCCGCGCCTGATGCCCTGGAAGCGGGTCTGGCGCAATGTGCTGCTCGGGCTGCCGGGCAAGCCCGAGCGCGCCGTCGCCGAGCAGGCGTTGGCGGAGGTCGGACTGACGGAGCGGGCCGGGGCGTGGCCCAAGACGCTGTCCGGCGGCGAAGCCCAGCGCGCTTCGCTGGCCCGGGCCCTGGTACGCGAGCCCGATCTGCTGCTGCTCGACGAGCCCTTCGGAGCGCTGGACGCCCTGACCCGGATCAAGGCGCAGCAGCTCGTGGCCGAACTCTGGCAGCGGCGCGGCTGCGCCGTGCTCCTGGTCACCCACGACGTGGACGAGGCCCTGCTGCTCGCGGACCGGGTGCTGGTGATGCGCGACGGCCGGATCGCGTACGACACGCCCGTCGTCCTGGACCGGCCGCGCGAGGTCGGTTTCCCCGGGTTCACCGAGCTGCGGTCCCGCCTGCTGACCGAACTGGGCGTCGAGGGCGGGGGCCGTGCCCACGGTGGGCCGGGCGCCACCGCCGACGCCGCCGACGGTGCCCGTGCCAGTGCCAGCAGGGGCGTCGGCGGTGGCGGTGCCGAAGGCGGTGGTGGTGGCGACACGCCGCCCGAGGCCGCCGCCCCCTCCGGCCCCGCCCGAACCCCGTCCCAGGCCGCCGCCCCCGCCGGCCCCGCCCGAACCCCGTCCGGCCAGGTCCGTACGGAGAACCCCGACGCATCGCCCGCACACCCCCGTCACGGAGACCCGTCATGAAACGCCGCGCTCTGCCCGCACTCCTCCTCCCCCTCGCTCTGCTCCTCTCCGCGTGCGGCGGGGCCTCCTCCGCCGATTCGGGCGGCAACACGGACGGAAAGGGCACCCTCACGCTCAACGTCGGTGACCAGAAGGGCGGTTACGAGGCGATCCTGCGGGCCTCCGGAGAGCTCGACGACCTCGACTACCGCGTCAAGTGGTCCACCTTCACCTCAGGGCCACCCCTGCTGGAGGCCGTGAGCGCGGGGGCCGTGGACATCGGAGGCGTCGGCAACACGCCGCCCGTCTTCGCCGCGGGGGCCGACTCGAACATCGCCGTCGTCGGCGCCACCCACGGCTCGCCGGCCGGTGAGGTGATCGTCGTGCCCGAGGACTCCCCGCTGCGCAAACCCGCCCAGCTCAAGGGCAAGTCCATCGCCGTCGCCCAGGGCAGTTCGGCCCACTTCCAGCTGGTCGCCTCGCTCAAGAAGGCCGGGCTCGGGATCGGGGACGTGAAGCTGAACTACCTCCAGCCCGCCGACGCGCTCGCCGCGTTCAGCCGCGGCAAGGTCGACGCCTGGGCGATCTGGGACCCGTACACCTCGCAGGTCCTGCGTACGGCGGACGCGCGGGTACTCACGACCGGTGAAGGCGTGGTCAACGGCCTCGGATTCCAGGTCGCTTCGCCCGCCTCGCTGAAGGACGCGAAGAAGTCCAAGGCCATCGGCGACCTGCTCGTCCGGCTGGAGCGGGCCCAGAAGTGGGTCTTCGAGCATCCGGAGGAGTGGGCGAAGGTCTGGGCGAAGGAGACCGGACTCCCCTACGAGGTGGCGCTGGACGCCGTGAAGCTCAGCTACGGCACCCGCGTCCCGGTCGCGATCGACGCAGCGGCCATCGCCTCCGAGCAGGAGATCGCCGACGCCTTCGCCGAACTGAATCTGATTCCGCGGCGGTTCGACTTCGAGGACTACGTCGACACCCGGTTCAACCGCGACCTTCCGCCCTCCTCCACCGCACCCCGCTCCTATGGAAAGGCCTCCTCATGAACGTCCATCTGCACTGGTTCCTGCCGACCGGCGGCGACGGCCGGACGCTCGTCGACCGGCACGCGTACACCGACGGCGGCATCAAGCGCGACCGGATCACCCCGGTGAGCGGCGTGCGGGCCCCGGACATCGAGTATCTGACCCAGATCGCCAAAGCAGCCGAGCAGTTGGGCTTCGAGGCCGTACTGACTCCCACCGGCACCTGGTGCGAGGACGCCTGGCTGACCACGGTGGCGCTCGCCCAGCACACCGAGCGGCTGAAGTTCCTGGTGGCGTTCCGGCCGGGCGTCATCTCGCCCGTGCTCGCCGCGCAGATGGCCGCCACCTATCAGCGGATCACCCGGGGCCGGCTGCTGCTCAATGTGGTCACCGGCGGCGACTCCACCGAGCAGCGGCGTTTCGGGGACCACCTGGACCATGACCGGAGGTACGCGCGCACCGCGGAGTTCCTGTCGGTGGTGCGGGGGGCCTGGAGCGGGCAGCCGTACGACTTCGACGGTGAGCACTACCAGGTGGAGGGCGGGCTGACCGCGCTGCCGCCGGACCCGCTGCCGGAGATCTTCTTCGGGGGGTCGTCGGCGGCGGCCGGGCCGGTCGCCGCCGCGCACGCCGACGTCTATCTCACCTGGGGCGAGCCGCCGGCCGCCGTGAAGGAGAAGATCGACTGGATTCGGGGCCTGGCGGAGGAGCAGGGCCGCACGGTCCGGTTCGGCATCCGGCTGCACACCATTTCCCGGGACTCCTCGCGGGAGGCGTGGGCCACCGCCGACCGGCTGCTGGGCGACCTCGACCCGGACACCATCGCGGCCGCTCAGCAGGCGCTGGGGAAGAGCGAGTCGGTCGGGCAGCAGCGGATGCTGGCGCTGCACGGCGGGTCGCGGGACAAGCTGGAGATCGCGCCGAACCTCTGGGCGGGCGTCGGCCTGGTGCGTGGCGGGGCCGGGACCGCCCTGGTGGGCAGCCACGCGGAGGTCGCGGACCGGATCGAGGAGTACCACGCGCTGGGCGTGGAGCACTTCGTGCTCTCCGGGTATCCGCACCTGGAGGAGGCCTACTGGTTCGGCGAGGGGGTCACTCCCGAGTTGGCCCGTCGCGGGCTGCTGCCGACCGTCCCGGCGTCTCCGCTGCTGCACGGGGCTGGCGGCCGTGAGAACCGCCCGGCCTCGGCTCCCGGGGGTGCGCCGCTGCTGGTGGCCGGGGGTCGCTGAGCCTCGCGGTGGTGTCCGTCGGGGGGCCCCGGAGATAACCGGACCCCCCCCAATTGGTTTGAGACGTGAACCTTGGTGGGGGGGGGGGCGAGTCAGGGGGGGGGGGGGCGCGGGCGCGCGGCGCCGGTGGGGGGGGGGGGGGGGGGGGGCGCGGGGGGGGGGGGGGGGGGGGCCGGGGGCCCGGGGGGGGGGGGCCCGGGGGCGGCGCGCACCCCCCCCCCCCCCCCGACGAGTTAGTAGAAGCGTGAACATTTCTGGGGTGCGCGAGCTGGACGTGGTCGTGATCGGCGCGGGCCAGGCGGGGCTGTCCGCCGCCTACCACCTGCGCCGCGTCGGGCTGGAGCCGGAGAGCCGTTTCGTCGTGCTGGACCACGCGCCCCGGCCGGGTGGCGCGTGGCAGTTCCGCTGGCCCTCGCTGACGTACGGCAAGGTCCACGGGATGCACGCGCTGCCGGGCATGGAGCTGACCGGAGCCGACCCCGACCGGCCCTCCTCGGAGGTGATCGGCGGGTATTTCGCCGCGTACGAGGAGCGCTTCGATCTGCGGGTCCACCGGCCCGTGGAGGTGAGCGCCGTGCGGGAGGGAAGCGGCGGGCGGCTGCTGGTGGAGACGTCCGAGGGGAATTACGCGACGCGGGCCCTGATCAACGCGACCGGCACCTGGGACCGGCCGTTCTGGCCGCGCTATCCGGGCCAGGAGACCTTCCGGGGGCGGCAGTTGCACACGGCGAACTACCCGGGGCCCGAGGAGTTCGCGGGGCAGCGCGTCCTCGTGGTCGGGGGCGGCGCCTCCGGTACGCAGCATCTGATGGAGATCGCCGAGCACGCGGCCGGCACGTTCTGGGTGACGCGCAGCGAACCGGTGTTCCGCGAGGGGCCGTTCACCGAGGAGTGGGGGCGCGCGGCCGTGGCGATGGTGGAGGAGCGCGTCCGCAACGGGCTGCCGCCGAAGAGTGTGGTCAGCGTGACCGGGCTGCCGATGACCGATGCGGTGCGGCGCGCCCGGGAGCAGGGGGTGCTGGACCGGCTGCCGATGTTCGACCGGATCACCCCGACCGGCGTGGCCTGGGACGACGGCCGGACCGTCGAGGCCGACGTGATCCTCTGGGCGACCGGGTTCCGGCCCGCCGTGGACCATCTGGCCCCGCTGAGACTGCGTGAGCCGGGTGGTGGCATCCGGGCCGAGGACACCCGTGCCGTACGCGACCGGCGCGTGCATCTCGTGGGGTACGGGCCGTCCGCCAGCACCATCGGAGCCAACCGCGCGGGCCGCGCGGCGGTGCGGTCGGTCGTGCGGCTGCTGAAGGAGACCGACGCCGGCCGGACGGAACGGGACGCCGGGGCGGCGGTCGCCGTTCCCGTCGCGGGCCCAGGAGTCTGATCCCCGCGTCGGGAGGGAACCGGTCAGCTCGTGGTGGCGGCACCGCGGCTGCGGTTGAACTCCTCGACGTTTTTCTGCTGCTCGTCGTAGCTGTCGGTGAACCGGGTGTCGCCGGGGCCGACCGTGACGAAGTACAGCCAGGGGCCGGGCGTGGGGCTGACGGCCGCGCGCAGCGCCTCCTCCCCCGGGTTGCCGATGGGAGTCGGCGGGAGGCCCTTGATCCGGTAGCTGTTGTACGGGCTTTCCAGTTGGGTGTCGGCGGTCGTCGTGTCCAGGGTGGAGCGCTTCAGGGCGTAGTTGATGGTGGAGTCCATCTGGAGCGGCATGTCCTTGAGCAGCCGGTTGTAGACGACCCGGGCCACCTTGCCCATGTCGGACACGGAGTCGGCCTCGGCCTGGACGATGCTGGCGATCGTGACCGTGTCGTAGACCGAGACGTTGTTGCGCTGGGCCCCCGCCGTGACGTGGTCCGCGCCGAAATACGTGCGGGCGGTGTCGGCCATGTAGCGCAGCAGGCCGGCGGGCTCGGTCGCGTCGTCGATCGGGTACGTGGCCGGGAAGAGGTAGCCCTCGGGGTTGCCCTCGGCCTCCTCGGGCAGCTTCAGATCCACCGTCGACGCGGCTTTCCGTGTGCTGCCGGGCTTCAGGTCGAGCCGCCGGTCGACCTCTTCGTACACCTGCGAGGCGCGACGGCCCTCGGGGATCATCAGCGTGGCCTGCGGGCTCTCCTTCTCCTTTTGCGGCTGGTCCGATCCGGTCAGGGAGAGCGGGATCAGGACGGCGGCCGACACGACGAGCAGTGCGCCGACGACCATGACGATCTTCCCGCGGCGGGTCGGGCGGAGTCTGCGGCGGGGGCGGGCGTCCGGGGACTCGTTCACCATGCGGGCACGTTAACCCGGCATGTGAGCCACGGCCGGTAGCCCGACCACGGCGTCGGCTCCGGCGACACGAACGCCGTACGGCGCGAAGAGAACACCCGTGGCCGGAACACACGAACAAGGGATCGGATGTTCGCTGGAACGCGTGATCGTCAGGGGATTCATTGCTCTTCACTCGTCCGGGGCGTGATGATTGCAGAGCGCAGTCAACGGGCTGCAGACCGCTACTGCGTAGTCCCACAGATGCACCACGTACAAGGAGAAAGACCCGATGAACTTCCTGACCAACCTGCTTGCCGGCGTCGTCCACTTCGTGGGTTGGCTCGTCTGACCATCGCTCCACCCGGCGCCGTCGCTCCCCGTCCCACGGGAGTGGCGGCGCCGCCGTGTGTACGGAGCCGGTCTGCTCAGCCGCTCGTCGCGGGCGGTCAGGACGTCGGCACCGGGGTCGGGTGGGCGTCGCGGCGGATCAGGGCGGCGTAGCGGCCGTCGCGGTCGAGCAGCTCCTCGTGCGTACCTCGCTCGGCTACCCGGCCGTCCTCCAGGACGACGATCTGGTCAGCGTCGCGGACGGTGGAGAGCCGGTGCGCGATGGTGAGCGTGGTCCGTCCGGCGGACAGGGCGTCGATCGCTTCCTGCACGGCCTGTTCCGTACGGGTGTCGAGCGCGCTGGTCGCCTCGTCGAGGATCAGGACCGGCGGATCGCGCAGGATGGTGCGGGCGATGGCGAGGCGCTGCTTCTCGCCGCCCGAGAAGCGGTAGCCGCGCTCGCCGACCATCGTGTCGTAGCCGTCGGGCAGGGAGGCGATGTGGTCGTGGATCTGCGCGGCGCGGGCCGCGGCCTCGATCTCCTCGTCGGTGGCCTCCGGCTTGGCGAAGCGCAGGTTGTCGGCGACCGAGGCGTGAAAGAGGTAGGTCTCCTGGGAGACGACGCCGACCGCCCGGGCGAGGGTGTCGAAGTCCAGGTCGCGGACGTCGACCCCGTCGAGCGTGACCCGGCCGCCGGTGACGTCGTACAGCCGGGGCACCAGGTAGCTGAGGGTCGATTTGCCGGAACCGGTGGATCCGACGACCGCGAGGCCGGCGCCCGCGGGAACGGTCACGTCGATGCCGGTCAGGGTCGGGCCGCTCTTCTCGTCGTAGCTGAAGTCGACGTCCTCGAAAGCGATCTCGCCACGGATCTTCTCCAGGCGGACGGGGTGTTCCGGTTCGGTGATGTCCACCGTGAGGTCGAGGTACTCGAAGATGCGCTGGAAGAGGGCGAGGGAGGTCTGCATCTGCACACCGGTGGAGAGCAGGCTGACCGCCGGCCGGAACAGGCCCTGCTGGAGCGTGACGAAGGCGACCAGCGTGCCGATGGAGACGGCGGCGGCCCCGGAGGCGAAGGTGAGGCCGGCCGCCCAGTAGATGACGGCGGGCATGGCGGCCATCACGATGCCGATCGTGGACATCCGCCAGCGGCCGGCCATGTTGGAGCGCACTTCGAGGTCGACCAGGCGCTCGGACTCCTCGGCGAAGCCCTGGGTGAGGGAGTCGGAGCGGCCCATGGTGCGGCCGAGGAGGATGCCGCTGACCGAGAGGGACTCGGTGACCGTGGCGGCCATCGCGGCCATCTGCTTCTGGCGCTGGGTGGTGATCTTCTTGCGTTCCCGGCCGACGCGGCGGCTGATCGCGACGAAGACCGGCAGCAGGAGCAGCGAGACGACGGTGAGCCGCCAGTCGAGGGCGAGCATGGCGACGACGGTCGCGATGACGGCCGTGAGGTTGGAGACCAGCGAGGTCGCGGTGGAGGTGACCGTCGCCTGCATACCGCCGATGTCGTTGGCGATGCGGGACTGGACCTCGCCCGTGCGGGTGCGGGTGAAGAAGGCGAGCGGCATCCGCTGGAGCTGGGTGTAGACGGCGGTACGCAGGTCGTGCATGACGCGCTGGCCGACGGTGGTCGAGATGAGGGTCTGGAGCACGCCGAAGACGCTGGTCATCACGGCGGTGAGGATCATGCCGAGGGCCAGCAGGGTCAGCAGGCCCGTGCGTCCCTGCGGGATGGCGGTGTCGAGGATCTCGCGGAGCAGGAACGGGGAGGCGACGGACACCAGGGAGGATGCGCCGACCAGCAGGCCGACGACGGCCAGGCGGCCGCGATAGGGGCGGAAGAGACGGAGGATGCGGCGCACCTCGGCGGGCGGCCGGTCGGCTTCGGCGCGGGCATCGGGCGGGGGCGTCCACGTGGATTCGTCGGGTTTCATGGGCTCCTTCGTCGGGCGTGAGGCGCGGCCGGGACAGACCCGGCCTCCGCACATCGAGAGCTTAGCTCATTGTTACCTGTACTCACAATGAACAAGGTCCTGATATTGTTCCCGTATGGACGCCCCAGATTCCCCCGGCTCCCCCGATTCCCGCGACGGCGTGCTCGCCGAGCAGCTGCTGCGCCTCACCCGTCGGCTGCACCGCATCCAGCGCCGCCAGCTGGAGCCGATCGACATCACTCCGGCGCAGTTCCGGCTGTTGCGGACGGTCGCGAGTTACGACGCGGCCCCCCGGATGGCGGATCTCGCCCGGCGGCTGGACGTCGTGCCGCGCGCCGTGACGACGCTGGTCGACGCCCTGGAGGCGAGCGGCCGGGTGCGCCGCGCCCCGGATCCCGACAGCCGCCGGGTGGTCCGGATCGAGATCACCGACGAGGGGCGCGCCACGCTGCGGTCCCTGCGCAGCGCGCGCCGGGCCGCCGCAGAGGAGATCCTGGCTCCATTGACCGCCGATCAGCGCGAGGTGCTCGGCGGGCTGCTGTCCGCTCTGGTCGACGGAATGCCGGAGCGCCACTGCTGAGAGCTGTCGCTGAAGAGCCGTTGCCGAAAGCCGTTGCCGAGTGCGGCCGCTGAGCGCCGCGCCGAGGGGAAGGCCGATCACACATGCCTCTGCTGGAGCCCGATCCGGAAGCCCTGCGCCCGGGAACGGCACGCGAACCCGCCCCCGACCGAGTCACCGACGGCAGCGCGGGCGGCACCCCCGAGCCCCTGCGCTCCGAGCTGATCGCCCTGCTCGGCGCGGACAAGGTGCTCTGGAAGATCTCCGACCTCGTGCGGTACGCCTCCGACGCCAGCCCCTACCGCTTCCTCCCCCGGGTCGTGCTGGTCCCCGCGGACCTCGACGACGTCTCCGCGATCCTTTCGTACGCCCATGGCAAGGGCCGTGACGTGGTCTTCCGGGCCGCCGGCACCAGCCTCAACGGCCAGGCGCAGGGCGAGGACATCCTCGTCGACGTACGCCGCCACTGGACCGGCGTCGAGGTGCTGGACGACGGGGCGCGGGCCCGGATCCTGCCGGGCACCACCGTCATGCGGGCCAACATCACCCTCGCCCGGTTCGGGAGGCTGCTGGGCCCCGACCCGGCCAGCGCCATCGCCTGCACCGTCGGCGGGGTCGTCGCCAACAACGCCTCGGGCATGACGGCGGGCACCACCCGCAACTCCTACCGGACGCTCGCCTCGCTCACCTTCGTCCTGCCGAGCGGCACCGTCGTCGACACGGCCGACCCCGCCGCCGACGAGGAGCTGGCCCACGCCGAGCCGGAGCTGTGCGCGGGGCTGCTGGAGCTGAAGGCGGAGATCGAGGCGGACGAGGAGCTGACCGCCCGGATCCGCGCCAAGTACACGATCAAGAACACCAACGGCTACCGCCTGGACGCCTTCCTCGACGGGGCGACCCCGGTGCAGATCCTGCGGGGTCTCATGGTCGGCTCCGAGGGCACGTTCGGCTTCATCTCCGAGGTCGTCTTCGACACCCTGCCGCTGGACCGGCGGATCTCCAGCGCCCTGCTGTTCTTCCCCTCCCTCACCGCCGCCGCGGCCGCCGTGCCCCGGTTCAACGAGGCGGGGGCGATCGCCGTGGAGCTGATGGACGGCAACACCCTGCGCGCCTCGGTGAGCGTGCCGGGCGTTCCGGCGGACTGGGCGGCGCTGCCCCGGGAGACGACCGCACTGCTGGTGGAGTTCCGGGCCGCCGACGACGCGGGCCAGGAGGCGTTCGAGCGGGCGGCGGACACCGTCGTCGCCGATCTGGACCTGGTTCGTCCGGCCGCGTCGGTGACCAACGCGTTCACCCGGGACGCCGGGGCAATCGCCGGGTACTGGAAGGCCCGCAAGGCGTTCGTCACGGCGGTCGGCGGGTCCCGGCCCTCGGGCACCACCCTGATCACGGAGGACTTCGCGGTGCCGCCCGACCGGCTGGCGGACGCCTGCGGGGCGCTGCTGGAGCTCCAGTCGCGGCACGGCTTCGACGCCGCCGTGGCCGGTCATGCGGCGCACGGCAATCTGCACTTCCTGCTCGCGTTCGACGCGGCGAAGCCGGCCGACGTGACGCGGTACGACGCGTTCATGCAGGAGTTCTGCGGGCTGGTGGTGGACCGGTTCGACGGGTCGCTCAAGGCGGAGCACGCCACCGGACGCAATATCGCGCCGTTCCTGGAGCGGGAGTGGGGGCCGCGCGCCACCGAGCTGATGTGGCGGACCAAGCAGGTCATCGATCCCGCCGGGGTGCTCGCCCCGCGCATCGTGCTGGACCGGGACCCACGGGCCCATCTGCGGGGTCTGAAGACCATTCCGAAGGTGGAGGCGGTCGCCGACCCGTGCATCGAGTGCGGCTTCTGCGAACCGACCTGCCCCAGCCAGGATCTGACGACCACTCCGCGCCAGCGGATCGTGCTGCGCCGGGAGATGATGCGCCAGGGCGACGGCTCCCCGGTGGAGGCCGGCCTCCTGGACGCGTACGGATACGACGCCGTGGACACCTGTGCCGGAGATTCCACCTGCAAACTCGCCTGCCCGGTCGGCATCGACACGGGGGCGATGATGAAGGGCTTCCGGCACCGCAGGCACACCCCGCGCGAGGAGCGGATCGCCGCGCTCACCGCGAAGAACTTCCGCGCGGTCGAGGCCTCGGCGCGGCTCGCCGTCGCGGCGGCCGACGCGGTCGGCGACCGGGTGGGCGACGGTCCGCTGGAGGCCGTGACGCGGCTCGCCCGCAAGGCCGTCCGCCCCGATCTCGTACCGGAGTGGCTGCCGCAGATCCCCGGCGCGGCGGCCCGGCGGCTGCCGCGCACCTCCCGCGTCGGGGCGAGCGCGGTCTATTACCCGGCGTGTGTCAACCGCATCTTCGGCGGGCCGGGGGATGGGAGCGGCCCGGAGCTCTCCCTGGCCGAGGCGGTGGTCGCCGTGTCCGGCCGGGCCGGAAAGCCGGTGTGGATCCCCGAGGACGTCGCGGGGACGTGCTGCGCGACGATCTGGCACTCCAAGGGGTACGACGCGGGCACCAGGATCATGGCGAACCGCATCGTGGAGGCCGCCTGGGGCTGGACGGCGGGCGGGACGCTGCCGCTGGTCGTGGACGCCTCCTCGTGCACGCTCGGCATCGCCGAGGAGGTGGTGCCCTACCTCACCGATGACAACCGGGCGCTGCACCGCGAACTGACCGTCGTGGACTCGCTGGTGTGGGCTGCCGACGAGCTGCTGCCGGAGTTGACGGTGTTCCGGACCGCCGGTTCGGCCGTCGTGCATCCGACCTGTTCGATGGAACACCTGGGTGACGTGGGGCAGTTGCGGGCCCTGGCCGAGGCCTGCGCGGAGGAGGTCGTGGTCCCGGACGACGCGGGGTGCTGCGCGTTCGCGGGCGACCGGGGCATGCTGCACAAGGAGTTGACCGACTCGGCGACGGCCAAGGAGGCCGCCGAGGTCGACCGCCGCCCGTACGACGCCTATCTGTCGGCGAACCGGATGTGCGAGATCGGCATGGAGCGGGCAACCGGGCGCCCGTACCGCTCGGCGCTGATCGAATTGGAACACGCCACCCGGCCGACCGTCCGATGACTTCCTGACGTCGGCCGGAGACACCCCTTCCGACGTGCACACATGAGCGTTTCGCGGCCCCGATTGGTTGAACCGGTCGGGGTCGCGGCGTGCCGTGAGAAAAGTCCAAGGTTTGAGGACAAGAGTCCAAATACTTCCCTTGCGCACCCTCAGCCTCACCCTCCAGGGTCCTTACCGAGCCCCGGTCCCCGCGCTCGCCATCCGTGCGGGGACCGGACGCGCTCGCGCACCGTCTGAACCCCCAACCCCACCTGGAGGCTCGATGAACGACCACGCCCGGCCCGCACCGGAACCGCAGGGCATACCCCCGCACAGCGGCGCGGCCGACGAGGCGAAGCGGCAGGATCCCAGCCGCCGTTCGGTGCTGTGGACCACGGCGGGCGTGGCCGGCGCCGGAATCGGCCTCGGCGCACTGGGCGGCGGAACCGCGTCGGCGGCCGGGGCGACCGCCCCCGAAGCCGTCGCGGCCGCGGAGGCCGTCGCCGCCGCTCCCGCCCGGCAGGGCCGCACCATGGCGGACGTGCCCTTCGAGCGACGTTCCAAGGTCCGGGTCGGCATCATCGGCCTCGGCAACCGCGGCGACAGCATGATCGACCTGTTCCTCGCCGTCCCGGGCGTCCAGGTCAAGGCGGTCTGCGACACGGTCCGGGACAAGGCGGAGAAGGCCGCCAAGAAGGTGACGGCCGCCGGTCAGCCCGCCCCGGCGATCTACGCCAAGGACGAGCACGACTACGAGAACCTCTGCAAGCGCGGGGACATCGACTTCGTCTACGTGGTGACGCCGTGGGAGTTGCACTTCCCGATGGCGAAGGCGGCGATGCTGAACGGCAAGCACGTCGGCGTGGAGTGTCCGATCGCGATGCGGCTGGAGGAGCTCTGGCAGCTCGTCGACCTCTCCGAGCGCACCCGGCGGCACTGCATGCAGCTGGAGAACTGCTGTTACGGCAAGAACGAGATGCGGGTGCTGCGCATGGCGCACGCCGGTCTCTTCGGCGATCTGCTGCACGGGGCGGGGGCCTACAACCACGACCTGCGCGAGCTGATGTTCGACCCCGACTACTACGAGGGTCCGTGGCGGCGGCTGTGGCACACCCGGCTGCGCGGTGACCTCTACCCCAACCACGGGTTCGGTCCGGTCGCCAACTACATGGACGTCAACCGGGGCGACCGTGCCGTGAGCATCACGAGCATCGGCACCCCGGCGCTGGGGCTTGCCGCCTACCGCAAGGAGCACATGCCGCCCGGCGACCCGAGCTGGAAGGAGTCGTACATCGGGGCCGACCGGACGATCAGCCTCGTGCAGACGGCCAAGGGGCGGGTGATCCGGCTGGAGCACGACGTGTCGTCCCCGCACCCCTACTCCCGTATCAACAGCCTCGGCGGTACCCGGGGCGTGTTCGAGGACTACCCGGAGCGCGTCTACCTGGAGCCCACCAACACGAACCACGAGTGGGACGACTTCAAGAAGTACGCCGAGTGGGACCACTGGCTCTGGAAGGAGCACGCGAATCCGCCGGGCGGGCACGGCGGCATGGACTACATGATGGTCTTCCGGCTGATGCAGTGCATGCGGCTCGGACTGGTCCCCGACTTCGACGTGTACGACGCGGCGACCTGGACGGCCCCCGTGCCGCTGAGCCACCTCTCCATCAAGGCCAAGGGCGCGCCGCTGCCGATCCCGGACTTCACCCGGGGCGAGTGGAAGAAGGCCCGGTCCGGCATGGACTCCGAGAAGCCCGCGGAGTGACGTTCCCGGGGTCCCGGGCCGAGCGGGCCCGGGGCCCCGCAGGGCGGTGGCACGCCGTAAAACCGGTTGCCCCGGAACGGGACGAACAGGGAACCTTGCACGTCACCCCGTTCTTCGAGATCCACCCGGATCTCCGTTTCACAAGCCCTGGGACGTCATGCAGATTCGCGACCTTCCGTATTCGGATCCCGGCGACCCCGATGTCCGTTCAGGCCCCCGATTCCTCTACTGGATCGGGCGCAACCAGCTCGGTGGGCAGCTGAAGTCCCTCTCCTGGGGACTGCTGCACCAGCTCGGCATCGCGGGACTGCCGGTCACCGTGGGGCTCGCCGTCCAGGCCGTCATCGACCGCTCCGGGGGTCGGCTCGCCCTGGCGGGTGGCCTCATCGTGGCCCTCGGCGTGCTGATCGCCGTCGGCGACACCATGCTCCACCGGACCGCCGTGACCAACTGGATCACCGCCGCCGCTCGGGTGCAGCAGCTGCTCGCCCGCAAGACCGCCGAGCTGGGATCGGCGCTGACGCGGCGGGTCGCGGCCGGTGAGGTCGTCGCCGTCTCGACCGGCGACGTGGAGAAGATCGGCTGGTTCGTCGAGGCGCTCTCCCGCTTCGCCGCCGCGGCCACCGCCCTCGTGGTGATCTGCGTCGGTCTGGCGATCTACCTCCCGTCCCTCGGTCTGATGGTGGCGCTCGCCATGCCGGTGCTCGCCCTGGCCGTGCTGCCGTTGCTGCCGCGGGCCACCCGCCGCGCCGACGAACAGCGCGAGAAGGCGGGCAAGGCCACCGAGCTGGCCTCGGACACCGTCGCCGGGCTGCGGGTGCTGCGCGGCATCGGCGGCGAGGAGCTGTTCCTCGGCCGCTACCGCCGTGCCTCCCAGGAGGTCCGCCGCGCGGCCGTGCGCAGCGCCAGGATGTGGGCGCTGATCTCGGCGGTGCAGGTGCTGCTGCCGGGGATCCTGCTGATCTCCCTGGTCTGGTACGGGGCGACGCTCGCCCGGGACGGCCGCATCGACGTCGGCCAGCTCGTCACGGTCTACAGCGCGGCCACCCTGATGCTGTTCCCGCTCCGTCACTTCGAGGAGATCGCGATGGCGTACTCCTTCTCGCGGCCGTCCGCCCAGCGTGCGGTCCGCGTGCTGTCGTTGCGCCGCAGCTCGCGGGCGGCCACGGTGCAGGGCGTGACGCCGACCGGTGATCTGTACGACCCGGTGACCGGGCTGATGGCCCCGCGGGGGACGTTCACGGCCGTCGTCTGCGGCGACCCGGACGAGGCCGGCCGGCTGGCCGAGCGGCTCGGCGGGCACGCGGAGACCGGCGAGGAGAACGGGGAAGAGGACGGCGAGGCGTCGGCGGCGAAACCGTCGGTGCTGCTCGGCGGGGTCGCGCTGGACGAGATCCCGCTGGACGCCGCACGGGCCGCGGTGCTGGTCCAGGACAAGGACCCGGTGCTGCTGTCCGGCACGCTCCGGGAGCTGCTCGACGTACCGTCCTCGGGCCTGGTCACAGCGGACGCGGCCTTGGCGGCGGCCCAGTGCGGTGATGTGCTGAGCGCCCTGGCGCAGGCGTCCCCCGACAACGACGGGGACCCGATGCGGACCCGGATCACCGAGCGCGGCCGGTCCCTGTCCGGCGGCCAGCGCCAGCGCCTCGCGCTGGCCCGGTCGCTGGTCACCGACCCGGAGGCGCTGGTGCTCGACGAGCCGACCTCCGCGGTCGACTCGCACACCGAGGCACGGGTCGCCGCCGGGATCGCCGAGCTGCGCCGGGGGCGTACGACGGTGGCGTTCGCCTCGTCGCCGCTGCTGCTCGACGCCGCCGACCGGGTGGTCCTCGTCCACGAGGGCGCCGTCGTCGCCGTGGGGGGCCACCGCGAACTGCTGCGCACCGAACCGCGCTACCGGGCGGTCGTCACCCGGGAGACCGACGACGAGGCGGCGGCGTCCGCACCGGACACCACGGCCGGCATCGAAGCGGTCCCCGCCATGAAGAACATCCAGGAAATCGAGGAGAGGGCATGATCGGCGTCGCACCCCCGGCGTACGACCCCGCGGCCCCGGAGTCGGCGACGACGCTGCCCGTGGGCACGCCGACGACCGTGCGGGGATACGTACGGAGTCTGCTGCGCCGGCACCGCAGGGCGTTCACCGTCCTGATCACGGTCAACGCGGTGGCGGTGATCGCCTCGATCACCGGACCGTATCTGCTGGGCGGGCTGGTCGAGGACCTGTCCGACGGCGTCACCGACCTGCATCTGGAGCGTACGGCTGCGATCTTCGCGGTGGCGCTGGTCATCCAGACCGTCTTCACCCGCTCCATGCGGCTGCGCGGCGCGATGCTGGGCGAGGAGATGCTCGCGGATCTGCGCGAGGACTTCCTCGTCCGGTCCGTCGGGCTGCCGCCCGGGGTTCTGGAGCGGGCCGGGACGGGCGATCTGCTCTCCCGGATCACCACGGACATCGACCGGCTGGCGAACGCGATGCGCGAGGCTGTGCCGCAGTTGGCGATCGGCGTCGTCTGGGCCGGTCTGCTGATCGGCGCGCTGACGGTGACCGCTCCCCCGCTGGCGCTGGCCGTGCTGATCGCGCTGCCGGTGCTGATCGTGGGCTGCCGCTGGTACTTCCGGCGGGCCCCCTCCGCGTACCGCTCGGAGGCCGCCGGTTACGCCGCCGTCGCCGCGATGCTCGCGGAGACCGTGGACGCCGGGCGGACCGTGGAGGCGCACCGCCTCGGCGACCGCCGGGTCGCGCTGTCGGACCGGCGGATCACCGAGTGGACCGCGTGGGAGCGGTACACGCTGTTCCTGCGCTCGGTGCTGTTCCCCGTCATCAACGCGACGTACGTGACGATCCTCGGCGCGGTCCTGCTGCTGGGCGGCTGGTTCGTGCTGGAGGGGTGGATCACGGTCGGCCAGCTGACCACAGGGGCGCTGCTGGCCCAGATGATGGTCGACCCGATCGGTCTGATCCTGCGCTGGTACGACGAGCTCCAGGTGGCCCAGGTGTCGCTGGCCCGGCTGGTCGGCGTCCGGGAGATCGAGCCGGACGCGGGCGATGCCGGGGTGGGTCCGGACGGCCGGGACGTGCGGGCGGACGACGTCCGCTTCGGGTACCGGGAGGGCGTCGACGTCCTGCACAAGGTGTCGCTCGACGTGGCTCCGGGCACCCGGCTCGCCCTGGTCGGCCCGTCCGGCGCGGGCAAGTCGACGCTGGGGCGGCTGCTGGCGGGGATCTACGCGCCCCGCACCGGCGAGGTGACGCTCGGCGGGGCGGAGTTGTCGCGGATGACGGCGGAGCGGGTCCGCGAGCATGTCGCCCTGGTCAACCAGGAACACCACGTCTTCGTCGGTTCGCTCCGGGACAACCTCCGCCTCGCCCGCGAAGGGGCGGAGGACGCGGAGCTGTGGGCCTCGCTCGCCGCGGTCGACGCCGACGGCTGGGCGAAGGCCCTGGAGAAGGGGCTGGACACCGAGGTCGGCTCGGGCGGGTTCGCGCTGACCCCCGCGCAGGCGCAGCAGATCGCGCTGGCCCGTCTCGTGCTGGCCGATCCGCACACGCTGGTGCTGGACGAGGCGACGTCGCTGCTGGACCCGCGGGCCGCCCGCCATCTGGAGCGTTCACTGGCCCGGGTGCTGGAGGGCCGTACGGTGGTGGCGATCGCGCACCGGCTGCACACCGCGCACGACGCGGATGTGATCGCGGTCGTGGAGGACGGCCGGATCAGCGAACTGGGCAGCCACGACGAGCTGGTGGCGGCGGACGGCGCGTACGCGTCGCTGTGGCGGTCCTGGCACGGGTGAGGCACTCGACGAACGGCCCGGGTTCACCGGGCCGTTCGGGTGGGGTGGGGCTGGAGGAGCTGGTCGACGGGGGCGTGGTCGTCGGTGAGCACCCGGGCGTTGCCGGTCCAGGTGGCGAGGTCGTCGCCGCCTGTGATCTTCCAGCCGACGTCCCGGGCGTCCAGGGCCTCCTGGATCGCGGGGGCGTCGACCGGCCGTCCGGAGGCGACGACCACCATGTTGCCGCCGACGGGGGACGCCGTGGGGTCCAGGCCGATGTCCGCGGGCTTCCCGAGCAGCGCGACATGGGGGAAGGTCGCGGCGAGGGTGGCGACCTCGGCGCGGACGAAAGCCAGTTCGCCGTGGTCGATGAGGTTGGCGACGTACAGGCCGTCCGCGTCGAGCGCCCGGCGCACGTCCTTCAGCGCCTGTGACGTCGTGAGGTGCCACGGCGCGCTGACGCCCCCGAAGGCGTCGCCGACGACCAGGTCGTGGCCGCCCGCGTCCAGCCGCCGCAGACCCAGCCGGCCGTCCTCCACCCGTACGTCGATGCCGGTCGCGGCCCCCGTGCCCAGGCCGAGCCGGTCGCGGTCGATGCGGACGACTCCGGGGTCGATCTCGGAGACGAGACTGCGGGTCCCGGGGCGGGCGGCCGCGAGGTAGCGGGGGAAGGTGAGGCCGCCGCCCCCGATGTGGTGGGCGGTCAGCGGATCGCCCTCGGGGAAGGCGGTGTCGACCACGGAGGCGAAGGCGCGTACGTACGCGAACCTCAGGTACGCCGGGTCCTCCACGTCGACGTAGGAGTGGCGCAGTCCGTCCAGGACGAGCGTGCGGCCGCTGTCCCGGTCCGGGTCCGCGACGACCTGCGCGCAGTGGTAGCGGGTCTCCGCGTCGCAGCCGCCGGGGGCGACCCCGGTGGCCAGGGTGCCCGCGACGACGGTGGCGAGCGCCACGGCCGTGGCGCGCCGCCGGCGACGGGCCCGCCATCCGACGACGGCGGCCCCGAGGACCAGCAGCGTTCCGAGGCCGATCAGGATGGAGCTGACGGGCAGCCGGGAGACCAGGACGAATCCGGTGAGGACGGTGCCGACGATGGCTCCGAAGGTACCGACGCCCGAGAGCCGCCCGACGACCGTCCCGGTCTCGGCGAGGCTGGTCAGCCGTAGCTTCGTCACGAACGGGGTCACCGCGGACAGCAGCGCGCCGGGCACCAGGAGCGTCGCCGAGGCGACCAGCAGGAGCAGCGCCGGCGACCACTGCGCGGTGGTACGGAGCAGGAGCGGGGTGAGCGCGACGACCACGCCCGACACCCCGAGCGCCGGGGCGATGAGCCGGTGCGGGTCGACCTGGTCCGCGATGCGCCCGCCCAGCCAGGAGCCCAGCGCGATGGCGGTCAGCGCGATGCCGATCACCATCGTGCTGGTTTCCAGGGTGAGGCCGAGGTAGGGGGCGAGCAGCCGCAGGGCGACGATCTCGACCACGAGGACGGCGGCCGACGACCCGAACACGAGGACCGCCGCGGCACGGGACCCCAGCCCCCTGGGGTCGTCGCGGGGCGGGTCGTCGCCCACGGGAGAGTCGTCGGCCACGGGCGAGGGGGGCGATGTGGTCACCGCAGCATCCTCGCACGGGGGCAGGGTCCGAACTCCCTGTGTTCCAAGAGGTGGAGGGAACGGGACAGCCGATCCGGGCGGGACGGGAACAGGTGTTCCACGACATCGCGGTGCGCCCGCGCCGGGGCCGGTGGTCCCATGATCCGGTGTGCAGAGGCGAGAAGCCCAGGCCCGACGCGGCCCCGGCCGTGGACCGGAGGCGTTTCCCGGATGCCGTGACCCGCTGGGAGGACCCGGTCCGGCGGGCGGCGGCCCTCGACCGGGTGACCGAGGGCCTCGCCCCTCCCCTCCGATCGGGCCCCGTTTCACCCCCGTCAGGAGGCGGATGCCGGGGCATCCGGTGAGGATGAGGGGTGAATCACCCGGTAAACGGGGCAGGCGAGCGCAGAACCACGCAAGCCCGAGAAGGGACGCAGACCGTGGCACCACCCAGGATTCTCGTCGTCGGCGCCGGCTTCGCAGGCGTCGAGTGCGTACGCCGTCTGGAGCGCAGGCTCGCTCCGGGCGAGGCACAGATCACGCTCGTCACACCGTTCTCCTACCAGCTCTATCTGCCGCTGCTCCCCCAGGTGGCCTCCGGGGTGCTCACCCCCCAGTCCGTCGCGGTGTCACTGCGCCGCAGCCGCCGCCACCGGACCCGGATCGTGCCGGGCGGGGCGATCGGCGTGGACACGCAGGCCAAGGTCTGCGTGATCCGCAAGATCACGGACGAGATCGTGAACGAGCCGTACGACTACATCGTGCTGGCGGCGGGCAGCGTCACCCGGACCTTCGACATTCCCGGGCTGCTCGACAACGCCCGGGGGATGAAGACGCTGGCCGAGGCCGCGTACGTGCGCGACCACGTCATCGCCCAGCTGGACCTGGCGGACGCCAGTCACGACGAGGCCGAGCGGGCCTCCCGGCTCCAGTTCGTGGTGGTCGGCGGCGGTTACGCGGGGACGGAGACGGCCGCCTGCCTCCGGCGCCTGACCACCAACGCGGTGAAGCACTATCCCCGGCTGGACCCGCGCCTCATCAAGTGGCATCTGATCGACATCGCGCCCAAGCTGATGCCGGAGCTCGGCGACAAGCTCGGCCAGGCCGCGCTGGAGGTGCTCCGCAAGCGGAACATCGAGGTGTCGCTCGGGGTCTCGATCGCCAAGGCGGGACCGGAGGAGGTCACGTTCACCGACGGCCGGGTGCTGCCCTGCCGGACCCTGATCTGGACCGCCGGGGTGGCCGCGAGTCCGCTGATCGCCACCCTCGGCGCGGAGACGGTACGCGGCCGGCTCGCCGTGACTCCGCAGCTGAGACTGCCGGGCGCGGACGGGGTGTTCTCGCTCGGCGACGCGGCCGCGGTGCCCGACCTGGCGAAGGGGGACGGGGCGGTCTGCCCGCCCACGGCGCAGCACGCGATGCGCCAGGGCCGGGTGCTGGCGGACAACCTGATCGCCTCGGTACGCCACGAGCCGCTCAAGGACTACGTGCACAAGGATCTGGGGCTCGTCGTGGACCTCGGCGGCAAGGACGCCGTGTCCAAGCCGCTGGGCATCGAGCTGCGCGGGCTGCCCGCGCAGGCGGTGGCCCGGGGCTACCACTGGTCGGCGCTGCGGACGAACGTGGCGAAGACCCGGGTCATGACGAACTGGATGCTGAACGCGGTCGCCGGCGACGACTTCGTCCGGACCGGGTTCCAGTCCCGCAAGCCGGCGACGCTGCGGGACTTCGAGTACACGGACGCCTATCTGACACCGGAGCAGATCAAGGAGCACACGGCGGCGACCGTCATCAAGCACTGAGCCGCAGGTCGGCGTGGGCGCCGGCCGGCAGCCCCCGGGGGGGAAACCGCGGCCCGGGCACGTCCCGAAACACGGGGTGCGCCACCCCCGCCGGAGTGTGCCAGTAGAG
>NZ_JBHXPF010000040.1:27093-68913 GCF_042718715.1 Streptomyces sp. NPDC058576 | reverse complement strand
CTCCGAAACCGGCCCTCGATCGACGACTGCTTCCAGTCGGGACGACAGGATTTGAACCTGCGACCCCTTGACCCCCAGTCAAGTGCGCTACCAAGCTGCGCCACGTCCCGCTGCCCGCCTGACCTGGGGTTTCCCCCGGCCCGAACGCGCATGAGAACAATACCGCACTCCAGCAGGTGGTCACCAACACCATTCCGCGCTTGACCTCAACCATGGTTGATGTTGAACGCTCGGATCATGACGAACACGACCGCCGCACCTGCCCTCGACCGCCGGGACGCCCCGACCCACGACCGCCAGGACCTGGCCCGCCTGATCGGCCTGATGACCGGAGACGAGAAGCACGCCCCCGCCGCGCATTCCACACTGGACGCCCTGTGGGTGCTCTACAGCAGGGTGCTCCGGGTCACACCGGCCACCGTCGACGACCCCGGGCGGGACCGATTCCTGTTGTCCAAGGGGCACGGGCCGATGGCCTACTACGCCGTCCTCGCCGCGCACGGCTTCTTCGGCGAGGATCTGCTGCCCGGCTTCGGAGCGTACGACTCGCCGCTCGGCCACCACCCGGACCGCCTGCTGGTGCCGGGGGCGGAGATCGGCAGCGGGTCCCTGGGGCACGGGCTGCCGCTCGCGGTCGGGACGGTGCTGGGGCTGCGCGCCCAGGGCCTCGGCGACCCCCGGGTATGGGTCCTGATCGGCGACGCCGAGCTGGACGAGGGCAGCAATCACGAAGCCATCGCCCACGCGGGCCCGGCCGGACTCGAACAGCTCCACACGCTGGTGATCGACAACGCGTCCGCCACCCACGGCTGGCCCGGCGGGATCGCCTCCCGCTTCGCGTCCGCCGGATGGGACGCCGTGACCGTGGACGGGCGCGACCACGAGGCCCTGTACGCGGCGTTCACCACGCCCCACCCGGGCAGGCCGCTGGCCGTCGTCGCCCGCGTCGAACCGAAGAACTGACCCCAGCGAACCGCACTCGGGAGGAACCCCTCATGGACACCATGCGTGACCGATTCATCAGCACCGCCTCACAGCTCCTGGACGAGGAGCCCCGGCTGGCCGTCGTCCTCGCCGACATCAGCGCCGACGGCTTCGCTCCGGCCCGGCGCACCCATCCGGACCGGGTGATCAACGTCGGCATCCGGGAACAGCTGCTGGTCGGGGCCGGCGCGGGCATGGCGCTGACGGGCATGCGGCCGATCGTGCACACCTTCGCCAGCTTCCTGGTCGAGCGCCCGTTCGAGCAGGTGAAGCTGGACTTCGGGCATCAGGGGGTCGGCGGGATCCTGGTGAGCGCCGGTGGCTCGTACGACTGGCCGGCCGGGGGCTTCACGCACATGGCGCCCGGTGACGTCGCCCTCCTGGACACACTGGACGGCTGCACGGTCCACGTGCCGGGCCATCCGGACGAGGCCGAGGCTCTGCTGCGGGAGGCGGCCACCGGCGACGACCGGGTGTACGTACGTCTCTCGCTCCAGGCGAACCGGGAGGCGCGGCAGGTGAGCGGTGCGGCCGGGTTCACCGCGGTGCGCGAGGGGCGGCGCGGGACCGTGGTCGCGGTCGGCCCGATGCTCGACAACGTCCTCGCCGCCACCGAGGGGCTGGACGTGACCGTGCTGTACGCGACGACCGTGCGGCCCTTCGACGCGGCAGGGGTGCGCCGGGCCGCCGGTGCGACCGCTTCCGCGGACGTGGTGATCGTGGAACCGTATCTGGCCGGTACCTCCGCCGCGGCGGCGGGCGAAGCGCTCATCGACCTGCCGCACCGGGTGCTCGGGCTGGGCGTGGGCCGCGCCGAGCTGCGCCGGTACGGTCAGATGGAGGAGCACCTCACGGCTCACGGCCTGGACCCGAAGGGGCTGCGGGAGCGGATCACCGGGTTCCTGCGCCCCTGACCGGCGAGCGCCCCGGGGGGCTGTGACGGCGGCCGCCGCCCTCAGCCGTCACTCTCCCCCGCCTCGCCCAGCTCCGGGTGAGCCGCCGCCAGCCGGCGTGGGGCGACCTGCCGCCAGGAGTCTGCGAGGATGGCGGCCAGCTCGTCCGTGCCCTCAAGCGCCGCCAGCCGGACGCGCATCCACGCGTAGTGGTCGTCGTGCCCCTCGCGGATGAAGAACTTCGCCGGTTCGGCGGCGATCAGCTCGGCACGGTCCTCCTGCGGGCACTTCACGCCCATCGCCGTCTCGTCGTCGCCGAGCGAGGCGAAGATCTTGCCCGCCACCCGGAAAGTGGGCTGCCCCCAGGCGAGCTTCTCGGTGGTGTCGGGCAGGGACAGCGCGACCGACCGGACGTCGGCGGCGGTGATCGTGGCATCGGCGGTCATCCGGGTCTCCGATCGACAGGTGCGACAGCTTCGGCTGGTGAGACGGGTTCAGCTGGTGCGGCAGGTCCGACGCGTTCAGCTGGTGCGGCAGGTCCGACGGGTACGGCTGGTTCTTGGGGCCCGGCGCGAGCCATTGCCGGGATTCGACCGTAACGCCCGGCACCGACATCCACCCGTGATCGTCCCCGCGCCCCGCGTCCCACGTCCCGCCGCCACGGTGGGCGCTGCAGACCCATTGACCCCGTCGGAAGGCTGAACCTACTCTGAACGGCGTACTTCAGAAAGCGCTTTCTATACACCCCACAGTCGGCTTCTACCGCACAGGGAGCGCCCCATGAGACGCCGTTCGTTACGCCGGGCCGGCCGCGTCGGCCGATCCCCCGGCGGCCCGTCCCCCCTCATCGCCGTCACCTCGCTCCTGGCGCTGGTCCTCGCCCTGCTGGTGGCCTCACCGGCCGGCGCGCAGGCGGCCCCCTCGTACCGGGTGCTCGTCTACTCCGAGGTCACCCATTCCGATCACCCCTCGATCCCGGCCGGGATCGAGGCGGTGAAGAAGCTCGGAGCCGAGCACGACTTCGAGGTGGAGGCCACCGCCGACTCCTCGGTCTTCAACGACACGGACCTCGGCCGCTTCCAGGCGGTCGTCTTCAACAACACCAACTCCACCCCGGAGACGGGTGACTTGCTGAACGCCGAGGAGCGGGCCGCCCTCCAGCGGTACATCCGGGCGGGCGGCGGGTGGGTCGGGCTGCACTCCGCGTCCGCCAGCGAGCGCGACTGGGAGTGGTACGAGGGCCTCGTCGGCGCGATCTTCGACAAGCACCCCACCCCGCAGACCGGCCGGATCAAGGTCCTCGACCACGCGCACCCCTCGACGCAGCACCTTCCCGACCTCTGGGAGCGCCAGGAGGAGTGGTACAACTGGCGCACCAACCCCACGTCCAAGGTGCACACCCTCGCCCAGATCAAGGTGCGCGACGGGATCGACGGGCTCGACGAGGGCGTGGACCACCCGTTCTCCTGGTGCCAGAACTACGACGGTGGCCGCTCCTGGTTCACGGCGGGCGGGCACGACAAGGCGTCCTTCGAGGAGGAGGCGTTCGTCCAGCATCTGCTCGGCGGCATCCAGTGGGCGGCCGGCGCGGCGGAGGGCGACTGCACGGCGACGCGCACCGGTTCGTTCCAGCGGACCCCGCTCGCCACGAGCGATCTGGCCGACCCGTTCGAGCTGGCCGTCGCCCCCGACCGCCGGGTGTTCTTCGCTCAGCGGACCGGGAAGCTGAAGGTGATCGACCAGGAGACGATGAAGGTCTCCACCGCGCTGGACTTCGCGTACACGCCGGAGATGACCAGCCAGTCGGACGGACTGCTGGGGCTCACCCTCGACCCCGGGTTCGCGGAGAACAACTGGCTGTATCTGCTCTACTCCGACAAGGTCGAGAAGCGGCTGAACCTGTCCCGGTTCACCGCGGACGGCAACACCGTCGACCCGGCGTCCGAGAAACGCCTGTTGACCGTGCCGACGCTGCGCGGCGAGGGCCGGGCCAACTCGCACATGGCCGGTTCGCTCGCCTTCGACAAGGACGGCAACCTGTACGCGGCGACCGGCGACAACACCGACCCGTTCGCCTCGGACGGCTTCACGCCGATCGACGAGGGCGAGGGTCGCCGGGCCTGGGACGCGCAGATGACCGCGGGCAACACCAACGACCTGCGGGGCAAGGTCCTGCGGATCACTCCCGAGGACGACGGGACGTACTCCGTCCCCGAGGGGAACCTCTTCGCCCCGGGCACGGAGAAGACCCGGTCCGAGATCTACGCGATGGGGATGCGCAACCCGTTCCGGATCACCACCGATCCGCTCAGCGGAGCCCTGATGGTCGCCGACTACGGCCCCGACGCCCGTGAGGCGAAGGCGGACCGGGGGCCGGAGGGCACGGTCGAGTACACCCGTATCACCGAGGCGGGCAACTTCGGCTGGCCGTACTGCATCGGCGACAACACCCCCTTCAACGACTACGACTTCGCCACGAAGAAGTCCGGCCCCACGTTCGACTGCGGGGCGCTGGTGAACGACTCTCCGAACAACACCGGCCTGCGGGAGCTGCCGCCGGCCCAGCCCGCGACGGCCTGGTACGCCTACTCCGCATCGGCCGAGTTCCCGGAGGTGGGAACCGGGGGCGGCGGTCCGATGGGCGGTCCGGTCTACGACTACGACCCGGACAACACCTACCGGACCAAATTCCCGGAGTACTTCGAAGGGAAGGCGTTCAACTACGAGTTGACCCGGCGCTGGTTCAAGACGTTCTCCTTCCAGAGCGAGGACCAGACGTTCACCGATCCCCGGTTCGACCCGGTGAAGGCGGGGGACCTCCAGTCGATCAACGGCATTTTCGAGGACATGGAGTGGAACCAGCCCTTCGACGCGGACTTCGGTCCTGACGGAGCGATGTACGTCATCGACTTCGGACTCGGCAGCGGTACCGGGCGCGGCGGGAGCAACGAGGGCGCGGGCATCTACCGGATCGACTACGTCGGCGACGGCCGGCTGCCCGACGCCAAGATCTCCGTCGACCGGGACAGCGGACCGGACCCGCTGACCGTGGAGTTCTCCAGCGAGGGGTCCGGCCTGCCCGACGACCAACCGATCGGCCTCGCCTGGGACTTCGACGGCGACGGCACCACGGACTCGACCGAGGCCAACCCCACGCACACGTACACAGACAAGGGGCTGCACACCGCGCGGCTCACCGTGACCGGTCCCGACGAGCTGACGGCGCTCGCGGTGCAGGACATCACGGTGGGCAACACCCGGCCTGAGGTGACGATCCAGCAGCCGCCGGACGGAGGGATGTTCGGCTTCGGGGACACCATCCCCTTCACGGTGAAGGTGACGGACGCGGAGGACGACGCGAGCGGTCCGATCGACTGCTCGCGGGTCGTGGTGCAGTCGCAGCTCGGCCATGACACCCACCTGCATCCGCTGGACAACTACACCGGCTGCACGGGGGAGATCGTCACGGACGCCGGGGACAGCCACGGTCCGGGACAGAACCTCTACTACGGGATCACCGCCCAGTACGAGGACAAGGGCGCCCCGGACGCTCCGGCGCTGACCGGCTCCACCTCACTGACCCTGCGCACCTCCTTCCGTGAGGCAGAGCACCGCACGACGACCGGTGGCGCCAACGGCGGCGTGGACATCGGGAGTCGGGCCGACGCGTCCGGCGGGAAGCGGCTGATCGAGATCGAGGACGGTGACTGGGTCGCCTTCGACCCGGTGAACCTGAAGAACGTCGACTCGGTGACGGTAGGCGCTTCCTCCGGCGGGCTCGGCGGCACGGTGGAGTTCCGGGCCGGCTCCCCCACCGGCGAGCTGCTGGGCTCGGTGGACATCCCGAACACCGGCGGCTACGAGAAGTTGATCTCCCCGACGACGGAGCTGAAGGATCCGGGCGGCTCGACCACGCTGTACGCGGTCTTCACCAACCCGGACTGGAGCCCCGGCAAGGCCGACCTTCTCTCGGTCGACTGGCTGCACTTCAACGGCCCGGGCGTGGAGAAGGAGGGCGGTACCACGGTGGCGGTGAAGGCCGAGCCGACGTCCGGCACCGCGCCTCTCGCCGTGTCGCTGAGCAGCACGGTCGAGCCCGCCGAGGGCCGCACGATCGCCTCGTACCACTGGGACTTCGGCGACAACGTGAAGCCTGCCGGGGCCGAGGGGCCGACGGCGACGCACACCTATGACCGCAAGGGCGCCTACACCGCGCATCTGACGGTCACCGACGACAAGGGCGACACGACCACCGGCGCCGTCCGCATCGACGTGAAGTGAGTCGGGGCAACGTGAATCGACGTGAAGTGAGGAGTCTCGTGGGAACGCAGCACGTGAACGGAGCCCGAAGAGCCTTTCTCGGTACGGCGTTGGGGGCGGTGGCAGCCGTCGGACTGGGCGCGGCCCCGGCCGCCGCGTCCGGTCGGCGGGGCTGCCGGCGCATCCCGCCGTCGGGGATCGGCATGCACCTGTACACCATGCGGACGCCGCTCGCGGCGGACTTCGCGGGGACGCTGGAGCAGCTCGCGGAGATCGGGTACGCGACGGTCGGCGTGAGCGGACGGCACGGCAACTCCCCCGCCGCCATCCGGCAGATGCTCGACCGGGTCCGGCTCAAGGCGGTGCTGGAGCACGTCGGCTACGACATCGTGACGGGCACCGGGCTGCCGCAGGCACTGGAGGACGTCCATACCCTCGGCGGTCAGTGGATCGTGGTGCCGAGCCTGCCGGGTTCGCTGCACTCGCCGGACGGATACCGGGAGGTGGCACGGCAGTTCAACCGGGCGGGGCTGGCCGCCCGGGAGTCCGGGCTGAAGCTGCTGTACCACAATCACGGCAGCGACCATGAGGTGGTGGACGGCGTCAGCCTGTACGACATCCTGCTGAACGAGACCGATCCGGAGCTGGTCGGCTTCGAGCTGGATCTGTACTGGGCGGCCGACGGCGGCTCCTCCGACCCGGGCGAGCTGTTCGTCCGGCACCGTGGCCGCTTCCCGGCGCTCCATGTGAAGGACATGGCCCCGAACGGGGACTTCGCGGGCGTCGGGTCGGGGATCCTGGACTTCCCGGCGATGTTCGACACCGCGCGGCAGGGCGGGGTGAAGCAGTGGCTGGTGGAGCACGACGCCCCGGCCGACCCGTTCGCCTCGGCGCGGGCCAGCTACCGGTATCTGTCCAGGCTGCGCTACTGAGCGGTGGTCCGTGGGTTCCGGTCCGGCCCCGGGTGTGCGGTACGGCGCCCGGGGCCGGACCGCGTCTCAGTGGTGCGCGGCGAGGAACTCCTCGTACCAGGCGAGGGTGGCGTCCACTGCCTTCTCCAGCGGGGTGGGGGTGAGGCCGTAGGCCTTCTCGATGGCGGAGGAGTCCAGGATCTGCGGTTCGGTGTGCTGGTAGAACATCTCGGCGTACTCCGCCATGAAGGTCTCGTCGAAGGGGCCGAAGGGGCGGGGCTCGGCGACGACGGTGAGGTCGATGGACCGGCCGGTGCGCTGCTCGACGAGCGCGAGGATCTCGCGGGTGGAGCGGGCCGGCGCGGTGGGCAGGTGCCAGACCCGGCCGTCGCCGTCCGGGTGTTCGCCGAGGGTGGCGAGGCCGGCGGCCACGTCCTCGATGTACGTGTAGCTGTGCGGCAGATCGATGTCGCCGAGCGCGGGTACGGGCTGCCCGGTGAGCGCGGCGGGGAAAACAGCCCCGCCGAGCGTGGAGTTGAGGACCCCGGGCCCGACGAAGTCGGCGGAACGCCCGAGCACGACGGGGAGCCGGCCCTCACGGTGGGCGGCGAGGTAGCGGGCGTCCAGTTCGGCGCGCATCCGGCCCTTCCGGGTGGTGGCGTTCCACGGGGTCTCCTCGGTCATCACCGCGCCGTGCGTCTCCCCGTACGGGTACACCGTGTCGAGCACGACCAGCCTCGCCCCCTCCGCCTCGGCGGCGCCGAGGACCGCCTCCTGGATCTTCGGCATGACCTCCACCTGGAGGTGATAGCCGACGTTGACGCATTGGTGGACGACGCCGGCCCCGGCCACGGCGGCGCGGGCGCCCTCGGAGGTGGCGACATCGGCGGCGTACCGCTCGACGCCGTCGAGCACGGGACCGCTCCCCGACCGGTCGACCAGCCGGACGGGGTGGCCCCGGCGGACCAGCTCGCGAGCGAGGGCGGTACCGGCGGGTCCGGAGCCGAGGACGGTGTGGAGGGGGCGGGTGGTGGCCATGGCAGGTCCCTTCGGGGCGGAGGCGGCGAGAGAAACAGCCCGTTTGCAGGCGCTCACTTCTGTTAGAGACCATAACTTTCGCGAGAGCTAATCGCAAGTGCTCCCGTTAGAGACCTTAACGAGAATGAACAGCCTTATCTGCGGCCGACGACAGCCGGACGCTCCCCGAGGCCCGGGCGTTGCTGGAGCTGATACTCGGTGGTGGCCATCACGGCACCGGGCCCGAGATCGAGCTGCTGGCACGGAGACTGCGCGCGGTCGGCATCGCCGCCTCGGCCGTGCGGCCTTAGCCCCGCCGCGCGGCACTCACCGCCCCCGTAAACGCGCCGGTGCCGGGCAGGAGACCCTGCCCGGCACCAAACACAACCTCGCGAGGACGACCTCAGTCGTGCGCGGACACCGCCCCCAGCAGATCCCGGATGTGGGCCGCTGCCGCCCGGAACTCCGGGCGGCCCAGCGTCTCGCTGTAGTCGCGCTCGGCGGGCAGGCCCACCTCGATGATCTCCGTGACGGTGCCGGGGCGCGGGCTCATCACCACGACCCGGTCGGCCAGGTAGACCGCCTCCGAGATGGAGTGGGTGACCAGCAGGACCGTGGTGCCGGTGGTGCGCCAGATGCGGTTCAGTTCGGTGTTCATCTGCTCGCGGGTGAGGGCGTCCAGCGCGCCGAACGGCTCGTCCATCAGCAGGACCGGCGGTTCGTGCAGCAACGCCCTGCAGAGCGCGACGCGTTGCTGCATTCCGCCGGACAGCTCGTGGGGGTAGGCGTCCTCGAATCCGGTCAGTCCGGTCATCCGGATCAGCTCGTCGGCCCGGCCGCGCGCCTGCGCCGGCTCCATGCGGCGGATCTCGGCCTGGAGCAGGATGTTGCGCAGCGCCGAGCGCCACTCCAGCAGGGCCGCGCGCTGGAAGACGTACCCGATGTCGTGGCGGGGCCCGGTGACACGCTCGCCCCCGAGCAGGACCTCCCCCGAGGAGGCGGTGAGCAGACCGGCCACCAGCTTGAGGAGCGTCGACTTGCCGCACCCGGACGGCCCGACGATCGCGACGAACTCCCCCGGCGCCACGTCCAGCGAGACATCGCTGAGCGCGGTGACATCGCGCTTCTTGCTGCGGAACCGGACCGCCACGTCCGCGAGCCGGACCCCCGCCGCCGGACCCGCCCCGAAGGCGGCGGAGGCGCGCGGGGTCGTCTGCTGCTTCGGCATCGTCATCCCTTCAGCGCCGTCTTCGCGTCCCAGTACTCACCGACGGCCTTCGGCTTCGTGACCATGCCGGCCTCCGCGAAGACGTCGATGGTCTGCTGCCAGTCCTCCTCGGTGTTGACGCCGGGCGCCTTGCCCTCGGTCGCCGCCGTGTGCAGCAGGGTCAGCGTCGTCGCGAACTGCTCGGACAGCACGGCTTTCGGCGGCAGTTGCTCGGAGGCGCCCTCCATCGCCGCCACGGCCGGCTCGGGCGCCTTCGCGGCGGCCGCCCAGGCCTCGCTGACCGCCTTCACCATCCGCTCCGCCACCTCCGGCTTCGAGCTGAGGATCCTCTGACCGGCGAGCAGCCCGTTGGAGTAGAAGTTCAGGCCGTGCTCGGAGAACCGGAGGTAGGAGACCGGCTTCTTGGCCTTGTCCTGCATGGTCGGGCCCTGGTCGCTGGCGTAGCCGAGGAGCCCGTCCGTCTTCCCGGAGATCACCGCGGCGATCTTGCCCGCCGGGTCGGTGTTCTGGACGGTGACGTCGGATTCCCCGATGCCGTTCTTCTTGAGGAAGATCGGGAAGGTCTTCGACAGCGCGTCCCCGGCCGTCCCGGCGATCGTCCGCCCCTTGAGGTCGTCGGGGGCCCCGATCCCCTTCGCGTCGAAGGACTGCACGGAGGCCGGGGTGGTCTGGAGGAAGACACCGAGGCTCTTCACCTTCACGCCCTGGTCGACACCCGCGAGCAGGGCCGGGGTGTCGGCCCAGCCGAAGTCGCTCTGCCCGGCGGCCGTCGCCTGGACCGTCTTCTGGGAGCCCTGGCCCGCCCGGATGTCCAGGTCGATGCCGTGCTTCTCGAAGATCTTCTGCTGCTTGCCGTAGTAGAACGGCGCGTGTTCGCCGTACGGATACCAGTTGAGCGTCAGCGTGACCTTGTCCAGCTTCTTGCCGGAGTCGCTGGTACTGGTCGACGCGTCCTCGCCGCCGCAGGCGGTGGCCACCAGGACGAGGGGTACGACACCGATCAGGAGTCTGCGCGCATGCATGGGCTGGCCCTTCTCGCAACGGGGAGGTACGTGGGGCACCTTGGGTGCTCAGTACGTGGTGGTGGCCGAGGACTCCCGGCGGCTGGCGTGCCACGGCAGGAGCAGCTTCTCGGCGATCTCGACGACGACGAACAGCACGACGCCGATCAGCGACATGACCAGCAGCCCCGCGAAGAGCATCGGGGTGTCGAGGTTGCCGTTGGCCTGGAGGATGACGTAGCCGAGGCCTTCGTTGGCTCCGACGAACTCGCCGACGACCGCACCGGTCACCGCGAGGGTGACGGCCACCTTGAGTCCGGAGAACAGGTGCGGCAGGGAGGCCGGGAAGCGGATCTTCACGAAGGTCTGCCAGGGCTTCGCCCCCATGGTGGCGGACAGTTGGAGCATCTCCGGGTCGACGGCCTTGAGCCCGGTGACCATGGAGATCACCACCGGGAAGAAGGCGATGAGCACGGCGATCAGGATCTTGGGGGCGATACCGAATCCGAGCCACACCACGAACAGCGGGGCGATGGCGATCTTCGGCACGACCTGGGCGAAGAGCAGGATCGGGTAGAGCGTGCGCTCCACCGTGGAGGAGTACACCATCACGACGGCCGCGAGCACGCCGACGGCGACCGCGATGACGAAGCCGAGGAGCGTCTCGTACGTCGTCACCCAGGTGTGCTGCCAGAGGTACCCGGTCTTCGAGGTCAGGACGTCGAGCGTCGCACCGGGCGACGGTACGAGATAGGCCTCGATCAGCTCGGCGGCCGCGATCGCCCACCAGACCACCAGGGCGGCCAGCAGCAGGGCGAGGGGCCGCCAGCTCTGCTCGACCGCTCGGGCGAGCCGCTCCCCCGCCGTGGGACCGGCCCTGCGGGCGACCCCCGCCACATCGGCGGGGCGCTTGGTAAGCGCGCTCTGGCTCACGGTGAACTCCCTGGACTTCGGGGGCAGTTGTGGAGAGCTGTGCAATGCTGCGATGCTGCGGACCCGAACCGTGAAGGCGCTTTCAGAAAGCGCTTTCTGGTAAGGTGCCGCCACGCTAATGACTGCTCCCGCGCACGGTCAATAGGTCGTCCCGAAGTTTCGGGGCCCTGCCACCACCGCACCCCTGGGGGTCGAGTTGAGTGAACGGGAAACACCGGTCCACCCCGATACGCGACGACGGGCCCCCGCCGCCCACGTGACGCTCGACGCGGTGGCGCGCGAGGCGGGCGTCTCGCTCGCCACCGCGTCCCGCGCGCTGAACGGCACCACCCGGGTCCGCGACGACCTGCGCGGCCGGGTCCGCGCGGCGGCCGATCTCCTCGGCTACATCCCCAACGCCCATGCCCAGGCCCTCGCGAGCCCCGAGGGCAACCGTACGGTGGGGCTGATCTGCCACGACGTCGGCGACCCCTACTTCGCCGGCATCGCCGGCGGGGTGATGCGCGCGGCGGCCGAGCAGGATCTGCTGGTGATGCTGGCCTCCACCTTCCGCGAACCGGCGCGGGAGATCGCGTACGTCTCGATGCTGCGGGCCCAGCGGGCGCGGGCCATCCTGCTGATCGGCTCGGGCTTCCAGGACCGGGCGTGGGAGCGGGCGATGGACGCGGAGCTGGAGCCGTACGTCCGGGCGGGCGGCCGGGTCGCGGTGGTCAGCCGGCACCGGAGTATGCGGGTGGACACCGTGCAGCCGGAGAACCGGGCCGGGGCGGCGGCACTCGCGGCCTCGCTGGTGGCACTGGGGCACCGGGACTTCGCGGTGCTCAGCGGGCCGCCAGAACTGACCACGGTGGCCGACCGGTTGGCGGGGTTCCGCGAGGGGCTCGCCGGCGCGGGCATCACCCTGGAGCGAGTGGTGCGGGGCGCGTTCACCCGGGAGGGCGGGCACGCGGCGGCACGGGAGCTGCTGGCCGCCGGGGGCGCGCGGCCGACCTGTGTGTTCGCGGTGACCGACGTGATGGCGGTCGGCGCGCTGGCCGCTCTGCGGGAGGCAGGGGTGCGCGTCCCCGCGGACATGTCGCTCGCGGGGTTCGACGACATCCCCGTCGTACGGGAGGTGTCGCCGCCGCTGACCACGGTGGCACTGCCGCTCACGGAGATGGGCGAGCAGGTGATCGCCCTCGCCCTGCGGACGCCGTCGGGGACGGGGCGCTCCCGGGTCCTGCGGATCGAGGGGAACGTGGTCCTGCGGGGCAGTACCGGTGCGCCGCCCGGGAGTTGAGCATGACACCGCACCGCATCACACCGCACCGCCGACGAGAGCGGGGGGTGCCGAGGGCGGCGGTGTCAGGCGGTGTGGTGGCCCTCCCGGTCGTCGATCTGGCGGACGAGTTCATGGGCGAGCGACTTGATGGTGTCGAGACCGGCCCGCCCCCAGGGGCGCGGCACGGTGTCGACGGCGCAGACGGTGCCCAGGGCGATGCCGGTGCGGTCGATCAGCGGCGCCCCGAGGTAGGAGCGGATGCCTATGTCGTCCACCACCGGATTGCCCGCGAAGCGCGGGTAGTCGCAGACGTCGTCCAGAACGAGGGCCTTGCGCCGGACGAGGACGTGCGGGCAGTAGCCGTGGTCGCGGGCCATGTAGCGGCTGCTTCGGTTGCTGCCCGCGGCGGCCGAACCGAGTTCCTGGCCTCGGCGGTTGCCCGCCGGGGTGTGCAGCCCGGCGAAGAACTGCCGGTTCTCGTCGATGAAGTTGACCATCGAGAAGGGCGTCGCGGTGACTTCGGCCACCTTGTCGGCGAAGGCGTCGAAGTTGTCGTAGGAGGAGTCGGGGCGTTCGCCGAGGTCCAGTTTCCGCAACCGCCGTGCGCGGGCGGGGCCGTGCCGGTCGGTGGGCGTGAGAAGCATCCGGCCGGTGGCGAAGGATGTCACGGGTGGGCTCCGAAGGTCTGGAGTGGGGCGGGGGCCGAGGTGGCGTTGATGAGGTGCTGTACGAGCGTGACGAGGGCGCCCGTGCCGGAGCTGGCGATCCGGGCGTCGCACAGGACGACGGGCACCTCGGGCCCGAGGTCGAGCGCGGAGCGGACCTCGTCCGGCTCGTAGCGGTAGGCGCCGTCGAACTCGTTGACGGCGACGATGAATCCGATGCCGCGTCGTTCGAAGAAGTCCACCGCGCCGAAGCACTCCGCGAGGCGCCGGGTGTCGGCCAGCACCACCGCTCCGAGCGCGCCGTGGGAGAGCTCGTCCCACATGAACCAGAAGCGCTCCTGGCCCGGTGTGCCGAACAGGTAGAGCACGTGCTGCTCGGAGAGGGTGATGCGGCCGAAGTCCATGGCGACGGTGGTGGCCGTCTTGGACTCGACGCCCTCCAGGCTGTCGGTGCCCACACTGCTCTGGGTCAGCAACTCCTCGGTGGACAGCGGGGCGATCTCGCTGACCGCTCCCACGAACGTCGTCTTGCCGACGCCGAATCCTCCGGCGACCAGAACCTTGAGGGCTACGGGGAAGAACTCGGGGGTTCCGGTGCGGTCAGAGCTGTCGTCGTAAACCATCGAGCACTGCCTCCAGCAGGGATCGGTCGGTGGGCATGTCGTGGAAAGCGGGAGCGTGCGCGGTGACCGCGCCGCAGGCGACCAGGTCGGAGAGGATGACCTTGGCGACGACCGCGGGCAGCCGGAGGTGTGCGGCGATCTCGGCGACGGACATCGGCCCCTCGCACATGCCGAGGGCGATGGTGTGTTCCGGGCCGAGCGGAACGTCCGGGTCGATGCCCGTGGCCATGATCAGGGACAGCAGGTCGAACGCGGTGGACGGCCGGGTGCGGCCGTTGCTGATCGTGTACGGGCGGATCAGCCGGCCGGCCGCGTCGTCGAGCAGGGGCCCGTCCTGCGGGGCCGGCACCCTCAGATCCCCGGGGTGAACGGCGCCCCGGCCGGCTGCCGCAGCGGGGTCGTCAGATAGGGGCGGACACTCTTGACCAGCATCGCCATCTCGTAGCCGAGCACCGCGGCGTCCGCCTCGCGCCCGGCGAGGACCGCGAGACACGTGCCGGATCCGGCGGTGGAGACGAACAGGAGCGTGGAGTCCAGTTCGACGACCACCTGCCGGACGTCCCCGTTGTCCCCGAAGCGGGCCCCGGCGCTGCGGCCCAGCGAGTAGAGGCCGGCGGCCAGGGCCGCCATGTGGTCGGCGCTGTCGGGGTCCATGCCGTGCACGGATTTCACCAGCCCGTCGGCGGAGAGCAGAACCGCGCTGCGCGTGTAGGGCACGCGCTGGACCAGTCCGCTCAGCAGCCAGTCCAGGTCCGAGACCTGACCGGACGGCATATCGCTCGTCATGGTGTCTACTCCTTGAAGGTGGTGTCTTTGCGGGGTTCCGGGCCGGCCTGGCCCGGCACGAAGGGCTCGGCCGTGAACGCTCCGGGCTCGCCCGCTTCGCGGTCGTGGGCGCCCTCGGCGTAGGTGCCGCGCTGATACGTGGCGGTGTCGTGCGGGTACGCGTCGGGCGGGTAGCTGTCCGGTACGGGCAGGCCGGCCGCGGGCAGCGCGTGGTCCGGCAGCGATGCCCGGCCCGGGACGGGGCGGTCGGGCGGAGCCGTGGCTCCGCGTACGGGAAGCGGCGAGAGGGATTCCAGGGGGGCGTCGAGTGCGGTCTGCCCCCCGGTCCGCGTGCGGCCGGGGCTCCCGTAGCCGCCGTCGGGGCTCTCCTCCTGGGCGTTCTGGGCCTCGGCGAGGTCGACGCCGCGCCGGAAGGCCGCCATGAGGCCCGGATCGTGCAGGGCGTGCTCGTCCTCGACGCGCGGGGCGGGTGCTTCGCGGAGCTGCGGGACGAGGCTTTCCTGGTTCGTCCGCTTGGGCAGTTCGGGCCGGGCGGGCGGCGGAGCCGAGTGGTCGCGCTCGTGGACGATCGCCGACGCGGGCCGGCCGTCGCGCTCGGGCGGGGAGGCGGGCGGAGTCGGGCGGTCGATGCGCTCGGCGCGCAGCGGGAGGGGCGGCGCCTCGCCCGCTGGCGGTTGCGGGCGGCCGTTCGGCCCGTGGCCGGGCGCCTGGTGCGGCACAACCGTGGGAGCCGGGGCCGCGGGCACCTGGGCTACGGACGTCCGGGCCGGGGCCGCGGGCCGGGGCGTGCCGCTCCGCGGCGGAGCGGCGGAGGCGCCGGCCTCGACGGGCGGCCGGTGCACAGCGCCGGGGGGCGGCACGGGCACGGCGTCGGGCGACGGCGGGGCGTCGGGATCGGCCCCGAGCAGCGACTGCGGGAGGACCAGCACCGCCTGCGTACCGCCGTAGATGTTGCTCTGGAGGCGGACGGCGATGCCGTGGCGGCGGGCCAGGGCCGAGACGACGAACAGGCCGATCCGGCCGTCCTGGAGCAGATGGGCGACGTTGACCTGGTCGGGGTCGGAGAGCAGGGCGTTCATCCGCTTCTGCTCGTGGTCCGGCATCCCGAGACCGCGGTCCTCCACCTCCAGGGCGAGCCCGGCGGTGACGTGCTGGACGCGCAGCAGCACCTGGGTGTGCGGGGCGGAGAACACCGTGGCGTTCTCGACCAGCTCGGCCAGCAGGTGGATCACATCGGCGACGGCGTGGCCGCGCAGGGTGCCGTCCATCGGCGGGACCAGCTTGACCCGGGGGTACTGCTCGACCTCGGCGATGGCCGAGCGGAGCACCTCGGTCATGGTGACCGGGTTGCTCCACTGCCGCCGGGAGACGGCCCCGCCGAGGACGGCGAGGTTCTCCGCGTGGCGGCGGATCCGGGTGGCGAGGTGGTCGACGTGGAAGAGGCCCTTGAGGAGGTCGGGGTCCTCGACCTCGTGCTCCAGCTCGTCGAGGATCTGGATCTCGCGGTGGACGAGGGATTGCAGCCGTCGCGCGAGGTTGACGAAGACCTCGACCTTCTGTTCGTTGCCGGCGCTGCTGAAGAGCTGGGACGCCTGGACGACGGCGGCGACGGCGGCGTCCTGGCCCCGCGCCATCTCCTGTCCGAGCAGGTCGAAGGCGTCGGCCCCGGGCGTGGGGGGTTGCGCCGGTCGCCGCGCGGCGACGGTTTCCCCGTTGCGGAGCTGTTCCACCACCCGCTGCAGCTCGGCCTGTCCCTGGGCGCTGGCGCGGCGGAGCGCGAGGGCCCGGTCGAGCACCTGGCCCGCCACGCGGTTGGCGCCGAGGTAGGCGGCGGCGACGGCGGCGACGGCCAGGGCGGCCGATCCACCGAGCGCGGCCCAGAGGCTGGGCGAGGAACCGGCGTCTCCGGCGCGGACGGTGAAGATGACGGCCGCGGCGCCGCTGAGCACCGCGGCGACGGCCGGGAGAAGCGCGGTCCGCAGCAGCTGGGGGCGGATGCGGGCGTCGGGGGAAGGCCCTGTGGCGCGTGGCCTGCTCGGGGCCGAGTGGCCGCGCGTGCCGGGGCGGCCGTGCCGCCCGCCCTCACGGCGGTCCGGTCGCGCGTCGGGTGCGCGAAGTTGAGACATCAGCGTCCTCGGTACAGGGGGCACCGGGGATCGGCGGTCGTGCCGGCGTCCATGTGGTGGCCCCTACGGTGGTCGGTCAGGCGCGGGTCATCGGTCGGGCAGGCCCGAACGTCATGAGCCCACCGTTGATCACCGGGCACACACGGTAGTCGTCAATGACGTATGCGCGACGGGCAGTTGTCGAACTTGCCCGCCATCCGTCCCACTCTGGTATGACCTCTCGCACGCGCGCCCGATTGCGCCGCCTTGGCCCAGAATCGGCCCGCGCCGGCGCCGGCCGCCCACATGCTGGACACCGCGAGCCCGTCAAGACCCCGCACGGGGCTCCGATTCAGGGTTTACCCGCAGGTAGGGCACCGCCCGAAGGGGCGACGACGCGGCCGGTTACCATATGAGCGCCGCCTAGCTCGAAAGATAAACTTGTGACTGTCAATGACGACTCGTTCACCAACTGGATGCACCGCGAGGAGATCGCGGAGTCGATGATCCCGATCATCGGGAAGCTGCACCGCGAGCAGGACGTGAATGTCCTGCTGCACAGCCGCTCCCTGGTGAACAAGTCGGTGGTCAGCATCCTCAAGACGCACCGCTTCGCCCGGCAGATCGCGGGCGAGGAGCTCTCGGTCACCGAGACGATGCCCTTCCTGAAGGCTCTGACGACGCTCGATCTCGGCCCCTCCCAGATCGACATAGGCATGCTGGCCGCGACGTACCGGGCCGACGGGCGCGGACTCTCGGTCGAGGAGTTCACCGCCGAGTCCGTCGCCGGGGCGACCGGCGACAACAAGATCGAGCGGCGCGAGTCGCGCGATGTCGTGCTCTACGGTTTCGGCCGCATCGGACGGCTCATCGCCCGCCTGCTCATCGAGAAGGCCGGTTCGGGCAACGGCCTGCGCCTGCGGGCCATCGTCGTCCGCAAGGGCTCCGGCCAGGACATCGTCAAACGCGCTTCGCTGCTGCGGCGCGACTCGATCCACGGCCAGTTCCAGGGCACGATCACCGTCGACGAGGCGAACAGCAAGATCATCGCCAACGGCAACGAGATCCAGATGATCTACTCCGACGACCCGACGACGGTCGACTACACGGCGTACGGCATCAAGGACGCCATCCTGATCGACAACACCGGCCGGTGGCGCGACCGCGAGGGCCTGTCCAAGCACCTCCAGGCGGGGATCGCCAAGGTCGTGCTCACCGCGCCGGGCAAGGGCGACGTCCCCAACATCGTGCACGGCGTCAACCACGACACGGTCAAGCCGGACGAGCGGATCCTGTCCTGCGCGTCCTGCACGACCAACGCGATCGTCCCGCCGCTGAAGGCGATGGCCGACGAGTACGGCGTACTGCGCGGGCACGTGGAGACCGTCCACTCGTACACCAACGACCAGAACCTGCTGGACAACTACCACAGCTCCGACCGCCGTGGCCGTTCGGCGGCGCTCAACATGGTCATCACCGAGACCGGGGCCGCCTCGGCCGTGGCGAAGGCGCTGCCCGACCTGGACGCCCCGATCACGGGCAGCTCGATCCGCGTCCCGGTGCCGGACGTCTCGATCGCGATCCTCAGCCTGCGGCTGGAGCGCGAGACCACCCGCGAGGAGGTCCTCGACTACCTCCGCAACGTGTCGCTGGCCTCGCCGCTCAAGCGCCAGATCGACTTCATCAGCGCGCCCGACGCGGTCTCCAGCGACTTCATCGGCTCGCGCCACGCCTCGATCGTCGACGCGGGGGCCACCAAGGTCGACGGCGACAACGCGATCCTCTACCTCTGGTACGACAACGAGTTCGGCTACTCGTGCCAGGTCATCCGGGTCGTCCAGCACGTCTCCGGGGTGGAGTACCCGACCTACCCGGCCCCGGCGGTCTGACCCCGGCGCTCGTCCGGTACGTCGCCCGGTGCCCGGCAGGTCCTCCTGCCGGGCACCGGCGTCTCTCCCGACTTCCCTGCGCCCAGAGCCGGGCGTCCGCCTCGCCAACGCGCCCCCGGGCCGCACGACATGTCTTCGGCGCTCCCTCACGCGTCACACGGCGTCGGCGTCCAGCCCGGTCAGCCGGGCCGACTCGTCCCACAACGCCCGTGCCGTGGAGGCGTCCTGGGCGCGGTGCGACTTCCTGGCGGGCGCGGGGGCTCCCCGGGTCTCGCCGAGCCGGGCGGGGCCGTAGTAGGAGCCGCCCGGGGCGTCGGGCAGCGTCGCCGCGTACAGGACGGGCAGGGCGCCCGCCGAGGCCGGCTGGGTGTACAGGCGGGAGGTCCGCTCCAGCTTCGCGGCCCAGTTCCGCCCGGCCAGGCGCGGCCCGGCCTGCCCCAACTCCGTGGCGGAGAGGCCGGGATGGGCCGCCAGGGCGACCAGGTCCCGGCCGGCGGCGCGGGCTCGCCGGTCCAGCTCGTTCGTGAACAGGAGATTGGCGAGCTTGGACTGGCCGTAGGCCCGCCATTTGCCGTACGAGCGCTCGGCGTTGAGGTCGTCGAGATCGATGCGGCCGATGCGGTGGCCGAGCGAGGAGAGGGTCACCACGCGCGCCGGGCCCTTGACCCCGAGGACCGGGAGCAGGCGGAGCGTCAGAGCGAAATGCCCCAGGTGGTTGGTGCCGAACTGCATCTCGAAACCGTCCGCCGTACGGAGTGGCGGCAGGGCCATCACCCCGGCGTTGTTGACCAGCAGGTCGAGCCGCCCGTCGACCTCCTTGGCGATGACCTCGGCGGCCTCGGCCACGCTGCTCAGATCGGCCAGGTCGAGGCGGACGAGCCGCACGTCCGAGCCGGGGGCGGCCCGGCGGACGGCTTCCACGGCACGCCGGCCGCGCTCAGGGTCGCGGCACGCGAGAAGGGTACGGGCGCCGGAGCGGGCCAGCACGAGGGCGGTCACCGCGCCGATGCCGCTGTTGGCGCCGGTGACCACGGCGGTGGTCCCGCCGAGGTCGGGCATGTCGTCAAGGGTCCAGGAGTGCATGGGGCACCCCTCCCCCGTGTCGGCGTCGCCACACGTGGAAGGCCCCCGCCGGTCCGGGGGGCCTCCGTGTGCGGGCCGCACGGCCGGGGCTCAGACCTGGCCGAGGTCCGAGCTGACCCAGCGCTCGGGGCGCAGGGTGATCACCACTTGCTCACCGTGGTTCTCCCAGGCGAAGTCCACGTAGCCGGCGACCTTCTCGGCCGGGAGGTAGCGCGCCGACACCTCCTCCAGGTCCGCGCGCGTCGCGGGGCGGGTGTCGATGACGCGTCCCTCGACGGAGACGTACCGGATGGTCGGCTCCAGCCGGTCGACCAGCAGCGTGAACCGGCCTGCGGCAGCGATCAGTTCAGCCTTGCGCGAGGTCCGGCCGGTGAGGATGCGGACATCGCCGCCTGCTTCGTACTCGTACCAGATGGGCACGCTGAGCGGGGCCCGGTCGCCGTCCCCCGAAGCGACCGCCAGCGCGGCGACATGGGGTTCGGCGAGGAACTGCTCGCGCTCTTCACGGGTGAGTGCCACGGGACTCTCCTTCGTACGGGGATTTCGGGGGCTGCCCCAGTGTGCCCGCGCGCCGGGCGTGTCTCCCGTCCCCGCCGTCGGCGTGTCCTAAGCGGTGCCCGGGGATCGGGGAACCTCCTCGGCGCGCCGTACGACGGCCGCCCCGCGCAGTGCGACCGCGCACCAGACGGCCACCAGCAGCAGCCCCGCCGCAGCGAGACCGGCGACTTCCAGAGGCTCCGGCCGCCAGCCGAGGGAGAGCCGCGTGCCGATCATGACGACGCCGATGACGGCCGTCTCCGGTTCGTAGACCGGCACCCTGGCGGCCACGAACCGCAGGACGGCGGCCAGCGTCAGGCCGATCACGGTCCAGGCGAGCAGATAGGGCCAGAGCGCTCCCGGAGCGGCGGGCGGCAGACCGAACTCCTCCGGCCCGATGCGGAACAAGGCGCCCACCCATCCCAGCGCCACTCCGGCGGCGGTGACGGCCGCGGCCCACACCGCATGGCGCCAGAACGGGCCGGGGCGGACGCTCGCGTCGTCGTCGTCGTAGCTGTCAGCGGTGGCCGGAGACTCAGGAAGATCCATCACGCTTGATGAGACGCGCACCGGGCGGAGATCGTTGCGCCACTTCCGCGAAGAGACCGCGCAGGCCCGTCCCCGGCCGCCCCGAAACCGCCCCAAACGGCCCGGAACAGCCGACACTTGGGCTCCCGGGCAGGAGCAAGGGCCATGGCGGTCACCGGGCCTGACGAGCATCGAGGTCAGCCTCTCCATGACCGTCGAGGAGGGCCGGTGCTGAGCCCGGCCGTGCCGCCCGGTGGCCCGGTCCGCCGACGGGTGCGGATCGGGGCTTGAAGTTGCCCCTGCGGCAGCTTCTACGGTCATGACCAGGGCCGGAGAAGCCGGCCCGGTGAGGCGCTTGTGAGGGAGTGAGGACGTGGCGATGGACTGGCCGATCTCCGAGGTCGCCCGGATGTCGGGGGTGACCGCCCGGACACTGCGGCACTACGACGAGATCGGTCTGCTGCCGCCGGCCCGGATCGGCTCCAACGGCCACCGCTACTACGAGGAGCACCAGCTTCTGCTGCTGCAGCAGATCCTCGTGCTGAGGGCGTTGGACGTAGGGCTGCCGGAGATCGGCAGGGTCCTCGCCGACCAGGTCGACACGTTGGAGGCCCTGCGCGGACACCATCTGCGGCTGCTCGCCGAGCGGGACCGGCTGGACGCCCTGGCCGCGACCGTCTCCCGCACGATCGCCGAGCTGGAACAGTCCAGAAAGGACGGTAGGCCCATGGCCGCGATCAACCGACCGGAGAACCTGTTCGAGGGCATCCAGCCCTCTCAGTACGAGGGGAATCTGCGCGACTTTCCCGAGCTCGCCGAGGAGGCCGGCCGACGGGCGGCCGCCATGACCCCGGCCGAGACCGAGGCCGGACAGCGCGAGCGCACGGCGCTGATGATCCGGCTGGCCGAGCACATGGCCGCGGGCGCCCCGGCCGACGCCGGGCCCGTGCAGGCCGAGATCGAAGCGCAGTACCGGGCGCTCACGGCACTGCACGCCGTGTCCGCCGACGAATACCGGGCGATCGGGCGCTCCTGTGTGGACAACGCGCAGTGGCGCGCCGCGTACGAGGCCATCGCCCCGGGGCTGGCCGCGTATCAGCGGGACGCCATCGAGGTCTACACGGCGTCCCGGCTCGCCTGACGGCCACGCCAGGCTCCAGGGGCCGCCGCCGGACGACCCGGCGGCGGCCCTCAGGTGTGAGCGGTACGGGAGGAGTGCTCCGCCGCGCGCGTGGTCAGCGCTCCCCGGCGAGGTCGAGATCGCCCCGCGCCGCCGGTGCGGGGCCGGGGCCGGGGTCGGGCGCGGTTCCGGTCTGCTCCCCGGCGAGGCGCCACGGGCGGGCGAGCACGGGCGACAGCGCTCGCCACCAGGACTCCACGGGGAGCACCCCGGCAGGCTCGAACGGTTCGCCCGGGCGGGGAAACGCCACCGGCTGGTCGGCCTCCTCGCCGGCGTCCTTCGTCCACTCGCCCGGCTCCGCCCAGGCGTGCGGCGCCAGGTTGAACGTGCCCCAGTGGATCGGGAGCAGCACGCCGTGCGGGCGGCCGCCCTGGAGGTCCAGGTGGGCGCGCATGCCTTCGGCGGGGGTCATGTGGATGTCCGGCCAGTACTCCGAGTACGCGCCGATCTGGATCATGGTGGCGTCGAAGGGCCCGTGCTCGGCCCCGATGTCCCGGAAGCCGGGGAAATAGCCGGTGTCCCCGCTGTGGTAGATCCGGTGCTCCGGGCCCGTGACGACCCAGGACGCCCAGAGGGTGTGCTGCCCGTTGCGCAGCCCGCGCCCGCAGAAGTGGCGTGCGGGGGTGGCGGTGAGGCTGATTCCGGCGACCGTCGCGGTCTCGTTCCAGTCGAGCTCGCGCATCCGGTCGGCGGGAACGCCCCAGCGCTCCAGATGGGCTCCGACACCGAGCGGCACGGCGAAGACCGTGTCGGTGCCGGCCAGTGCGCGGATCGTCGGCAGGTCGAGGTGGTCGTAGTGGTCGTGGGAGATCACGACGACGTCGACGGGTCCGAGCGCGGCCAGCGACAGCGGAGTGGGGTGCAGCCGCTTGGGCCCGGCGAACGGGAACGGGGAACAGCGCTCGCCCCAGACCGGGTCGAACAGGATCCGTCGGCCGTCGATCTCCGCCAGCACGCTGGAGTGGCCCATCCAGGTCAGTCGGAGCCCGGTGACGGGCGGTGCGGCCAGATCGGCGAGGGTCGTGGGATGGACGGGCACGGTGCCGTTCGGCGTCCTGCGGGCCCGCTGCTCCTTCTGGAAATAGATCTTGGCGAATTCGACGGTGGACCCGGAGGGCCTGGTCCGGGCTCCCACCGGGTTCTGGAACGCTCCGTCGACGAAATGGGGCGAGCGGCGGATGCGCTCCATCCGCGCTCCGGCCGGATCGGCCCCGAAGGACTCGGTGCGCATCGAGCGCAACTTGGTGCGGAGCGGAAGCAAGTAGTCAGCGCCGGTCACAACATCTCCTGAGGGAGTCGGTGTCGTCTCATTATGGTCGGCCTGTACGACAGGGCGAGCAGAGGATGCTGAACGGGGCAGCCGCTCCGGCCGTCGGGGGTGTCAGCCACGTGGTTGCCCGTAGACGTGGTCGATGTGCAGGGTGAGCAGCACCCTGCGGTCCTGGACCATGGCCCGCCGGTAGTCGTCCCAGTCGGGGTGCTCGCCCCGGACGTCCCGGTAGAGCCCGATCAGGGCCTCCACCGTGGCGTCGTCGGCCGCCGCGGCGGGCGGGGTCAGCTCGGCGGTCGCGTCGGCGACGGTCCACGCCCAGCGGTCGTCACTGGTGACGTGGTAGCTAGCCCGGGGGTCGCGCCGCAGGTTCCGGGTCTTGGCCCGGCCCTCGGTGATCGAGACGCGGATGACCTGCTCGTCGGGGTAGTAGGCGTGATTGACGTTGGACAGCTGGGGGCGTCCATCCTGCTTGAGGGTGACCAGAACACCGCCGTCGTGCTCGCCGAGCAGACGGAGCAGTGCTTCCTGTGCCGGTTCGATGCGCGTCATGCAGGATGCAACGTCCGAGGCGGCCACAGGATTCCGGTGCGGGCACCTTCCCGTCACCTTCTCGGCCGCCGTATCACCATCGCTGACCTGGCGTATTGGTTAGGGTGTCCCGGTGGCAAGAGTCCGGTTGAACGTGGCGGAGCGGCGTGAGGAGCTGCTGCGCGCGGCGGTCGAGCAGATCGAGGTCCGCGGGGTCTCGGCCGTCCGGATCGCCGACGTTGCCTCGGTGCTGGGCGTGAGCAACGCGCTCGTTCTCTACCACTTCTCGACCAAGGAGAAGCTGGTCGCGGCGGCGTTCGCGTACGCGGCCGAGGGCGATCTCGCCCACCTCCGCAAGCTGCTGGCCCGCCGCACCAGCGCTGTACGACGGCTGCGGGCCGCCGTGCGGTGGTACGCGCCGACGGGGCAGGCCAAGGGCTGGCGGCTGTGGATCGAGGGCTGGGCGGCCTCCCTGCGCGACGCCGCCCTCCGTGAGGTCGCCGGCGACCTCGACCAGCGGTGGAAGGCGGAGCTGGCCCAGGTCATCGAGGAGGGCGCCGCCGCCGGAGAGTTCCGGTGCGAGGATCCCCGGTCGGCGGCCTGGCGGCTGACCGCCCTGCTGGACGGGATGGCGGTGCAGACGACCTCGTACTCGGGTCCGCTGTCCCGGTCCACGATGCTGCGGTGGACCGACGAGGCGCTCGCCCGCGAGCTGGGCATCGACCTCGCGGACCTGACCGGCTCCCCCGCCGGCGGCTGACCGCCCGGTCTCAGGTCTGGCGCACCGGGGCGTAGACCGCACCCTCCAGTCCGAACGTCCAGGCGACCCCGTCCTTCGCGGTCCGGGTCGCGGGTGGCACGCGAAGCCAGTAGGTGCGGTAGGTGCCGTCCGGCTCGGGGGTGGAGTTGACCACCTCGACCATCACCACGTCCTCGTCGCCGTCGAGCGCGATGCGCCAGAGGATGCCCGTCTCGTCGCGGTGGACGGGCTCGGCGCCCGACTCGGTGAGATACCGGTCGTAGCCGTAGTACTCCAGCATCACGCGGCGCAGCTCCGCGTTCTCCTCGGCGCGGATCCGCTCGGGGGTGAGGGCGGACAGCTCGGCCAGGAACGCGGCGGGAACGGGCATGCCGCGCCAGGCGTGGAGGGCGAACCCGTCCCCGTACGCCAGGGCCGGGCCCTCGCCGTGGTCGAGCCGGCCCGCCTCGTCCCGGTGGAGGACGTCGGGCCGCTCGGTGATGACCACGGCCCTCTCGTAGGGCCACCACCAGCCGGCGTTGCGGGCCACCTCCGCGAGGCCCGTCAGCCGGTCGCCGCGCCCGTCGAAGGCCGCGAGCCAGGCGGCGTCGTGCTGGCCGAGGACCGCGTCCAGGAGCACCAGCCGGACGGCCCCCTCGTCCTCGGGCCGCGGCGCCAGGTCGGCGACGACACCGGTCCGTATCCGTTCGGCGAGGGCGGCAGTGGTCTCCCACAGCTGCGCTCCGGTGGCGGACCAGAGCGCCGACCAGCCCGCCGGGCCCAGCTCGTCGTACATCCGGCGGCGTTCCTCGGCCCAGGGACGGGTGCGGACCTCCTCGCGCACCGACCGTCCGGCGTCGGTCAGCTTCTCCACCGTCTCGACGGCGGCCCGGGGCGATGGGGCCCAGATGATCCGGTCCGGCTCGGCCAGTCCGGCGGTGCGGTAGGCGCACCGCACCCCGGCCTCGGCCGCCACCCGGTCCGCCCGGCCGGTCGCCGCCGCCACGCTCCGCCAGGAATTCACGTTCTGCATCGGTTGTCCCCGTCCCCTGCTGTACTGGTTGGCTGTGCTTGCTCCGGCATGGCGGAGCGGTCAGTCCGCCACGATGCGGATGGCGCCCGGTGCGTACTCCCGCTGGCGCACGACGCGGAACCAGCCCTTGGGGAGCGGGATCACCGCGTGCTCCTCGTGCACCACCCGCCCGCCCTCGGGGAGATGGAGCAGCATCGGGCCGAACTGTCCGGCTTCCCGGATCAGCCGGCCGGGGCCCTGCACGGCGTGCGCGTGTCCGGTGACCTCGCCCAGCGCGAGCACCAGCCGCCCCCGCCCGTCGCGCAGTTCGCCCGGGGCCTCCAGGAAGGGGGCGGGCACCGCCGACTCCTCCAGCTCCATGATCAGTACATCTCCCTGCCGGTACACAGACGTCTCCCCTCGGTCGCGGCACCCGCTGTGCCGGCCACGGGAAAAACGCTAAGGGCAGGGTCTGACAACGGACCCTCGCGGCCGCCGTGAACGGGTCCCGGTCGCGGCGTTGTCAGTGCGGCTTGATACACCTAGCGGACATCAGCCGTCCCCAGGATCAGGAGTTCAGGGCCATGTACGGTGCGCAGCATCTGCACGAGTTCGGCGGCCTTTCGGCCGTCGACTTCCGGCACTCGACCGACGAGGGCTCCCGGCCCTCCCCGGACGCCGTGGCCTGGCGCGTCTCCGCCGATCCGTACGGCGGCGACGACGACGGGGACCGCTCCTGGGCGGAGGAGTTCGCCCTCTTCCTGGACACGGTCGATCCGGCCCGGGTCCGGGCCCTGATCATCGGTCAGTGGGGCGAGGCGTACGAGGAGAAGTCCTCCGTGCCGATCGACCTGGTGATCGCCGCCGCCGACCGGCTGACCTCCTTGGAGGCGGTGTTCGTCGGTGATCTGGAGGCGGAGGAGGCCGAGATCACCTGGATCGAGCAGTCGGACGTGACGGCGTTGCTCGCCGCCTTCCCTGCGCTGACGGAGCTCGGAGTGCGCGGCGGGACGGATCTGGTGTTCCCGCCGACGAAGCACGAGCGGCTGCGGTCGCTGACCGTCCAGGCGGGCGGGCTGCCGGTCGAGGTGGTGCGCGGGATTCTGGACAGCGAACTGCCCGCGCTGGAGCGGCTGGACCTCTGGCTCGGAGTGTCCGCCTACGAGGGGAACACCGATGTCGCCGACCTCGCCCCGCTGCTGTCCGGCACCCGTTTCCCCCGGCTGAGCCGGCTGGGCCTGCGCAACAGCGAGATCCAGAACGAGATCGCCGCCGCCATCGCCTCGGCTCCGGTCGTGGCCCAGCTGCGGGTTCTCGACCTGTCGAACGGGACGCTGGGCGACGAGGGGGCGGCCGCCCTGCTCGAAGGACAGCCGCTGACCCACCTGGAAGTCCTGGATCTGCACCACCACTTCCTGACCGGGGCGATGGAGGAGCGGGTGCGTTCCGCCCTGGAGCCGCACGGCGTGCGCGTCGATCTCTCCGAGAAGTGCGAGCCATGGGGCGACCGGGGCGCCGAGGGCCGCTACACCGCCGTATCGGAGTAGGCGCCATGACGTATCTCGGCATTGAGCGTCTCGACCACTTCCACGGGCTGCCGGTCCACACCCCGGAGCCGTCGTCCGTCGCCCTGCCCGCCGCCGACTCCGTCGCCTGGCGGCTGGTGTACGACTACGACGAGGAGGCCGGCTTCGCCGTTCTCTGGGAGCGGTTCCTGGAGACGGTGGACACGACCCGGGTCCGGGCGCTCGTCATCGGCCCCTGGTGGGAGGACGATTACACGCCCTTCGCCCCGGTGATGGAGCTGATCGTCGCCCACGCCGACCGCTTCCCGGCGCTGCGCGCGCTCTTCCTCGCCGATGTGGTGGGCGAGGAGTGCGAGGTGTCCTGGCTGAAGATGTGCGATGTCACCCCGGTGCTCGAAGCGCTGCCGGCGCTGGAGGAGTTCGGCGTGCGCGGCTGCGGTCAGGAGGGGCTCGGACTGCGTCCGCTGCGCCACGCGGCGCTGAAGACGCTGCGTTTCGAGTCCGGCGGTCTGCCCGGCGAGCTGGTGCGGGCGGTCGCCGCTAGCGAACTGCCCGCGCTGGAGCGGCTGGATCTGTGGTTCGGCAGTTCCTGGTACGGGGGCGACGCCACGGTCGACGACCTCCGGCCGGTCCTGTCGGGCGGCGTGTTCCCCCGGCTGCGCCACCTGGGGCTGCAGAACAGCGAGATCCAGGACGAGATCGCCGCCGCGGTGGGATCGGCCGCCGTCGTCGCCCAGTTGGAGTCCCTGGCGTTGTCGATGGGGACCCTGAGCGACACGGGCGGCGAGGCCCTGGTCAACGGTCAGCCCCTGAGCCACCTGTCCACGCTCGACCTGCGCCACCACTTCCTCAGCGACCCGGTGCTGGACCGCATCAGGGCCGCGTGTGCCCCGGCCGTCGTCGAGGCCGGCGAGGCCGAGGAGGACTACGGGGACCCGGACGACGAACCGGAACGCTATGTCGCGGTCAGCGAGTAGCGCCGGGGCCGGCCCGGCGCCGCGCTTCGTGGTCGTCGGCAATCCGGACAACCGCCGGGTCGCCTTCTTCGAGGAGGCCGCACGGGCCGCCGGCCTGCCGCCGGTCCGGGTCGTGTCCTGGCTCCAGGTGCTGCGCGGCGAGGCGGCGTTCCATGCCGGCGAGAGCGTACGGATCGATTCGCCCGGCGAGGACGCCGCGGTGGAGCGGCTGTTGCGCGGGGTCGACGACCCGACCCGGGTGGAGGGTTCGGCCCGGTGGTACGCGCACTTCACCGCGGCGGTGGAGGCGGTGGCGAGCGCGGCGTCCAAGGCGGGCGCCGAGGTGCTGGGCTCCCCCGCCGACATCGCCGTGCTCTTCGACAAGCGGCTGTGCCACGGGCTCCTCGACCGGGCGGGCGTCCCCGTGCCGCCTTCGCCGACGTCCGGACCGGGGGCGGCCCCGGTGCGCGGCTGGTCGGACGTGCGGGAGTCGCTGCGCGAGCACCGGATGCCCCGGGCGTTCGTGAAGCTCGCGCACGGTTCCTCCGCCTCCGGGGTGCTGGCGGTGGAGACGGCGGGCCCCGGGCGGGTGCGGGCGAGCACCTCGGTGGAACGGGACGCGTCGGGGCGGCTGTTCAACTCGCTGCGGATCAGGCGCTACACCTCGGAGGCGGAGGTCGGCGCGGTCGTGGACGCGCTGGCCCCGGACGGGCTGCACATCGAACGCTGGCTGCCGAAGGCGTCCCAGCGGGGGCGGGCCGCGGATCTGCGGATCGTGGTGGTCGGCGGCCGGGCGACGCACGCCGTGGTGCGGACGAGCCTGAGCCCCATGACCAATCTGCATCTCGGCGGCGCGCGCGGTGACCTCGACGAGGTCCGGCGCGCCGTGGCGGCGGCGGGCGGCTGCTGGCGCGAGGCGCTGGCGATGTGCGAGCGGGCGGCGGCCTGCTTCCCCGGGACGCCCTGTGTGGGCGTCGACCTCCTGCCCACGGCCGGCTGGCGGCGCTTCGCCGTCGGCGAGGTCAACGCCTTCGGCGATCTGCTGCCCGGACTGACCGGTCTGCCGGGCAGCGGCGCCGAGGGGCTGGACACCTATGCGGCGCAGGTCGCCGCCGTACTGGACCGAGCAAGGAACCACCGTGCCGTCACCGCTTCCTGACCCCGCCGCCTCCCCCGGGCCCACCGCGCCCACCGCGCCCGACAGTCCCGGCAGGCCCGACATGGGCGAGGTCGTGGGCAGCCACGATCTGCTGCTGGTCACCCTGGACACCCTGCGCCACGATGTCGCCGTCGAACTGGCGGCGGCCGGGCGCATCCCCAACCTCGCCCGGCATCTGCCCGCCGGCGGCTGGGAGGAGCGGCACGCTCCGGGCAGCTTCACCTACGCCTCGCACCAGGCGATGTTCGCCGGGTTCCTGCCGACGCCCGCCTCTCCGGGGCCGCATCCCCGGCTGTTCGCGGCGCGGTTCGCGGGCAGTGAGACGACGGCGGACGGCACGTTCGTGTTCGACACCCCGGATCTGGTGTCGGGGCTGGCCGCCGAGGGCTACCGCACGGTGTGCGTCGGCGGGGTCGGCTTCTTCAACCGTCAGGGGGCGCTCGGTTCGGTGCTGCCCGGAATGTTCCAGGAGAGCCACTGGGAGCCCGGCTTCGGCGTCGCCTCCCCCACCTCGTTCGAGGAGCAGGTGGCCAGGGCGGAGGAGGTCGTCGCGGCCCTCCCCCAGGAGCAGCGGCTGTTCCTCTTCGTCAACGTGTCCGCCCTGCATCAGCCGAACTGGTTCCATCTCCCCGGGGCGACCCGCGCGGCAGGCGACTCCCGGGCCACGCACGCGGCGGCCCTGGAGTACGTGGACCGGCACATCGGCCGGCTCTTCGCCGCCGCGAGCAGCCGCCGCCGGTGCTTCGCCGTCGTCTGCTCCGACCACGGCACCGCCTACGGCGACGACGGCTACACCGGTCACCGGCTCGGCCACCCGGCCGTCTGGACCGTCCCGTACGCCCATTTCTTCCTCGAACCGCCCGCACCGATCCCATCCGTACCGCTCGAACCGGGGGCCGCCCGATGACGCTCACCACCAGCCCTCCCGCGCTGGCCGCCGTCCGGCCGTACGAGAGTTACGTCTACGCCTATCCGCACAAGACGGCCTACCGGCCGCTGGAGGACCGCCCGGCCCTGCGCTCGCTGTGGGCGGCGGAGCCGAAGGAGGCGCTCTCCCTCTATCTCCACATACCGTTCTGCGAGGTCCGCTGCGGCTTCTGCAACCTCTTCACCCGGATCGGCGCGCCCGAGGAGCTGACGACGCGCTATCTGGACGCGCTGGAGCGGCAGGCAGGAGCCGTGCGGGAGGCGCTGGGCGACGCGGAGCCGGTGCGGTTCGCGGCGGCGGCGTTCGGCGGTGGGACGCCGACGTTCCTGACCGCCGGGGAGTTGGAGCGGCTCTGCGACACAGCGGAGAAGCGGATGGGCGCCGACCTGCGGTCGGTGCCGTTGTCCGTGGAGACCTCGCCGTCCACGGCGACGGCGGACCGGCTGGCGGTGCTGGCCGACCGGGGCACGACCAGGATCAGCATCGGCGTGCAGAGCTTCGTGGACGAGGAGGCCCGGGCGGCCGTCCGTCCGCAGCGCCGCGCCGACGTGGAAGCGGCGCTCGGCCGGATCCGCGAGGCCCGGATCCCGGTGCTCAACATCGACCTGATCTACGGCATCGACGGTCAGACCGAGCGCAGTTGGCTCGCCTCGCTGGACGCGGCGCTGGCCTGGCGGCCGGAGGAGCTGTATCTGTATCCGCTGTATGTGCGCCCGCTCACCGGCCTGCACCGCCTCGGCGCGGCGGCCGGTGAGCGGGCGCGGGCGGAGACGGAGTCCCCGGAGGAGGCCGCCTGGGACGAGCAGCGGCTGCGGTTGTACGCGGTGGGACGCGACCATCTGCTGGCCCACGGCTACGAGCAGGTGTCGATGCGGATGTTCCGGCGGACCGACGCCCCGCGCGAGCAGGAGGGCCCCGAGGACTACGCCTGCCAGACCGACGGCATGATCGGCCTGGGCTGCGGGGCGCGTTCGTACACGTCGGCCCTGCACTACTCCTTCGACTACGCGGTGGACATGCGGGAGATCCGGTCGATCATCGACCGTTTCACCGGGACCGAGGACTTCTCCCGGGCCGAGGTCGGCCGGTACGTCGACGCGGACGAGGCGCGCCGGCGGCATCTGCTGCAGTCGCTGCTCCAGGCGGCGGGGCTGCCGGTGGCGGAGTACCGGGCCCGGTTCGGCACGGATCCGAACGGGGACTTCCCGGCCGAGCTGGCGGGGTTCGCGGCCCGGGGCTGGCTGGACGCGTCGGCCCCGGCGGGGCTGCTGCGGCTGTCCCCGTCGGGTCTCGCCCACTCCGACGCGCTGGGGCCCGCGCTGTTCTCCCCCGGGGTGCGGGCGGCGATGGCCGCGTACGAGCGGAAGTGACCGGGCCGTGGACCTGACGATCCTCTACCGGGGCCCGCTCGCCTCCTGCGACTACGACTGCCCCTACTGCCCGTTCGCGAAGCGGCGGGACAGCCGCGCGCAGCTCACGGCGGACCGGGAGGCGCTGGAGCGCTTCACCGGCTGGGCCGCGGCGCAGAGCGGCGACCGGCTGTCCGTGCTGTTCACGCCGTGGGGCGAGGGGCTGGTGCGCTCCTGGTACCGGCGGGCGCTGACCGAGCTGTCGCGGCTGCCGCACATCGGCCGGGTCGCGATCCAGACGAACCTGAGCGGCCGCACCGACTGGCTGGCCGACGCCGATCCGGAGCGGATCGCGCTCTGGTGCACCTACCACCCGGGGCAGACCCCGTACGAGCGGTTCCTGGGCAAGTGCCGGGAGCTGTCCGCGAGGGGGATCCGCTACAGCGTGGGCGTGGTGGGGTTCGACGAGCACCTCGACGAGGCGCGGCGGCTGCGGGCGGCGCTGCCGGGCGAGGTCTATCTCTGGGTGAACGCCGCCGAGGGGCACACGTACACCGACGAGGAGGCGGCGCGGTGGACGGAGCTGGATCCGCTGTTCCCCTACAGCCGTGACCCCCACCGCTCGGCGGGGCTGCCCTGCCGGACGGGCGAGTCGGTGATCTCGGTCGACGGGGACGGCACGGTGCGGCGCTGTCACTTCGTCACGGCGGAGCTGGGCAATCTCTACGACGGCAGCTACCGCCGGGCGCTCGGCCCGCGGGCCTGTCCGCTCGCCGTCTGCGACTGCCACATCGGCTATGTGCATCTGGAGTCGCTGCCGCTGTACGACGTGTTCGCGGGCGGCGTCCTGGAGCGGATACCCGCCGGGTACGGCACGGGCACGCCGCCGGACGGGCTCGTCGTGCCGAACCCGTCCCGGCGTGCGCTTCCGCTGCTGGAGCCCTGAGGGGCCCGCTAGAGCGGCAGCAGGTCCGGGCGCTTCGCCGCGACGTGGTCCCCGGAGGACTCGCCGCGCAGCCGCCGGCCGATCCAGGGCACCAGGTATTCGCGGGCCCACTGGATGTTGTCGCGCCGCTCGTCGAAGGGACGGCGCAGGGCCTGCGGCGGCCAGGGCTGGTCCGGGTCGGCGGGCACGTCGTGGCCGAGGACCTGGGCGGCGCGCAGCGCGACCCGGGTGTGGCCCTCGGGCGACAGGTGCAGCCGGTCGGCGTCCCACGCGCGCCGGTCCTGGACGGACCGCAGCGACCACAGGTCCAGCACGGGGCACCGGTAGCGGTCGGCGATGGCCCGCAGATGGACGTTGTACGTGGCGATCTTGCCGCGCATGTGGCGCAGCACCGGAACGCCCCGGGTGTCGAAGCCGGTGGTGACCATGACCGTGCCGACGGCGTTGCTCAGGTCGGCGACGGCCCGCTCGAAGCGTTCGGCGAGATCGTCGGGGTCGGTGCCGGGCCGGATGATGTCGTTGCCGCCCGCGCAGAAGCTGACCAGGTCGGGAGCCAGTTCCTTGGCGCGCGGGATCTGCTCCTCGACGATCTGGTCGAGGAGACGTCCTCGTACGGCGAGATTGGCGTAGCGGAAGTCCCCGTGGGGTGAGTACTCGGGGCCGGTCGCCCCGTCGGGGGCCGGGAGCCGGTCGGCGAGGAGCACCGCGAAGCGGTCCGCCCAGCCGAGATAGGTCCCGCCGGGGCCGGGGTCGCCGACGCCCTCGGTGAAACTGTCGCCAATCGCCGCGTACGACCCGATGATGTGCTGCTGGTTGTTTCTCGAATCGTCTGCCACAACCACGTATCCTGCATCGTTCGATGTGACCTACGCGACCGTAATACGGGGTTGACGGGTGGTGAGATAGACCACCCGGTCAGTTTTTGGTAAAGCCGGAATAAAGAGAGGGGCGGTACGCCGCCGCGCACCGCCCCTCGGACACTTCTCGTCGTGCTGGGTCAGACGGAGACGCCGTGCTGACGGAGGTACGCGACGGGGTCGACGTCCGAGCCGTAGCTCGGGCCGGTGCGGACCTCGAAGTGGAGGTGCGGGCCGGTGGAGTTGCCGGTGGAGCCGGAGAGGCCTATCTGCTGTCCGCCGGTGACGGTCTGGCCGACCGAGACGTTCAGCGAGGACTGGTGGGCGTACTGGGAGTACATGCCGTCCTCGTGCTGGATGACGACCTCGTTGCCGTACGAGCCGCTGTTGCCGGCCGAGACCACGGTGCCCGGGCCGATGGCGAGGACGGGGGTGCCGGAGGCGGCCTGGAAGTCCGAGCCGGTGTGGTAGCCGCTGGACCAGCTGGCGCCGGAAGCGCGGTACTGGGTGGTGACGTTGGCGTTGGCCAGCGGGGCGGACCAGCCGGAGCCGGTGGCCTCGGAGGAGCCGGTCTGAGCCGAGTCGCCGGAGCCCTCGGAGTCGTCGGCGGAGATCGTGTCGCCCTTCGGGGCTTCCTTCGGCGCGGCCTTCGGGGCCGGTTCGGCCTTCTTCGGGGCGGCCTTGGGGGCCGCGGACTTCTCGGCCGGAGCGGAGCCCTTGGCGCCGAGGGTCAGCTTCATGCCCGGGTGGATCAGGCCGGGGTCGTCGCCGACGGTGGAGCGGTTGTCCTGGTAGAGCTTCTCCCACCCGCCCTTGAGCTGGTGCTCGGCGGCGATCTTCGACAGGTAGTCGCCGGAGACGACGGCGTACGTCTTCGGGGCGGCCTTCGACGCGGCGGGGGCGGCGGCCGGAGCGGTGTGCGCGGCGGCGACCGAGGCGGCGGCCGGCTTCGCGGCCGGGGCGGCCTGGTCCGCGGCGTTCGCGGCGGTGGCGCCGATGAGCGGGAGGGCGAGTGCGGCGCCGCCGGTACCTGCGGCGAGGACGCCGCGGGAGATCGGGCCGGACTTGGGACGACGGTGCTTACCCTTTGCGGGCATGGGGAAGTTCCTCTCCGGCGCCTGCGAGGTGAGCTGTCGGGTTCGGGCTGGAGATGCCCGGTCGCGTTGCGGCGACTTCACCCCTAGCCGGTCCGGATCACTCCGGATCGGCGGCTTACCTGGTTCCCCCGCTCCTGCCACACGTGAGTGGGTGGGTGCGAATTCCGGGCGGCGGCAGGATTAGGCGATCCGTCCGGATTGACGGTGACCGTAAACCGGTCAGGACGGGCGGAACAAGCCATCGGTTGCGCGCCGGAATCATCGATTCGATATCGCTCCGGATTTCCGGTCACACTCCGTGGATTACGGATCTTGGATTTCCGTACGGGCAACGGGAATGCCTCGGGACGCGCTCACCACGGACCGTCACGGATATGATCCCGCTCACCTCCGGAATACCATCTCCCCCATTAGCGGGGCATGTTCTGCGAAATGCACCAATACGGACATGCTGTGGGCGGCACTCCTGACGCCGCGTCAGGCAGGACCGCCCGGCACTCCGCACCGGGGAGGCAACCGTGATGATTTTCCGCCGAATCGATGTCGTATCGTCACGGGAGCGCCCTCGCCGGCGAGCCGCGCCGACGCCAGAGATCACAGAGGAGCCCCCGTGACGCAGCAGGTGCCGCAGGTCCCGCCGACAGAGACCGCGCTGAGCGGAGTCCGCAACTTCCGCGACGTGGGCGGGCTCCCCACCACGGACGGGCGGCACACCGCCTTCGGACGGCTCTACCGCAGCGGCCACCTGGCGCACGCCACCGCCGAGGACGCGGTCTTCCTCGGCGGGCTGGGACTGCATACGATCTTCGACTTCCGCCACTCCGCCGACCACCGGCTCGACGGGTACGACATCGAGCTGGCCGGTGTCCGCAATGTCAGCATTCCGCTCTCGGACCCGGCCGACGGCGCGGAGTTCTGGCGGCTGGTGGGCGACGGGAACATCGAGCAGCTGCGCTCGGTCCTCGCGGACGGCAAGGGCGTCGACCGCATGATCCGGATGTACCGCGCGACGATCGAGGACCGCACCGCCGAGCACAGCCGCGTCCTGCACGCCCTGGCCGAGGACAGCGTCCCGGCGCTGATGCACTGCGCGGCGGGCAAGGACCGGGCCGGCCTCTCGATCGCGGTCGCCCTGCTGGCGGTCGGGGTCCGGCCGGAGGCGATCGAGGAGGACTACCTCAAGTCCAACGACCTCCACCGCCGGTACAAGGTGAAGCGCACCGACACGTCCCGGGCCGGTATGTCGCCCGAGGTGATGGAGCTGCTGGACCCGCTCTTCGGGGCGCGGCCCGCCTACCTCGCGGCGGCCTTCACAGCCATCGAGGAGAACTGGGGAACGACGGACCGCTACCTGTCCGAAGGACTGAAGGTCTCCCCCGAGACCCGCGAGCGGCTGCGCGAGCGCCTGCTCGACCAGGGCTGACCCCTCCGGCGGAGTGCCGTCACTTGCTCCCGGCCACCACGAAGAGCAGGTAGAGGAAGGCCGCGATCACGTGGCCCGCCACCAGGTAGGCGAAGAGCCGGATGACGACTCCGCGCGGCATCCGCTTCTCCTGCGGGTCCTCGTTCGCGCGGCGTCCGGGGCCCAGGGGGTCATAGTGTTCGGAATCGGACATGACGGTCCTCTCTGTCGGCCTGGCGGCCGGTGGAGCGAAGGATGGAGCCGGCGGGGACGGCCGGTCAGCGCACGCGCAGGCCGCTGCCGAGACAGAGCTCCGCGGCGGGGCTCTGCAGCAGGGAGTGGACGAAGAGCAGCTCCGCGCCGCAGCGGTCGACGGCCGCGATCCGGTGCGGGGTGAGGGAGTCGAAGTGGGCGCTGTCGCCGGGTTCGAGGTCGTGGACGGTGTCGCCGAGGCCGACCCGCAGCCGGCCCTCCAGAACGTACAGCCACTCCTCGCCGGGGTGGACCCGGACCAGGTCGCCCTGGGCCCCGTACGGGACACGCACCCGCAGCGCCTGCATCGCGCGGCCGGAGCCACCCGCCTGCCGGTACATCCAGCCGTCGGCCTCCGCCCCCTCGAAGCCACCGCCGCGGATGATCGCGTCCCGTTCGGGCGGCTGCTCGCCGAGCAGCTCGGAGACCGTCGTACCGTAGATGCGGGCGAGCCCCAGCAGCATGGGCAGCGAGGGCTGCCTGCGGCCGGTCTCCAGCCGGGAGAGATGGGCCGGGGAGAGTCCGGCCCGGCCGGCGGCGGTCTCCAGGGTGAGACCACGGGCGCGGCGCAGGTCGCGCAGTCGGGGTGCGACGCCGGGGAGCTCGTCCGGCACCCCTTCGTCCGGAGGGTTCATGCCTCTATTGGGCCAGGACCTTTCCTCCGAGGCAAATAACTTGCCTCGGAGGCAAACCGGGTCCGTCAGCGGTTGGCCACGGCCTGTCTGACCAGCGTCCGGCCGAAGTCCCACATCAGGCCGCCGCCGCTGTGCGCGTCCTCCATGACGTCGGTGAACGCCGTCACGAAGCGGTCCACCTCCGCGTCCCCGATGACCAGCGGCGGGATGAGCTTGATCACTTCCAGGTGGTCGCCGGAGACCTGCGTGAGAATCCGGTGCTTCTGGAGCAGCGGCACCACGACCATCTGGGCGAAGAGCCCCTTGCGGGCCGCCTGGAGCATGGTCCAGCGGCTGCGGAGTTTCAGCGACGACGGCCGGCCGAACTCGATGCCGATCATCAGCCCGCGGCCACGCACCTCGTGCAGCAGCTCGTAGCGGTCCACCAGGGCCGCCAGCCGCTCGCGCAGCAGGTCGCCGGTGCGCCGGGCGTTCGCGACGGTCTCCTCGTCCTCCATCACCGTCAGGACGGCGAGCCCGGCCGCCATCGCCTGGGCGTTGGAGCCGAAGCTCGCGGAGTGGACGAGGACCCGGTCCATCGAGGAGTAGACCTTGCGGAAGATCCAGTCCTTGCCGAGGGTCGCGCCGACGGGCACATAGCCGCCGGAGAGCGCCTTGGCCACGCACACCAGATCGGGCTCCACACCGTCCTCGTGCTGGTAGGCGTAGAAGTCCCCGGTCCGGCCCAGACCGGTCTGCACCTCGTCGGCGATCAGGAGCGCCTTGTGCCGGTGCAGCAGTTCCTGTGCCTGGCGCAGATAGCCCGGCGGCGCGGCGTGCACCCCCTTGCCCTGGATCGGCTCGACGACCAGGGCCGCGACGTCGCCCCGCTTCAGCTCGCGGCGCAGTGCGTCCAGGTCGCCGAGCGGGACGGCCGTGTCGGGGAGCAGCGGCGCGAAGCCGTCGCGGAAGCCGCTCTCCCCGTTGACGGACAGCGAGCCCGTGGTGAGCCCGTGGAAGGCGTGGTCGCAGTAGAGGACCCTGGGCTTCCCCGTGGCGTACCGGGCGAACTTCAGCGCCGTCTCGACCGCCTCCGTGCCGCTGTTCCCGAAGAAGACGCGGTCCAGGTGCGGGCTGTGGGTGAGCAGCTTCTCGGCCAGCAGTCCGGGCAGCGGCTGGCAGTCGAAGCGGGTGAGGTCGGCGAGCTGGGCGTCGAGCACGTCGTGCAGCGCCCTGCGGACGACCGGGTGGTGCCGGCCGATCCCCATCACGCCGAACCCGGCGAGCATGTCGAGGTAGTCGTTGCCCTCCGCGTCCCAGAAGTACGCGCCCTCGGCCCGCTCGTAGACCTTGTCGAAGCCGATGGTGTGCAGCATGCGCGGCAGCTGGTGGTTGAGATGACGCGCATGCAGCTCGTACCGCTCGGCCCCGCGCTCGGCGAGGAGCCGTCCCAGGTCGAAGCCGCCCGGCCCGCCGTCCGTCACCGGTTGCCGCCCACACTCTCCCGCGCGGCGCGCAGCGACTCCTTGAGCGATCCCATGGTGGCGAGCACCGCCGTGGGCTCGTAGCCGCAGTGCGCCATGCAGTTGGCGCAGCGCGGGTCCTTGCCCCGGCCGTACTTGTCCCAGTCGGTCTCCTCGATGAGCTGACGGTACGTCGGTACGTAGCCGTCGTTCATCAGGTAGCAGGGGCGCTGCCAGCCGAAGAGCGAGTAGTTCGGGATCGCCCAGGCGGTGCACGGGAAGTCCGCCTTGCCCTCCAGGAAGTCCAGGAAGAGCGGCGAGTGGTTGAGCCGCCAGCGGGCCCGGTTGCCGCCCGCGAAGGCCTTCTTGAACAGCTCGCGGGTCTGCTCGACGCCGAGGAAGTGCTCCTGGTCGGGGGCCTTCTCGTAGGCGTAGGCGGGCGAGATCATCATCTCGTCGACGTGCAGGTCGTCGTTGAGGTAGTTGAGGACCTCGATGATGGTCTGCGGGGTGTCGGTGTTGAAGAAGGTGGAGTTGGTGGTGACGCGGAAGCCCCGCGCCTTGGCCTCCTTCATCGCGGCGACGGCCTCGTCGAAGACGCCTTCCTTGGCGACCGACTCGTCGTGCCGCTCGCGCAGTCCGTCGATGTGCACGGCGAAGGCGAAGTACGGGGACGGGGTGAACTTGTCGAGCTTCTTCCGCATCAGCATCGCGTTGGTGCAGAGGAAGACGTACTTCTTCCGCGCGACGAGCTGGCGCACGATCTCGTCGATCTGCGGATGCATCAGCGGCTCGCCACCGGCGATGGACACCATGGGGGCCCCGGATTCGAGCACCGCGCCCACCGCCTGGGCGACCGGCATGCGCTGCTTCAGGACACCGGCCGGGTGCTGGATCTTGCCGCATCCCTCGCAGGCGAGGTTGCAGGCGAACAACGGCTCCAGCTCGACGATCAGCGGGAACTTCTCACGCTTGCGGAGCTTCTGTTCGAAGAGATACGTCGCAACCTTGATGGTCTGGCGGAGCGGCATGGCCATCTAGCTCACCTCCTGGGGAGCAGTAAAGATCGGTGCCATTCGTAGAAAGCCGGAAGGACGGCGCGGAGAACGCGGAAGGCCGATATTCCACCGCGAACCGTGCCGATGCGGACGAGCTCATGCTCTGGAGCGTCCACGACCACCCGGACGGCCGCAACCGGGCGGGGTCCGTGGCACAGGGCGGTACGCAGTGTCGCGGCGGACTCCATGTCGACCGCGATGGCCCCGCTCGCCCGCAGCGCGGCCCGCTCGGGCCCCCGTACGACGTGGTCGGAGCCGGTCAGCGGGCCGGTGTGGACGGTGCGGCCGGGGATGGCGCGGGAGAGGGCGGCGACCAGGATGCCGGTGCCCGTGCAGGGGGTCGTGCCGTCGACATCCCGGGTCTCCTCGGCGACGACGAGGTCCCCGGGGTGCATGCCCGGGGCGAGGCCGGCGCAGAAGCCGGAGGCGATCACGGCGGCGTCGGGGACCCCGCCGGGGCCCAGGAGGCGCGCCACGGCCGCCTCCGCCGCCCGGGGGCCCATCCCGGTGCGCAGCACCTGGACCGGACCCGGGGCGCCCCTGCCGCTGCGCAGGGCCACCTGCTCGATGCCGAGGGCGCAGGCGACCAGCAGCGGCGTCACCGGTTTCCCGGGCCCTCGCGGATCGCCCATCAGGCCGCCTCGGCGGCGTCCGGGCGGTCCGCGAACGGGTCGCCGTACACGTAGCGCCCGAGTGCGGTGAGGGGGAAGACCTGGCGGTAGAGGTGGTAGTTGATGGAGAAGTCCCAGGGGAAGCCGGTGCCGGTGAAATACGGCTCGTCCCAGGAGCCGTCGGCCTGCTGCGCCTCGGTCAGCCAGGTGACGCCACGGGTGACGGAGGCGGTGTCCCGGCGGCCCGCCGCGAGGAGGGCGAGCAGCGCCCAGGCGGTCTGGGAGGCGGTGGACTCACCGTGCCCGATCCACTTCTCCTCGTGGTAGGAGCGCAGGTCCTCGCCCCAGCCGCCGTCGTCGTTCTGGACGGACTCCAGCCAGGTGACGGCCCGGCGGATCGCGGGGTGTCCGGCGGGCAGGCCGGCGGTGACGAGGGCGGGCACCACGGACCCGGTGCCGTAGACGTAGTTGACGCCCCAGCGGCCGAACCAGGCCCCGCACGCCTCCTGTTCGGCGAGCAGCCACTCGATGCCCTCGCGGGTACGGGGGTGGTTCGCGAGCCCCTCGACGGCGAGCATCTCCACGACATGGCCGGTGACGTCGGCCGACGGCGGGTCGATGACCTCGCCGAAGTCGCAGAAGGGGAGGCGGTTGGGGAAGGGGCTGGTGTTGTCGGCGTCGAACGCGCCCCAGGCCCCGTTGCGGGACTGCATCCCGAGGTTCCAGCGGACCCCGCGAGCGATGGCGGCTTCCATCCGGGCGGGGTCGGGGTGGCGCACCCGGCGCAGCGCCAGGACGACTTCGGCGGTGTCGTCGATGTCCGGGTAGTTGTCGTTGTGGAACTCGAACGCCCAGCCGCCAGGTGCGAGTTCAGGCTTTCGCACCGACCAGTCACCGGGTCTGGTGATCTCCTCGGCCAGCATCCAGTCGGCGGCCTTCACCAGGGCGGGGTGGTCGGGTCTGAGTCCGGCGTCGGCGAGCGCGATGGTGGCCAGGCAGGTGTCCCAGACGGGCGACTGGCAGGCCTCGATCATGCGGGCGCCGTCCTCGCGCCGGACGGCGAACCGGTCGAGCGAGGCCAGGCCGGCCTTCATCACCGGGTGGTCGAGGTCGTAGCCGAGGAGGTGCAGGGCGATGACGGAGTAGACGGCGGGCGGCTGGATCCCGCCCCAGCAGCCGTCGTTCTCCTGGCGCTCGATGATCCACCGGGCGGCCACGTTCATCGCGATGCGGCGCAGCGGGCGCGGGGCGACCTTGTGGTAGAGGTGCAGCCCTTTGTCGAGGCGCTGGAAGAGTCCGTCCCAACTGGTGGGCGGGGCAAGCTTCCTGGGCGGGTTGGGGTGTGCCGGGTCGGTGTGCAGCTCGTCGAGGGCGAAGGGCGCGGGGCGCACAGGGCGCTTCGCGGAGACGATGGTGAGCGGCACGATGGTCTGCCGGGCCCAGCAGCCGAAGTCGTAGATGTTGAGCGGGACCCACTTGGGGAAGAACATCAGCTCGGGCGGCAGTTCGGGGAGGTCGTCCCATTTCCACCAGCCGAAGAGGGCCAGCCAGATGCGGGTGAAGACGCGGGCGGCCGCGATGCCGCCCTGCTCGCGGATCCAGCCGGAGGCGCGGGCCATGTGCGGTTCGTCGGGGCGGTCCCCGGCCAGCCGCAGGGCGACGTACGCCTCGATCGTGGCGGAGAGGTCGCCGGGTCCGCCGTAGAAGGTGTTCCAGGTGCCGTCGCCGAGTTGTTCGCCGCGGATGAAGAGAGCGGACGCGCGGGTGGTCTCGGGGTCCTGGATGGAGAGGAACTGGCGCAGGAGCAGGTCCTCGGCGTCCATCGTGACGTTGGTGGCGAGGTCGCCCTTCCACCAGCCCTGCTCGTCCTGCCTGCCGAGAAGATGCTCCACCGAGCGTTCCGCGGCCCGTCGCGCGGCCACGGTCACGTCGTCCGCGGCATCTCTCGTGTCGGTCGGATCGTAGGCCGGGGCCCCGGTGAGCTTCGCGGCCCCGGTCGATCCGTCGGTCGTCGCTGTCATGAGCTTCCCCTTACGTGCAGTCGGTTCTCTGCTGTGCTGGGGTCTCCGTCGGGGGGGGGCCCCCGGGGGGGGGTGGGGCGCGCCTTGCTGGCCGTATAGGATGAGGGGGGGGAGGAGTGGTACACCACCCAGTGTGCCGCTGGGG
>NZ_JBHXPF010000040.1:12637-27083 GCF_042718715.1 Streptomyces sp. NPDC058576 | reverse complement strand
GCCGTTGTGTGGTTGTTTGTTGGGGGGGGGGGGGGGTGGGGGTGGGGGCGCGGGGGGGGGGGGGGCGGCGCGCCGCGACTGCGAGTCATATGCGAAGCGTGGTCATCTCTTGCGTACCACCACGAAGTCGGCGAGCTCGGTGAGCTGCTCGCGTACCCGGTGGGGCATGTCGACGGCGTGCAGCGCCTCGATGGCGATCGCGTGCTGACGGCGGGCTTCCTGGGCGGTCCACTCACGGCCGCCCGCCTCCTCGATGAGCGCCGCGCGGGCGGCGAACTCCTCTTCGGAGAAGCTGTCGAAGTCGTTGCTCTTGGCGTCGGCGGCGAGCAGTTCGCCCAGCCGCTCGGAGGCCTCGCCGCCCGCGGCGAGCGCCGCGACGACCGGCAGGGACTTCTTGCGCTGGCGCAGGTCGCTCCAGGTCTGCTTGCCGGTGGACTCCGGGTCGCCCCAGATGCCGAGCAGGTCGTCGACGGCCTGGAAGGCGAGGCCGAGGTGGTAGCCGTACGCCTCCAGGGTGTCGGCGGTGCGGTCGTCGGCGCCGCCGAGCACCGCGCCGATGGAGACCGCGCAGGCCAGCAGGGCGCCGGTCTTGTTGCCCTCCATCTCCAGGCACTCCTCGACGGTGACCCGCTCGCGGTGCTCGTAGGAGATGTCCTGGGCCTGCCCGTCGATGAGCTTGCGGGTGGCGGAGGTCAGGCGACGGGCCGCGCGGCCCGCCTCGACCGTGCCGAGTTCCAGCAGCAGGTCGTAGGCGAGCGCGAAGAGCGCGTCGCCGACCAGGATCGCCTGGGCGGGGCCGTGCACCTTCCACACGGTGTCGCGGTGGCGGCGCTGTTCGTCGCCGTCCATCAGGTCGTCGTGCAGCAGTGAGAAGTTGTGCACGAGTTCGACGGCCACGGCGCCTGGGATGCCGGCCTCGGCCGGGGCGCCCGCCGCCTCGGCGGACAGCAGGGCGAGCGCCGGGCGTACGGCCTTGCCGCCGTCGCCGTCCGAGGGCCGTCCCTCGGCGTCGATCCAGCCGAAGTGGTAGGCGGCGACGGTGTCCATGGGCGGCGCGAGCCGGCCCACGGCAGCCCGCAGGACCGGCGCTGACAGGGCTCGTCCGCGCTCCAGAAGCGCGGTGACGTCCGCGGTGTCCGCCACGGTGTCGAAAGCCGGATTCGCCGGGGTCACAGACTCTCCTCTTGTTCCGGTGGTACTGCTCATGCCGCCTCCTGCAGCGGATGTCCATGGGGGCGGCCGAGGTCGTGGAGGGCCGCGTCGGCGGCGTCGGCGCCGCTGCGCACGGCGCCCTCCATCGTCGCGGGCCAGCCGGTGGCGGTCCAGGCCCCCGCCAGCTGGAGACCGGGCAGCCGGGTGCGGGGGCCGGGGCGCAGCCGCCCGACGCCCGGAGCGGGCGCGAAGGTGGCGGTGCGCTCGCGGGTGACGAAGAAGTCGCGGATGCCCGCGCCGCGGGCGGCGGGGAGCAGCCGCTCCAGCTCGGGCAGGTAGCGGGAGCGCAGTTCGGCGACGGGCAGGTCGATCTCGTCCTGGGCGGCCGACTGCGAGACGGCCAGATACTGCCCGGGGCCCTTCAGACCCGAGGAGTGGGTGCGGTCGAAGACCCATTGGACCGGGGAGCCGATCGCGGCGAAGAACGGCCTGCGCAGCACCTTGCGGTCGTAGACGACGTGGACGTTGAGGATCGGCGCGTGGTCGATGTCGAGCAGCAGCTCCGGCTCGTCCAGCGCGCCGGCGGGCAGCAGGTCGTGGGTCTCGGTCTGCGGCACGGCCAGCACGACGGTGTCGGCGGTGATCCGCTCCCCCGCGCTCTCGACGCTCCAGCGGCCGTCCGCGGTGCGGGTGAGGGACCCGACCTTGGCGCGCAGTTCGGTGCGGACGCCGGCGGTGTCCAGCGCCTTGCGGGCGAGGGTGTCGTGCAGCTCGCCGAGCGGCACGGTGGCCCAGCCGATGTCGGCGGCGCCAGGCTCGGAGAGCAGGCCGGTCTTGAAGACCTTGGCCGCCAGCGCCATGGAGGCGTTCGGGGCGGTGGCGTTCAGCGTGGCTACGCCGACGAGGTCCCACAGGGCCTCGATGGTGCGCTCGGACTGGCCGTTGCGGCGCAGCCAGGTGGCGAAGTCGATGCGGTCCAGCTCGGGGTCGGCGGGGTCGAGCCGGCCGAGTGCCAGGGCGGCCCGGCCCACGGACGCCTTCTCGGCGAGCGACAGGTGCGGATAGGCGGCGAGGCCGCCGGCCAGGTGCAGCGGTACGGGTAGGGCGGTGCGGCGGATCCGTCCCAGGCGCGGCCCGGCGGCCCGGCCGACGTCCAGCACGGGCACGTCGAGGCGGTCCTGGAGGGGGGCCAGGTGGGCGGCGTCGATCCGGTCGAGGAACCAGCGGTAGCCGGTGCAGCAGCGCAGGTAGACGTGCTGGCCGTTGTCGACGGTGAGGTCGCCGCGCTGGAAGGAGAAGGCGAGGCCGCCGAGGCGGGGGCGGCCTTCCAGGAGGGTCACGTCGAGTCCGGCGTCGGCGAGGCGGAGCGCCGCCGTGACGCCGGCGAGGCCGCCGCCGACGACGACGCCGACGGGGCGCGGGGGCTCGTCGCTCATACCTGCTCCTCCCGCCGGGTCGTGGCCGTCTGCCGGGGCCTCACCCTGGAGATCGTCGCAGTCAGTGACGCGTCGGGCCACCGGAGGGTTGCCCCGGAGCGGGAGCGGCGGGGACGCATCAGGCACGCCCCCTGGCGGTGAGCCGCGAGATGTGGCGGGCGTCGAGGCCGGACAGGCCGCGCACCGCGACGTAGGCCTTCTCGTGGCCGGGCAGCGAGACCCGTCCGCGCAGCACGGCCTCGGGGTCGCGCTCGATGCGGTCGAGGAGGCGGCGGTAGATCCCGGCCATCGCCGCGACGCAGGCGCCGCTGCGGCGGTCGAGCATCGGCAGCAGCCGGTAGCCCTCGGCGAAGAGGGCGCGGGCGCGGCGGACCTCGAAGTGGATGAGGCCCGCGAAGTCGGAGCCGGGGGGCGGGGTGGTCCGGTGGAACCCGGCCGAGCAGCCGAATTTGGCGAGGTCGTCGGCGGGCAGGTAGGTGCGCCCGTTGCCGGCGTCCTCGCGGACGTCGCGCAGGATGTTGGTGAGCTGGAGGGCGAGGCCGAGGGTGTCGGCGTACTCCGCTGCGCGCTCGGCCCCGCCGGCGCCGGGCGCGGTGCCGAAGACGCCGAGGCTGAGGCGTCCGATGGCTCCGGCGACGCACCGGCAGTAGGCCTTGAGGTCGTCCCAGGTCTCGTAGGTCGCGCCCCGCACGTCCATCAGGACGCCGTCGATCAGCTCGTCGAGTCCGCCGAGCGGGAGCGGGAAGCGGCGGGCGGCGTCGGCGAGGGCGACGGCCACCGGGTCGGTGTCGTCCTCCTCGACCTTGCCGTGCCGGACCCGGTCGAGCAGCTCACGGGTGCTCTCCAGCCGGGTCCGCTTGGTCCCCGCGTCCAGCTCTCCGTCGCCGATGTCGTCGACCCGACGGGAGAAGGCGTACAGCGCCGACATGGCCTGCCGCTTCTCGTACGGCAGCAGCCGGATGCCGTAGGCGAAGTTACGGGCCTGCTGTCCGGTGACGGCTTCGCAGTAGCTGTATGCGGCCTGCACCGGCGGCGACATGTACGTCGTCTGTCCCTCCACGGTCCGGCTCACCTCTCTCCACGCGCTCTTCGCAAGACGATTCCCACTTCGCGCAGCAGCCTGGGCTTGGTGGGTTTGGGCGGTCCGGGCAGTACGTCGAACCCGGCTGCCGAGATCGCCGCGAGCGCGCTGCGGCCGCCCCCGACGAATCCGGCGAGAAGCAGTCTGAGTCTGCCGTCGACGCTGCCCACCAGTGGGGGGCCTTCGTCCAGCAGCTCGCTCGCGCGCTGGGCCTCGTACGCGATCAGGGCGCGGACGGAGGCTCCGGCGGAGGGCGCGGCCAGGTCGGACTCGGTGACCCGGAAGCGGTCCATGTCCTCGGCGGGCAGGTAGATCCGGTCGCGTTCGAGGTCCTCGGCCACGTCCTGGAGGTGCTCGACGATCTGGAGTGCGGTGCAGACCGCGTCGGAGCGGCGGATACGGTCCGGGCTCGCGGTGCCGGTGAGGGCGAGGACCAGGCGGCCGACCGGGTTCGCGGAGAGCTCGCAGTAGGCGGCGAGCTCGGCGTAGGTGCCGTAGCGGCGGATCTTCTGGTCCTGGCGGTTGGCCTCGATCAGGCCGAGGAAGGGTTCGGGGGTGAGCGCGCGGCGCCGCACGGTGGGGCGCAGGTCGCGCAGCAGCGGGTGGTGCGGCTCGTCGCCGGTGGTGGCGAAGACCCGGTGGAGATCGGTCTCGAAGGCGTCGAGCATGTCGAGGCGGTCGTCGCTCTGTTCCGGCTCCAGGCCGAGGTGGCGGGCGTCCGCGCCGCCGGGGGCGAGGTCGCCGTCGCCGATGTCGTCGACGAGCCGGGCGAATCCGTAGACGGCCATCAGGTCGTCGCGCCAGGCGCGGGGCAGGAAGAAGGGCGCCACGGGGAAGTTCTCGTCCGCGGCCTTGCCGAGGGTGGCGTCGCCGGTGCGCGACTCGGGGGTCGAGGTCACTGCGGACCGCCCGGCGCGGGGACGGCGAAACCACGTCGGAGCTGGAGATCTTCCGTCATTGCCGTCACATCTCCCGTTCTACACTGCTGACCCAAAACAACCCTTTTCGGACACGCCGCTCAGTCTTCCGAGTGCACTGCGGCAGAGCGTCGGTGCCGGGGCGTATCGCCCTACTTGCCATGAATCAGCACCGCTACAGCTTACGTTGTACAGCTCACAGGGGATCGGCGGGGTGGAGCGCCCGCCGCCGCTTCCCGGCCGTCCCCGTCAACCTTCCCCGCGCACGGCGCGATTGACGTCATCCGCCGGGAGGAGATCGACCCGGGCCCCTACTGCGCCCGGCCCGCCCGGCGCCGGGCACCGCACGGCCCCCGCCGGACCGGTCCGGCGGGGGCCGTGGGAGACGCTCGGGCTACTTCCCCGTTTCGCGCTCGTACGCCTTGAGGACTTCCTCGGTGGGACCGTCCATCAGCAGCTCGCCCTTCTCCAGCCAGAGCGCGCGGTCGCAGGTGTCCCGGATCGACTTGTTGTTGTGGCTGACCAGGAAGACGGTGCCCGCCTCCTTGCGGAGCTCGCGGATCCGCTCCTCGGAACGGATCCGGAACTTGCGGTCACCGGTGGCCAGCGCCTCGTCGATCATGAGGACGTCGTGGTTCTTGGCGGCGGCGATCGAGAAGCGCAGCCGCGCCGCCATACCGGAGGAGTACGTCCGCATCGGGAGGGTGATGAAGTCGCCCTTCTCGTTGATCCCGGAGAAGTCGACGATCTCCTGATAGCGGGAGCGGATCTCGGCCTGGGTCATCCCCATGGCCAGACCGCCGAGCACCACGTTGCGCTCCCCGGTCAGATCGCTCATCAGGGCCGCGTTCACCCCGAGCAGCGAGGGCTGACCGTCGGTGTACACATGGCCGGATTCGGTCGGCAGCAGACCGGCGATGGCCCGCAGCAGTGTCGACTTGCCGGAGCCGTTGGTGCCGATGAGGCCGATGGCCTCGCCGCGGTAGGCGGTGAAGGAGACACCGCGGACGGCGTGCACCTTCCGGACGCCGCGCGGCTCGCCCTTGCCGCGCCGCACCATGCGGCTCAGTGCGGCGGTGGCGCTGCCCCGGCCGCCGCCCGCGCCGTTGACCCGGTACACGATGTGCACGTCGTCGGCGATCACCGTGGGGATGCGCCCCTGCGCGTTGTCGTCAGCCACGGCCGTACCGCTCCTCCGCCTTCCAGAAGTACACGAATCCCACGACGCCCAGCAGCACGGCCCAGCCCAGGCCGGCGGCCCAGACGTGGTCCGGCAGGTTCTCGGAGCCGTACCCGTCGATCATGGCGAAGCGGACCAGGTCCATGTAGATGGCCGCCGGGTTGTACTGCAGCACGTCGGCGATCCAGGCCGGCTTGTCCTTGAGCATCACCGGGATGGAGAACATGACGCCGGAGGCGTACATCCAGGTGCGCATCACGAACGGCATCAGCTGCGCGAGGTCGGGCGTCTTGGAGCCGAGCCGCGCCATGACGAGGGCCAGCCCGGTGTTGAAGACGAACTGGAGGATCAGGGCGGGGATCACCAGGAGCCACGACAGCGAGGGGTAGCTGCCGAAGATGACGGTGACCGCGACCATCACGATCATCGAGAAGAGCAGTTGCTGGAGCTGCTGGAGTGAGAAGGAGATCGGGAGCGAGGCCCGGGGGAAGTGGAGGGCCCGGACCAGTCCGAGGTTGCCGGAGATCGACCGGACGCCCGCCATCACCGAGCTCTGGGTGAAGGTGAAGACGAAGACGCCGGTGACCAGGAACGGCACGAAGACGTCGTGGGGAATCCCCTCCCTGGTCCCCAGGATCAGTCCGAAGATCAGGTAATAGACCGCGGCGTTCAGCAGGGGCGTGACCACTTGCCACAGCTGGCCCAGTTTGGCCTGGCTGTACTGCGCGGTCAGCTTCGCCCGGGAAAAGGCCAGGATGAAGTGGCGTCGTCCCCAGAGCTGTCGCATGTACGCGAACAGCCCCGGCCGGGCGCCGCTCACGGTCAGGCCGTACTTGGCGGCCAGCTGGGCCGCGTCGAGGCCCTCGTCGGCGGACGGTGGGGTCCCGAGGGCTACCCCACCGTCGTGGGTCGTGTCACTCACAAGTTGAAACTCTCGTCTTCACGCGCAGCCAGTCGCGGGCGCGGCTCAGGCGGACAGGTTCCGGAAAGAAAATACGCCTCATGCTCTCAGAGGAAAGCCTCTCAGATGACCGGAGGTCGGCCCAGCCTCGTCAGCCGCCACACCGTACGCCACTTCATCGGGCGACGGGTTCCGCAGGGGGTGGTCCAGCCTTCCCGGAATCCGCCGAACCATGCCTTCAGCGCGGGCGGCGACGGACGCCTGCCCAGGGTCAGCAGCAGCCAGACCCCCAGGTAGAGGGGGACCAGCGGGGCGGGCAGGTTCCGGCGGGCGAGCCAGACCCGGTTGCGGGCGACCATGCGGTGGTAGACCGCGTGCCGGGACGGCACGGTGGTGGGGTGGTTCAGCACCATGTCGGCGCGGTAGTCGATCATCCAGCCCGCGTCCAGCGCCCGCCAGGCGAGGTCCGTCTCCTCGTGGGCGTAGAAGAAGTCCTCGGGCAGCGGGCCGACCTCGGCGATGACCTTGGTGCGTACGGCGTTGGCGCCGCCGAGGAAGGTCGTCACGCGCGAGGAGCGCATCGGGTCGGCGGCCCGCAGCCGGGGCACGTGCCGCCGCTGGGTGGCGCCGGTGTCCGGGTCGGCGATCCGGAAGGTGACGATCCCGAGCCTCGGGTCCGCCTCGAAGGCCTGCCGGCACAGCTCGGCGGTGTCCCGGTTGGGGAGCAGCCCGTCGTCGTCCAGGAAGAGCAGCGCGTCCACGTCCGCCCCGCGGGGGCCGAACGCCTCGATGCCGACGTTGCGGCCGCCGGGGATGCCCAGGTTCTCGGGCAGCTCCACCGTGCGCACCCCGGCGGGCACCTCGGGGACCGGGGCGCCGTTGCCGACCACCACGACCTCGATCCGGTCACCGTGCTGGGCGGTGACCGAATCGAGGAGGGCACGGAGCTCGTCCGGGCGGTTGCCCATGGTGATGATCACCGCGCCCAGTTTCATGGGAAAGGTCACTTCAGCCTGCTGGACGCCAGGACGGAGACCAGGTGCAGCAGGGTCTGCAGCAGCGCGATGCCGGCCATGACCGCCACGGTCAGGCGGGTGTAGAAGAGGTCGCCCCCGATCGCGTCGACGACAGCCACCACGAGAATCACCAGCGAGGCCTCGATGCCGAGGATCAGCCGGTGGAACTTGAGCGCCGCCGCCGCCTTGCGGGCCAGCGCCATGCCGGAGGAGCGCGGCTCGGAGGCCGCCTCCTTCACCGGCGGCATCCCGCCCTGGTGGCGGGCCACGCCGACCAGGTCCGTCTCGGCCTTGATGAGGATCGCGCCGAGCGCGGCGAGGGTCCCGAGGAAGGCCCAGAGCCAGTCGATCCGGCCCTCGCCCCAGATGTCGGCGGCGCGCAGGCCGAGGCCGACGAGCACCGCGGCGTCGCACAGGTAGGCGGCGACCCGGTCCAGGTAGACGCCGCTGAGCGAGTACTGCTTCTTCCAGCGGGCCAGCTCGCCGTCCACGCAGTCGAACAGCAGGTAGAGCTGGACCATCACCACGCCGAGCACGGCGCCCCAGATGCCCGGCACCAGCAGCGCCGGGGCGGCCAGGGCGCCGGCCAGCGTCATCACGTACGTGACCTGGTTCGGCGTGACGCGGGTGTTGACCAGGTAGCGGTCCACGCGCAGCGAGACCTCGCGCATGTACATGCGCCCGGCCCAGTGCTCGCCGCTTCGCCGGTCCTTCACCCCCGGGGGGTGAACGACCGGACGGAGTTCAGCTACTGATGGTCGTCGCATAGTCGGCGTACGCGTCCCTGATCTGATCGGTGGACAGGTTGAGGTGCTCCAGGACCGTGAAGCGTCCCGGACGCGTCTGCGGCGCGTAGTCGACGGCCTTGACGAACTCGTCGACGCTGAACCCGATCTCCTCCGGCAGGACCGGCAGACCGTGGCGGCGCAGTATCGATGCCATCAGGAGGGACTCCTGGCGGGCACCGCGCAGATGCATGGCGAAGCAGGCGCCGAGGCCGACCTGCTCGCCGTGGCTCGCCGCGCGCTGGGGGAACAGCAGGTCGAAGGCGTGGTTGATCTCGTGGCAGGCGCCGGACGCCGGGCGGGAGTCGCCCGCGACCGACATCGAGATGCCCGTCAGCACGAGCCCCTCGGCCAGCACCTTCAGGAAGCCGTCGTCGCCGACCCCGCCGGGGTGACGCAGCACGGCCTCGCCCGCCTGGCGGGCCATCGCCGCCGCCAGACCGTCGATCTCCTCGCCGTTGACCTCGTGGGCCAGCTCCCAGTCGGCGACGCAGGAGATGTTCGAGATCGCGTCGCCGATGCCGGAGCGGACGTACCGGGCGGGCGCCTCACGGATCACGTCGAGGTCGATGACCACGGCGATCGGGGTGGGCACCCCGTAGGAGCCGCGCCCGTTGTCGTTGTCCAGCGTGGCGACCGGCGAGCACAGGCCGTCGTGCGAGAGGTTCGTCGCGACGGCGACCATGGGCAGCCCGACCCGCGCCGCGGCGTACTTCGCCACGTCGATGATCTTGCCGCCGCCGAGGCCGACGACCGCGTCGTACCGGTTGCCCTTGATGCCGTCGGCGAGCTTCACCGCGGAGTCGATCGTGCCGTCGGACACCGGATACCAGTCGGCGCCCGGCAGGACCGGGGCGAGCCTCTCCCGCAGGGCGCGCCCGGAGCCGTCGCTGATCGCGATGGCGAGCTTGCCCGAGGAGGAGATCCGCTGATCGGCCAGGAGACCCGCCAGATCGTCCATGGCGCCGCGCCGGATGTCGACGACGACCGGGGACGGAATGAGCCGGGTCAGTACTGGCACGCGATCTCACGGCCCTTCTCGAGGTCGTCGTGGTTGTCGATCTCGACCCAGGTCACGGTGCCGATGGGGGCCACGTCGACGGTGAAGCCGCGGTTGACCAGCTCCTGGTAGCCGTCCTCGTAGTAGAGGTCGGGGTCGCGCTCGAAGGTGGTCTTCAGCGCGTCCGCCAGCTCCTCGGCGGCCTCGGCCTCGATGAGGGTCACGCCGATGTACTCGCCGGTCGCGGTGGCCGGGTCCATCAGCTTGGTGATGCGCTGGACGCCCTTGCCCTCCTCGGTGATGACCTTCATCTCCTCGTCGGCGAGCACCTTCTCGGTGTCCAGGGCGAGGATGATCTTCTGGCCCTTGCCGCGGGCGTCCAGGAGCGTCCTCTCGACGGAGACCGGGTGCACGGTGTCGCCGTTGGCGAGGATCACGCCGCGCTTGATGACGTCACGGGCGCACCACAGGGAGTAGGCGTTGTTCCACTCCTCGGCCTTGTCGTTGTCGATCAGCGTGAGGGTGAGGCCGTAGGTCGCCTCCAGCTCGGCCTTGCGGGCGTAGACGGCCTCCTTGCGGTAGCCGACGACGATCGCGACCTCGGTGAGTCCGACCTCGGCGAAGTTGGCCAGCGTGAGGTCGAGGACCGTCTTGTCGCCGTCCACAGGGACGAGCGCCTTGGGGAGCGTGTCCGTGTAGGGGCGCAGACGACGCCCTGCACCGGCTGCCAGTACGAGGCCGATCATGCGAGTTCTCCTTCGTCGTGTACGGCGGGGGCCGAGGAGGACACCCAGAAGCGGATGGACTCCACGAGCACCACCAGAGCCACGGCGACCGCGAGCGCGGTCAGGGCCGTGGTGAAACCTGAGGCGTGGGTGAGTACGGCGGCGAGGACGGCCACCAGCGCGGTGCGGCCCTCGTGTCCACCGATCGTCCGCACCAGCCACTGGGGCGGCGCGCCGGTGCCGCCGCGGATGCGGTACACCGTGTCGTAGTGATGGTAGGCGACGGCCGAGACGAGTCCGAAGGCCGCCGGAACGGCGTGCGGGACGTCGCTGCGGGCCGCCAGCACAAGGATCGTGACGTACTCCGCCGCCCGGAAGAACGGCGGCACGAGCCAGTCGAGCGTGCCCTTGAGCGGGCGGGCGACGGCGAGGCCTGCGAGGACCACGTACACGGCGGCGGCGACGACGGTGAGCCAGCTGCCGTACGGGAGGAAGAGCGCCGAGCCGATCATGACGAGCGTCCCGAGCAGGGCCACGGCCGGGGCGGTGAAACCGCCTCGGAGCCCGGGGGCGACGGCGGCCACGCCTTGGGCGAGCGGGCCGGAGTCGGCGAGGTCCGCGAGGGCCTGCGCGGCACGGTCGGTGCGGCTGGCCCGGCGGGTCAGCGAGCGCAGCAGGCGGCCCGCCGTGGTGTAGCAGGCGGCCAGCGCGCAGCCGACGAGCAGCGCGTAGAAAACGATCCGGGGCGTGGTGACGGCGGTGAGCACCGCGATCATGGCCCAGCGCTCGCCGATCGGCAGCACGATCATCCGGCGCGCCCAGACCGTCCAGCCGACGCTGTCGAGCTTGTCGGAGAGGGCGGCGGTGGGGCTGGTGTTGGCGACCGCGTCGTGATTGGCCTCGTTGAACGAGAAGTCCACGACATGGCGGCAGGCCTGGAGGACCATAGCGCCGAGGGCGAGGACCCAGACGTCATCGCCGCCGCGTACGGCGCCGATGGCGAGCCCCGCGTAGTACGCGTACTCCTTGGCCCGGTCGAAGGTGGCGTCCAGCCAGGCGCCCATCGTGGAGTACTGCAGCGAGTAGCGGGCGAGCTGCCCGTCGGTGCAGTCCAGCACGAAGGAGACCAGGAGCAGGATCCCGGCCGCGACGTAGCCGCCCCGGGTCCCGGTGGCCGCCGCACCGGCCGCGATGAGCGCGGTGATCAGGGACGCCGTGGTGACCTGGTTCGGGGTGAGGTTGCGGCGGGCGCACCAGCGGGCGATGTAGCGGGAGTAGGGGCTGATGGCGAACGTGGTGAAGAAGCCGTCGTGGGCCTTCACCGCGCCGCGCAGCCGTACCGCCTCGTCGTCGACCGCGTCGCGGGCGCTCTCGGCGGTCGCGCGCTGTCCGGCGTCGGTGGGGACGGCGGCGGTGAGGGAGCCGAGGGCGGGGCGCTGTACGGCGATGCCCTCGGTCTCCAGCGCCACGGCGATACGGCCGGGGACGGTCCGGTCATCGGGCGCGGGGTCGGCCTCCGGCTCGACGACGGGGGCGCCCGCGCCGACGGCGGCGGTGGTGCGCTGCAGGGCGCGCAGCAGCGCGCCGCGCGCCTCGGGCTGCGCGGTGAGCGCGCCGGGGACGGTGGCGGCGGCGAAGCGCGGGTCGGTCAGTGCGAGCCGCAGCGCGTGGACGTGGCCCACGAAACGCGGGTCGACGAGGGCGACGCGGCGGCCGGCCGGGACGGCGGCGAGGAGGGCTGCGGCGTCACCGGCGTCGCGGGCGGTCTGCACGTCGAAGCCCAGGGACCGCAGATCGTCCGCGAGCGACGACCCGGGTACCGGCGTACCGGTGAGAATGGCGGTCGACAGACGAACTCACTCCTTGGCACTGACGTGGGCAACACACAGCGGCACGGCCACGAGGCGGGCCGGCGGCGTGTCGGCTGAGGCTATCGGATGAACGGAAGGCCGATTTCACCACCCGTTTGTGCGCCGTTCGGGTGGACCTGCAAGACCGGGCGGCGTTCGCGATCATCATCATCGATCGGGGGCCCGGCCCACAAACCGCCGGTCGGCCCGCACGGGCGGGCGGCTTAGGCTGGCGGGCATGACATGGCTGATCACAGGCGGGGCGGGTTACATCGGGGCACACGTGGCGCGGGCCATGGTCGCGGCGGGCGAGCGGGTCGTCGTGCTCGACGACCGCTCCACCGGCATCGTGGAACGGCTGCCGGAGGAGGTCACGCTGGTGGAGGGCTCCGCCTCCGACCGCGCCCTGCTGGACCGGGTCCTGGCCGATCACGCGGTGAGCGGCGTGGTGCATCTCGCGGCGAAGAAGCAGGTCGGCGAGTCCGTGGAGAAGCCGCTGCTGTACTACCGGGAGAACGTCGCCGGACTCGCCGTCCTGCTGGAGGCCGTGGTCGCGGCGGGGGTACGGCGCTTCCTCTTCTCGTCCTCGGCGGCCGTCTACGGCGTACCGGATGTGGACCTCATCACGGAGGAGACGCCCTGCCTTCCCATCAATCCGTACGGCGAGACCAAGCTCACCGGTGAGTGGCTGGTGCGGGCCACCGGGAAGGCCCACGGGCTCTCGACCGCCTGCCTGCGGTACTTCAACGTGGCGGGCTCGGGCGCGCCCGAGCTCGCGGACACCGGGGTCTTCAACATCGTGCCGATGATGTTCGAGCGGCTCACCCGCGGCGAGGCCCCGCGGATCTTCGGCGACGACTATCCGACGCCGGACGGCACGTGCATCCGCGACTACATCCATGTCGCCGATCTGGCCGAGGCGCATCTCGCGGTCGCGCGGCGGCTGGACGCAACGGGCGCCGGAGACCTGACGCTGAACGTCGGCCGGGGCGAGGGCGTCTCGGTCCGGGAGCTGGCCGAGGTGATCGGCGACGTGACGGGCCACAGCCGGAAGCCGGTGGTCGAGCCGCGCCGGGCCGGTGACGCGCCGAGGGCGGTGGCGTCGGCCGCGCGGATCACCGACGAGCTGGGCTGGATGGCCCGCCGGGGTGTGCGCGAGATGGTCGAGTCGGCCTGGGAGGGCTGGTGCCTGCGCCACCCCGAGGCCCGCGTGCGGCAGCGTCATTGAGGGTGTCCGGGCAGGCGCGTCCCTGATCGTGTCAACGCTCTGACCTGCGGAACGTTTCCGCAGGTCAGAGCACATGACAACGGTGTTCAGTCCCGTGTTGCCCGATACCCCCCACCCGTAGTTCACTGGGCCTGTCGGGCGGTCCTGCCCGGCACCGTCGCGGGGATCTGGAGGCGTTTCGCATGGGGGCTGGCCACGATCACGGGCATGCGCACGGCGGCCCGCCGCCGACCGGCACGGCGGCCGCCGCGTACCGGGGCAGGCTCCGCGTCGCCCTGGCGATCACGCTGAGCGTGATGGTCATGGAGATCGTCGGCGGGGTGCTCTCCGACTCGCTGGCCCTGATCGCGGACGCCGCTCACATGGCCACCGACGCCCTGGGGCTCGGGATGGCGCTGCTCGCCATCCACTTCGCCAACCGTCCGGCCGGGCCGAACCGCACCTTCGGCTTCGCCCGCGCGGAGATCCTGGCGGCGCTCGCGAACTGTCTGCTGCTGCTGGGGGTCGGCGGCTACCTGGTGTTCGAGGCGGTCGAGCGGTTCATCACCCCGGCCGAGACGAAGGGCGGCCTCGCCATCGCGTTCGCCGCCGTCGGCCTGGTGGCCAACATCGTCTCCCTGTCCCTGCTGACGCGCGGACAGCAGGAGAGCCTGAACGTGCGGGGCGCCTATCTGGAGGTGCTGGCCGACACCCTGGGCTCGCTCGCCGTGATCATCTCGGCGGGCGTCATCATGGCGACCGGCTGGCAGGCCGCCGACCCGATCGCCTCTCTTGTGATCGGCCTGATGATCGTCCCGCGGACGGTGAAGCTGTTGCGGGAGACCCTGAACGTGCTGCTGGAAGCGGCGCCCAAGGGTGTGGACATGGCGGAGGTACGGGCCCACATCACGGCGCTGCCCGGGGTGCTGGACGTCCATGACCTGCACGCCTGGACGATCACCTCGGGGATGCCGGTGCTCTCCGCGCATGTGGTGGTGCGCCAGGAGATGCTGGACTCGATAGGGCACGAGAAGGTGCTGCACGAGCTGCAGGGCTGCCTCGGGGACCACTTCGACGTGGAGCACTGCACCTTCCAGCTGGAGCCGAGCGGCCACGCGGAGCACGAAGCGCGCCTCTGCCACTAGGGCGTGTCGTTTGGATCATGTCGGGCTCGCGGGGTCCGACCTGATCCAAAC
>NZ_JBHXPF010000040.1:0-12627 GCF_042718715.1 Streptomyces sp. NPDC058576 | reverse complement strand
TGCGCCCGCCGCCCCCCCCTCCCCCCGCTCGTCCCAGCCTCGCTTCGGGCGGGGTTGTTTTTTTTTTGTGGGCCGGGGCGGCACCCACATAACAAACCCCCCACGCCCTAGGACCGGTTCCGCCGGTGCTACGGTTGCTTCGCCGAGACGTATGAGTCTCGCGGTGGAGCGGAACCCGGTGTCACCGGGACCCTTTCGAGAGGAGCTGAGGTTGATGACGGTCGCGAAGACGCCTTCCCGGCGCGGCAATCGGTCCTTCCTCATCTCCCGGGTTTCCGGCTAGATCTTCAAGCGTCCGGCCGGAGCCCTCACACGCAAGGGTTCCCACGTTGACCGACCACACCGACGACGCCTCACGCACCGAGGCGTTCTTCTCCCTGCACCACCGACTTCCCCGGCAGAGTCCCGGCTCCGACGCGACCACGCGTCGGCTGCTCGCTCTGGCCGGTCCGCTGCCCGACCGCCCGCGCGTCCTCGACCTGGGCTGCGGTCCCGGCCGGGCCGCTCTGCTGCTCGCCGCCGAGGCGGACGCCGAGGTGACCGCGGTCGACCTGCACCAGCCGTTCCTGGACGAGCTGCGCGAGGCGGCCGGGGCCCGTGGCCTCGGCGACCGCATCCGTACGATCCGGGCCGACATGGGCGACCTCACCGGCCCCGCGTTCCCCGAGGGGTCCTTCGACCTGATCTGGGCCGAGGGGTCGGCTTACTGCATCGGGTTCGACCCCGCCGTCCGCGACTGGCAGCGGCTGCTGGCCCCGGGCGGCGCGATGATGATCTCCGAGTGCGTCTGGACCACGGACGCGCCGTCCGCCGGGGCGCGCGACTTCTGGGACCGCAACGGCTCCCTGCGCACCCTTCCGGGGACCACCGCGGCGGCCGTCGCCGCGGGGTGCACGGTCTCCGCCGTGCTGGTCCAGCCCGAGAGCGACTGGGACGCGTACTACGTCCCGCTCGCCGAGCGGGTCGAGAGCGCCGATCCTTCGGCCCCCGGCATGCGGTGGGCGCTCGCGGCCACCCGCGAGGAGCTGGCGGTCCGGCGTGAGCACGGGGCGGAGTACGGCTATGCCGCGTACGTGCTGCGCCCGGCCGATCCCCGGTGGGCAACGCGCCCGGAGGCCGCGGGCGAACGCGAGGCCGTGCACGCGGTCAACACGGCCGCCTTTCCGACCCGGGACGAGGCGGACCTCGTGGACGCCCTGCGGGAGGACCCCGAGGCCTGGCTGCCGGAGCTCAGTCACGTCGCCGAGGCCCCGGACGGGTCTCTCGCCGCGTACGCGCTGCTGACCCGCTGCCGGGTCGGCGACGCCCCGGCGCTCGCCCTTGCCCCGGTGGCCACGTCCCCCGCGTACCAGCGGCAGGGCGCGGGGCAGGCCGTGGTCCGGGCGGTGCTGGACGCCGCCCGGGTGCGCGGTGAGGCGCTGGTGCTGGTGCTCGGTCATCCCGAGTACTACCCGCGCTTCGGCTTCGAACCGGCCTCGCGCTACGGGATCCGGCCAGGTTTCGAGGTGCCGGACGAGGCGATGATGGCCCTGGTGCTGGACGATTCCGTGTCTGTTCCGGCGGGCCTGATCCGTTATCCGGCGGCCTTCGGCGTCTGACGGCCCGTCCGTCCCGCCGCGCTCGCAGGGCGCGGCGGGACGGACATGCCCGGACCCGAAGTGCGGACAAGCGGCTTTTGTACGGCAGACTTGACCGGACTCCAGGGGCCCGGCGCACGAGGCCGGGGACCAAAGCGAAGGATGGGTATGCCGACCACACCAGCCACCGCGACGCACAGCTCGTCGAACGGCACCGCAGAAGCGATCATGCTCGAACTGGTCGACGAGAACGGCACCACGATCGGCACCGCGGAGAAGCTTGCGGCCCACCAGGCCCCCGGGCAGCTGCACCGCGCGTTCTCCGTGTTCCTCTTCGACGAGCAGGGGCGGCTGCTGCTCCAGCGCCGGGCGCTCGGCAAGTACCACTCCCCCGGCGTCTGGTCGAACACCTGCTGCGGGCACCCCTATCCGGGCGAGTCCCCGTTCGCGGCCGCCGCCCGGCGTACGTACGAGGAGCTGGGCATCTCGCCGTCTCTGCTGGCCGAGGCGGGCACCGTGCGCTACAACCACCCGGACCCGGCGTCGGGCCTGGTGGAGCAGGAGTTCAACCACCTGTTCGTGGGGATGGCGCAGGCGGAGGTGAAGCCGGACCCCGAGGAGGTCGGGGAGACCGCCTTCGTGACGGCGGCCGAGCTGGAGAAGCGGCATGCCGAAGGGCCGTTCTCGGCGTGGTTCATGACGGTGCTGGACGCGGCACGGCCGGCGATCCGTGAGCTGACGGGGCCCTCTGCGGGCTGGTGACCCGTCGCCCGGTCGCGTACGGGGGCGGCCGGAGCCGCGTTTCGCGCAAGGGCGGTCAGAGCTGCGTCTTCAACGGCAGCGCCGCCCAGATGATTTTCCCGCCGCTGGCGGTGTGCTCGACGTCGCAGGTGCCGCCCGCCTCCGCGGTGACCACCTTGACCAGCAGCAGGCCCCGGCCGCCGGTCTGCGCGTAGTCCGTCTCCAGGGCGGTGGGGCGGTAGGGGTGGTTGTCCTCGACCGACACTCTGACCCAGTCGGCGGCGATGGCCACCTCGACGGCCAGCTCGGGCGAGAGGAGCGCCGCGTGTTTGACGGCGTTGGTGACCAGCTCCGAGACGATCAGCAGCAGCCCCTGGAGGATGTCGTCCTCGATCGGCACGCCCTGCCGGCCGAGGAGATCGCGTACGGCGTGCCGGGCGCTGGGTACGGACGCGTCCACGGCGGGGGCGGTGAAGCGCCACACCCCCTCGTACGACACGGGGTCGGCGGGGGCACTCCCGAGGCTCTCCATCGTCCGGCACCAGCTCTCACTCGCACTGCACTGACCGTCGAGTAAAGAGTGTTGGGAATGGCCTGGTCCGGACCGTGCCACTGATCGGAAGTAGCCAGGTATCGGCGCTATTTGACCAAGAGTGCGGATTGCTGACGCCCCAGGGACTACTTTTGCTCGTCTCCTGGTGACGTGATCGGCTCCTTCGCGGTCGGAGGAGTTTCATCGAGCCGCTCCGAGACCATGCTGACGATACGTCGGCCGCCGACGCCGATGGCGATCAGGCCGAGCCCGTCGAACAGCAGGGCCAGCGAGAAGAAGCAGCCGAGAACGTACAGGCTGCTGTGCGGCCAGTCGAACAGCACCAGCAGGCCCAGCAGCAGGCCGAAGGCTCCCTGCAGCAGCGTCCATCCCATCTGCGGACCGCGCACCACGACGCTGCCGACGAGCCGGAAGACCCCGCCGGTCAGGAAGAGCAGGGCGGCGAACATGGTCAGCGCCTCGGCCGTGCCCTCGGGGTGCTTGATGACGACGACGCCCGCGGCGATGTTGAGAGCCGCGACCACCACGCCCAGCCAGAAGTAGTTCGTGCCGCGCGACTCGATGGCGTGCAGCAGTCCGACCAGACCGCCGACGAGCAGCAGCCAGCCGAAGAGCAGCATCGTGGTGAGGGTGGCGACACCGGTGTAGATGAGGCCGATGACCCCCGCGATCACCAACAGCGTGCCGAGCAGCGCGAGCCAGCCGAAACTGCGGCTGAGCTTCCGTCCTTCGGCGGTGGGTCCGTTCATCGACAGCTCCTTACGGTGCGTGCCCGCCTCGCGACCCCTTCTTGATCATAGGTTCGAACCCTCCGGATAGCATCCGGCGCATGGACCGTACGGAACCCCGCCTGATCACCTCCGTCGAGCACGGCGTCGCCACCGTCGTGATCGCGAACCCCGCCAAGCGCAACGCGATGACCCCCGCGATGTGGCGGAGCGTGCCGGAGCTGCTGGGACGGCTGGCAGCCGACCCGGCGGTCCGGGTGCTGGTGCTGACCGGGGCCGGTGACACCTTCTGCGCCGGGGCCGACATCTCCACGCTGCGGGAGGGTGCGGACACCGCGCAGGACCTGGCGGTGGCGGCCGAGGACGCGCTCGCCGCGTTCCCCCTGCCGACGCTGGCCGCGGTGCGCGGCTACTGCGTGGGAGGCGGCAGTCAGCTCGCGGCCGCCTGCGATCTGCGGTTCGCGGAGGAGGGGGCTTCCTTCGGGGTCACCCCGGCCAAGCTCGGCATCGTCTACACCGCCTCCTCGACCCGGCGGCTGGTCGCCCTCGTCGGCCCGGCCACGGCCAAGCACCTGCTGTTCTCCGGCGAGCTGATCGACACGGAACGGGCGCTGCGCACCGGCCTGGCCGACGAGGTGCTGCCCGCGGGCGGCCTGGACAAGCGGGTCGAGGAGTACGTACGGGTCCTGGCGTCCCGGTCCCGGCTCACGCAGGCCGCGGCGAAGGAGTTCGCGGCGGGCCGGACGGACCGGGACGTCCACTGGGCCGGCGAGGCGCGGGGCAGCGGCGACACGGCGGAGGGCGTTGCCGCCTTCCTGGAGCGGCGCGCGCCTCGCTTCACCTACACCACGGGGCCCACCGGGTGACGCGGTGCGCCGCGGGCCCTACCGGGTGATGTGGCGGCTCTTGGCCCGCCACTCCTCGACGAGGGCGGCCGGAGCCTTCTCCGGCGATCCGCAGTAGTAGGGCGGCTGCGGGTCGTACTCCGTGAGCAGTTGCACCGAGCGGGCCACGTCGTCGCCCGCGATCCGGCCGAGCAGGGTCAGGCCCATGTCGATGCCGGAGGAGACCCCGGCGGCGGTGACGTACTTGCCGTCGAGGACGACGCGCTCCCCGGTCGGTTCGGCCCCGAACTCCCCCAGCGCCTCCAGCGCCAGCCAGTGCGAGGTGGCCCGCCGGCCCTTGAGCAGTCCGGCGGCGGCCAGCAGCAGTGATCCGGTGCAGACCGAGGTGGTCCAGGTGCTGGTGGCGTCGGCCGCGCGCAGCCAGCCGAGCAGGGCCTCGTTCGCCATCTGGTCGCTCTGGCCGGGACCGCCCGGCACGATCACCAGGTCGGGCGACGGCACCTCGGCGAAGGTCTTCTCGGCGACGAGCGCGAGGCTCCCGCTGTCGTTGCGGACGGGCCCGGTCCGCTCGGCGACGAAGACGGTCTCGGCGCCGGGCGCCCGGCTGAGGACCTCGTAGGGGCCCACCGCGTCCAGGGCGGTGAAGCGGTCGAAGAGCACGATGGCGATCTGCACGGTGATGCCTCTCGGTCGGTCGGTCGGACGAGGTCGGTCGGGTTCACGTACGGGGAGCGGGCGGTGCGGTTCGGGTGCGGGGAGCGGGCGGTGCGGCTCGGGTGCGGGGAGCGGGCGTGCGGAAGCGGCGGCGGTATTCGGCCGGCGCCGTCGCGAGGGTCTTCACGAAGGCCCGGCGCATGGCTTCCGGGGTGCCGTAGCCACTGGCGCGGGCGACCTGCTGGACGCCGTCGGCGGTGTCCTCCAGGAGCCGGCGGGCGTGTTCCAGGCGGACCTGGTCGACGTACCGCCCCGGGGTCGTTCCGGTCTCCGCCCGGAACGCGCGGGCGAAGTGCCGTGGCGAGAGGCGGGCGCGGGCCGCGAGGGCGTCGACCCCGAGATCGGCGTCCGGGTGCTGGGCGATCCAGTGCTGGACCTCGCGCAGCGGTTCACGCTTGGCGGTCTGGACCCTGAGCTGGGCGCTGAACTGGGCCTGGTTGCCGGGACGCCGCAGGAACACCACGAGATGGCGGGCGATGTTCAGCGCGAGGTCCCGCCCGTGGTCCTCCTCGACGAGCGCGAGGGCCAGGTCGATGCCGGCGGTGACACCCGCCGAGGTCGCCAGCCTCCCGTCCCGTACGAAGATCGGCTCGGGGTCGACCCGGACGGCCGGGTAGTCACGGGCCAGCCGCTCGCAGTAGTTCCAGTGGGTGGTGACCCGGTGTCCGTCCAGCAGGCCCGCCTCGGCCAGCAGCAGCGCCCCCGTGCACACGGAGACGAGCCGGTCCGGCTTCGGCCCGTGCTCCCGCAGCCAGGCGGTCAGCTCCGGGAGGGAGCCCCGGGTGCCCTGCCCGCCGGGCACCAGCAGGGTGTGCGGGGCGGGCGCGTCGGCCAGGCTGCTGTCGGGCATCAGGGTCAGGCCGCTGGTGGACCGGACGGGGCCGCCGTCGAGCGAGGCGGTCCGCAGGTCGTAGGAGACCCCGGGCGACCGGGAGGCGCCCGAGAAGACCTCCATCGGGCCGGTCACGTCGAGGCCCTGGACACCGTCGAAGAGGACGACGAGGACGGTTCGCTGCTTCACGTCTGCCATCCTGGGCGGCGGACGGCGATGGCCGCAATGACGAGTTCCCCACCTTTCCTGCCATCGGCCCATCCCGGAACGCGATGTGCCTCCCCCGGGGTTCCACCCCGTACCGACCAGTCGGTAACGTGCTGGTATGAGTACTCTTCCCGCCCGCGCGGAGCGCCGCTGCCACAACGCCGTCAACCCGCTGCACTCCTGCCTCTTCTTCTCCCCCGACCTGGGTGCGGAGATGGCGAAGATCGGCATCGAGGACCCCTCCGCCGCCTACTTCGCGACCCGCGCCGCCGCGCTCGGCGCGGTGGGCGCGGGGGCCGTCAGCGCCACCTTCTACAACTTCAACCCCGAGCTGGTGGCCCGCCATGTGCCCGCCGTCTGGGAGACCGCCTCCCCCGAGGCAGTCCTCGAAGCCCGGCTGCGGGCGGCGGACTCGACGCTGCGGCGGCTGCTCGGCGAGGAGATCGTCGCGTCCGACGAGATGGCGGAGGCGGCCCGGCTCGCGCTGCGCGCCACCGAGGCCTGCACCCCGCACGCCCGCCCGCTGTACGCCGCGCACGCGGACCTGCCGGTGCCGGAGGAGCCGCACCTGGCGTTCTGGCACGCCGCGACCCTGCTCCGCGAGCACCGGGGCGACGCGCATCTCGCCGCCCTGCTGGCAGCCGGCCTGGATCCGCTGGAGTCGCTCGTCAGCCACACGGCCACCGGGAAGGGCATGGCGATCCGCTGGATCCTGTCCTCCCGGGGCTGGCGTCGCGCCGACTGGGAGGCGGCGTCCGACCGGCTGCGCCGGCGCGGGGTGCTCGACGCGGGCGAGGAGCTCGCGCTGACCGAGGCCGGCACGGCGCTGCGCGCGGAGGTCGAGGCGGCGACGGACCGCATGGACACGGCCCCGTACGAACACCTGGGCGCGGACGGCGTGGAGCGGCTCACCGAGCTGGGGCGCGGCTTCCTGTTCACGGCCGCCGCGGCGGGGGCGTTCCCGGCCTCGGCGACCGGCCAGGGCTGACCCACGGCAGACACCGGGACGTGTCCCGCCCCGCCCGGGGCCCCGCACACGGTGCCGGGGCCCCGGGCGTGTTGCCCGAGGTCACGCGACACGGCCACCGGCCACCCGGCACAATGCAGGCCGGGGGATGCCCCCGGCAGGCAAGAACGTGCTCATCGCGACCCGAGCACGACCAGCACAGCCAGTACGAGAAGGCGAGTCGGGAAAACCGTGACGACGTCCATCGAAGGCAGGATCGCCGAGGAGCTCGGCGTACGTGAGCGACAGGTCAGGGCGGCCGTCGAGCTGCTCGACGGCGGATCGACCGTGCCGTTCATCGCGCGCTACCGCAAGGAGGCGACCGAATCCCTCGACGATGCGCAGCTGCGCACCCTGGAGGAGCGGCTGCGCTATCTGCGGGAGCTGGAGGAGCGGCGTACGGCGATCCTCGAGTCCGTACGCGAACAGGGCAAGCTCGACGCGGCGTTGGAGGCGAGCATCCGGGCGGCCGAGACCAAGGCGCGCCTGGAGGACATCTACCTGCCGTTCAAGCCGAAGCGGCGGACGAAGGCGCAGATCGCCCGGGAGGCGGGGCTCGAACCGCTGGCCGACGGTCTGCTCGGCGACCCGTCGGTCGATCCGCTCGCGGCGGCCGCCGCGTTCGTGGACGGCGACAAGGGCGTGGCGGACGCGGCGGCCGCTCTGGACGGCGCTCGGTCGATCCTCACCGAGCGGTTCTCCGAGGACGCCGACCTGACCGGCGAGCTGCGGGAGCGCATGTGGACGCGCGGCCGGCTGGCGGCGAAGGTGCGCGAGGGCCAGGAGGAGGCGGGCGCGAAGTTCGCCGACTACTTCGACTTCGCGGAGCCGTTCACCGCGCTGCCCTCGCACCGGGTCCTCGCGATGCTGCGCGGCGAGAAGGAGAACGTGCTCGACCTGGTCCTGGAGCCGGAGGAGCCGGAGGCCGCCGAGCGGCCGGGCCCCTCCGCGTACGAGAACATGGTCGCCCGCCGCTTCGAGATCGCCGACCGCGGCCGCCCCGGCGACAAGTGGCTGGGCGACACCGTGCGGTGGGCGTGGCGGACCCGGATCCAGGTGCACCTGGGCATCGACCTGCGGCTGCGGCTGCGTACGGCGGCGGAGGACGAGGCGGTACGGGTCTTCGCCTCGAACCTGCGCGACCTGCTGCTCGCCGCCCCGGCCGGGACGCGGGCCACGCTCGGCCTGGACCCCGGTTTCCGTACGGGGGTGAAGGTCGCGGTCGTCGACGCCACCGGCAAGGTGGTGGCCACCGACGTGATCCACCCGCACGTGCCCGCGAACAAGTGGGACCAGGCGCTGGCGAAGCTCGCGCAGCTCGCGAAGGAGCACGCGGTCGACCTGATCGCGATCGGCAACGGCACGGCGTCCCGCGAGACGGACAAGCTCGCCGGTGAACTGATCGACAAGCACCCGGAGTTGAAGCTCACCAAGGTGATGGTGTCGGAGGCGGGGGCCTCGGTGTACTCCGCGTCCGCCTTCGCCTCGCAGGAACTGCCCGACATGGACGTGTCGTTGCGCGGAGCCGTCTCGATCGCGCGGCGTCTCCAGGACCCGCTGGCCGAGCTGGTGAAGATCGACCCGAAGTCGATCGGTGTCGGCCAGTACCAGCACGACCTCTCCGAGGTGAAGCTGTCACGGTCACTGGACGCGGTCGTCGAGGACTGTGTGAACGGCGTCGGCGTCGACGTCAACACCGCTTCCGCTCCCCTGCTTTCACGGGTCTCGGGGATCAGCTCGGGGCTCGCCGAGAACATCGTCGCGCACCGCGACTCCAACGGCCCCTTCCGGTCCCGCAAGGCGCTCAAGGACGTGGCGCGGCTCGGCCCGAAGGCGTACGAGCAGTGCGCGGGCTTCCTGCGGATCCGGGGCGGCGACGACCCGCTCGACGGCTCCAGCGTGCACCCGGAGGCCTACCCGGTGGTGCGGCGGATGGGGAAGAGCGCGGGCGGCGAGGTCGCCTCGCTGATCGGGAACGCGGAGGCGCTGCGGGCGCTGCGCGCGGCGGACTTCGTGGACGACATGTTCGGGCTGCCGACCGTGACGGACATCCTCAAGGAGCTGGAGAAGCCGGGGCGCGACCCGCGTCCGGCGTTCCGTACGGCGACCTTCAAGGAGGGCGTCGAGAAGCTCGGCGACCTGGAGCCCGGCATGGTGCTGGAGGGCGTCGTGACGAATGTGGCGGCGTTCGGCGCGTTCGTCGACGTCGGCGTCCATCAGGACGGCCTGGTGCACGTCTCGGCGCTGTCGAAGACGTTCGTGAAGGACCCGCGCGACGTCGTGAAGCCCGGCGACATCGTGAAGGTCAAGGTCATGGACGTCGACGTGCCGCGCAAGCGGATCTCGCTGACGCTGCGCCTCGACGACGAGCCCGGCGCGGGCGGCGGCTCCGGCGGCGGGCAGCAGGGCCGCGGCGAGCGGGGCGGCCGTCCCCCGAAGCAGCGCCAAGGCCAGGGCCAGAGTCAGTCGTCCGGTGGCGGTCAGGGCCGGCAGGGTGGCGGCGGCCGGGACCGGCGCGGCGGTGGCGGTGGCGGCGGATCGCGGCAGGGCGGCCAGGGCGCTCCGGCTCCGGCGAACAGCGCCATGGCGGACGCTCTGCGGCGGGCGGGGCTCGCCGATCCGAAGCAGGGCGGCGGCCGGGGGCGCTGAGCCCCGACGGTCTCCGGGGGCGGGTCGCCGGGTGCGGCCCGCCCCTCAACGCCTCGCGTGATTAAGGGAGTTGGGTGCGACCCGCCCCTATACCCCGTGCCTACGCTCAGACTTCCTTGATCTGGCCGTCCGCCACTTCGACGCGGCGCGTGGTGCGGACCGCCTCCAGCATCCGCCGGTCGTGCGTGACCAGCAGCAGGGTGCCCGTGTACGTCTCCAGGGCCGCCTCCAACTGCTCGATGGCGGGCAGGTCCAGGTGGTTCGTCGGCTCGTCGAGCACCAGGAGGTTGACACCCCGCCCCTGGAGCAGGGCGAGGGCGGCACGGGTCCGTTCGCCCGGGGAGAGGCTGGTCGCGGGACGCATCACATGGTCGGCGCGCAGGCCGAACTTGGCGAGCAGCGTGCGGACTTCGGCCGGTTCCGTATCAGGCACGGCGGCGCAGAACGCGTCCAGCAGCGACTGCGCGCCGAGAAACAGCTTGCGGGCCTGGTCCACCTCGCCGACCACCACCCCCGAACCGAGCGTGGCGTTCCCCGAGTCCAGCGGCAGCCGCTCCAACAGGGCGGCCAGCAGCGTGGACTTGCCCGCGCCGTTGGCGCCGGTGATGGCGACCCGGTCCGCCCAGTCGATCTGGAGCGAGGCGGGACCGAAGGAGAAGTCGCCGCGCACGACGCGGGCTTCGCGCAGGGTCGCGACGACGGATCCGGAGCGCGGGGCGGAGGCGATCTCCATCCGCAGCTCCCACTCCTTGCGCGGCTCCTCGACGACGTCGAGACGCTCGATCATGCGCTGGGTCTGCCGGGCCTTCGCGGCCTGCTTCTCGCTGGCCTCGCTGCGGGCGTTGCGGCCGAGCTTGTCGCCGTCGGTGGCCTTGCGGCGGGCGTTCTTGACGCCCTTGTCCATCCAGGAGCGCTGCATATGGCCGCGTGCTTCGAGGGACGCCTTCTTGTCGGCGTACTCCTCATAGCCCTCGCGGGCGTGCCGACGGGCGGTCTCCCGCTCCTCCAGGTAGGCCGCGTAGCCACCGCCGTACAGGTTGATCTGCTGCTGGGCGAGGTCCAGCTCCAGCACCTTGGTGACCGTGCGCATCAGGAACTCGCGGTCGTGGCTGATGACGACGGTGCCGGCGCGCAGGCCGGAGACGAAGCGCTCCAGGCGGTCGAGGCCGTCGAGGTCGAGGTCGTTGGTGGGCTCGTCGAGCAGGAAGACGTCGTAGCGGGAGAGGAGGAGGGAGGCGAGTCCCGCGCGGGCCGCCTGTCCGCCGGAGAGGGCGGTCATCGGCCGGTCGAGGCCCACGGTCAGGCCGAGCTCGGCGGCGACCTGCTCGGCCCGCTCCTCCAGGTCCGCGCCGCCGAGGGCGAGCCAGCGCTCCAGCGACTCGGAGTACGCGTCGTCCGCGCCCGGGGCGCCCGCGACCAGGGCTTCGGTCGCCTCGTCCATGATCCGCTGGGCGTCGGCGACGCCGGTGCGGCGGGCCAGGAAGGCGGCCACCGTCTCGCCGTCGCGGCGCTCGGGCTCCTGCGGGAGGTGGCCGACGGTGGCGGTGGGCGGGGAGAGCCGCAGCTCGCCCTCCTCCGGGCGGTCGAGCCCGGCGAGCAGGCGGAGCAGGGAGGATTTGCCCGCGCCGTTGACTCCGACGAGACCGATCACGTCACCGGGGGCGACGACGAGGTCGAGCCCGGCGAAGAGCGTGCGGTCGCCGTGTCCGGCGGCGAGGTCCTTGGCGACGAGGGTGGCAGTCATCAGGGTGCCGATCCTAGTCTCCGCCGCTCGGTGCCCCCGCCGCCCGGCCCCGCCGTCCTTCAGCCTGCCGGTGCGGCCGGCCTGCGGCGCTGCGGCACGCACGGGAGCCCGGGCCCCGGCGGCCCGGGGCCCGGCGATCCGGAGTCCGGCGGCCCCGAGGCGCACGAGCCCGGAGGCTCGGTGCCCCAGCGGTCAGCCGACCCGGTGGACCAGCTGGGTGCTCAGTTCGTAGCGCGCCCCCACGATCGCCAGCTCCCCGGCGGCCACCTTCGCCGCCAGATCGGCCTCGCGCGCCAGCCGGGACCGGACCAGCCGGACCTGGGCGCTGACCGTGGCGTCCACGCGGGCGTCGCCGTGCTGCCCGTGCACGATCGCGGGCCTGATCTGGTCGGCCACGTACTGGATGTGCGCGGGCAGGCTCTCCCCGGTCTCCTCCGCGTGGACCGCGGCGGCGACCGCGCCGCAGGACTGGTGGCCCAGGACCACCACCAGCGGGATGCCCAGTTCGAGGACGCCGTAGGCGATGCTGCCGAGGACTGCCTCGTCCAGCACCTCGCCGGCCGAGCGGACGGTCATCAGGTCGCCGAGACCCTGGTCGAAGACCAGCTCCGGGGGGACGCGGGAGTCGATGCAGCCCAGTATCAGCGCGAACGGCGACTGGCCGGACACCAGGGCGGCGCGCACTCCGGCGGCCTCGTGGGGATGGCGCTGGCGGAGCGTGCGCCAGCGGCGGTTTCCGGCGGCGAGTTCCGTCAGCGCCGCGGCCGGGGTCGCGGGCCTCGCCGCGGTCGCGGGCCGGGCGCTCGGGGCGGCGCTCACGGGCGAGGAGCCCGCGGCGAGCACGCCGGCCGCCGCGGTGGCGGCGGAGGCGCGGAGCAGGGTGCGGCGCGTGGTCGGCGCCGTGCGGGGGGTTCGGGTGATTCTCACGCGCGGACGCTAACCCCCGTGCACAGTCGCGAAGTTGGCACCGGGCAACCCTTGGCCAGACTTTGACCATCTCTTGGACGGGTGAGGACGGAACGGAAGGGAAG
>NZ_JBHXPF010000039.1:0-71700 GCF_042718715.1 Streptomyces sp. NPDC058576 | reverse complement strand
CGGCGGTTTTTTTCCTTTGCCTGCCTTGTTCACCCGGGGCCTGCCCCCCCGGTGGGGGGGCACGGCCCTCGTTCGCTCAACGGACGCTCAGATCCGGATAACGATCCCACCAAGTCATTCGGGCTATTCGTACCGGACAGAGCCTCTTGTCTGCTTTTTCCTGTGGCGTGCGCCACAGAATGTCCCACGGTGTGCTGTGACGGCCGTGATAAATCTTCACGACCGCCCGGGGAACGCCACCCCTGTTTCCCGGGGGCGCTACACACCGGCCGAACGCCGGTCGCACTCCATCCATATCCGGGGGGATCAGGACCTGATCCGCAGCCTTGTACGGCGCGGATCGGCGTGGAGAAAGGCGCACCACCATGACATCGGCGCAGGTCGACGAGGGACAGGTCGACAAGGGTCAGCCCGGCGGCAATGCCGGGGACGCCGGAACCAGCGGCGAGGGATACCAGCGCGGTCTGGGAGCTCGTCAGATTCAGATGATCGCCATCGGCGGAGCCATCGGCACGGGGCTTTTCCTCGGCGCGGGCAAAGCCATCGACCGGGCCGGGCCCAGCCTCATCCTGGCCTACGTCGTCGCGGGCCTGGTCATCTTCTTCATCATGCGGGCCCTGGGCGAACTGCTCATGTACCGCCCGGTCTCCGGCTCCTTCTCGGAGTACGCCCGTGAATTCATCAGCCCGTTCTTCGGATTCGTGACGGGCTGGACCTACTGGCTCTTCTGGGTCGTCACCGGAATCACCGAAGTCACGGCCGCCGCCACCTATATGACGTACTGGTGGAACATTCCGCAGTGGCTGTCCGCCCTGGTCTTCACCATCATTCTCTACGGCGCCAACCTGATCTCCGTGAAGCTCTTCGGTGAGCTGGAGTTCTGGTTCTCCATGGTCAAGGTCACCGCCATCATCGGCATGATCCTGATCTGCGCGGGCGTCCTCACCATCGGCTTCTCCGACGCCGGCGACACCGCGACCGTCTCCAACCTCTGGAACGACGGCGGGTTCTTCCCCCACGGCATCACCGGCACGCTCATGACGCTCCAGATCGTCATGTTCGCCTTCCTCGCCGTGGAACTCGTCGGCGTCACCGCCGGGGAGTCCAAGGACCCCAAGACCGTGCTGCCCAAGGCCATCAACACCGTGCCGTGGCGCATCGCCGTCTTCTACGTCGGCGCGCTCATCATGATCCTCTCGGTCGTGCCGTGGTCCACCTTCAAGCCCGGCGTCTCCCCGTTCGTGAAGGCCTTCGAGGAGATGGGGCTCGGCGTCGGCGCGGCCATCGTCAACTTCGTCGTCCTCACCGCGGCGCTCTCCTCCTGCAACTCCGGCATGTACTCCACCGGCCGCATGCTCCGCGACCTCGCGCTCAACGGCCAGGGCCCCCGCGCCTTCACCAAGCTGACGAAGAACGGCCTGCCGCTGGTCGGCACCACGTTCTCCGCCGCCCTGATGCTCGTCGGCGTGTGGATCAACTACCAGTGGCCGGGCGAGGCGTTCAACTACGTCGTCTCCTTCGCGACCATCTCCGGCATGTGGGCCTGGATCATGATCCTGATCAGCCAGATCCGATACCGCCGCAAGGCCGACGCCGGTCTGCTGCCGCAGTCCTCGTTCAAGGCCCCCGGCGCCCCGTACACGAGCTGGTTCGCGCTCCTGTTCATCGGCATGGTCATCGTGATGATGGCGATCGACAAGGACGCCAGGATCTCGCTCTACTGCGCACCGCTGTGGGCGCTCATCCTCTTCGTCTCCTACCGGGTGCTCCAGGCGCGCACCCCGTCGGCCCCGGAGAAGACCTCCACCGGGACCCGCTGACCCCGAGGGCGGGCCCCACGACCGCCCCCTCCTCCCGGACCGCCCCCGGCCGCCCCAAAGGCCGACGGCGTCCAGCATGCGGCCCCTCGCGTACCACCCATCGGTACGCGAGGGGCCGCCTGCCTCAATCCTCCGCCTTGCAGCCGCACGCACCCAGCCCCGCTCCTTCTCCCACCCCCCCCATTCCCGGTCGGTCTTATCCTGGCGCCATGCTGACCATCACCCAGACGCTCTACGACCAGATCGTCGCCCACTCCCGCGCCGACCACCCCGACGAGGCGTGCGGAGTGGTCGCGGGCCCGGCCGGGACGGACCGCCCCGAGCGCTTCATCCCGATGCTCAACGCCGCCCGCTCGCCCACGTTCTACGAGTTCGACTCGGCCGACCTGCTCAAGCTCTACCGCGAGATGGACGACCGCGACGAGGAACCCGTGATCGTCTACCACTCGCACACGGCGACCGAGGCCTACCCCTCCCGCACCGACGTGACGTACGCCAACGAGCCCGGCGCCCACTACGTCCTGGTCTCCACCGCCGACACCGACGGCTCGGGCCCCTTCCAGTTCCGCTCGTACCGCATCGTGGACGGCGAGATCACCGAGGAAGACGTGCAGGTCGTCGAGGCGTACTGAGCCCCCGGGCGGCCAGTAGGGCCGCCGTACGGGTCTGGCACACTGCACCCCGAACCCATCAAGGCAGCAGGAACCAGGAAGCCGGTGCGAATCCGGCACGGTCCCGCCACTGTGACCGGGCCCCCTCCCGCGCGGACGCGTCCCCGACAGGACGAACCGCACCGGAGGGCGGCCCGGAAGCCAGGAACTGGCCCGCCGCCTTCTCGCATCGACCAGGGGACGCGGAAATCCCCCGGAGAGGCCCCGCCATGTCCCGGCGCACCCCCGCGCTCATAGCCGCCGCCGTGCTGCTCCCGCTCGCCCTCACCGCCTGCTCCTCCTCCGACTCCTCCGGCGACGCCGCCACCGGGGACAAGGCCGCGGCGAAGAGCGACGGCTTCCCGTACACCGTCAAGAACTGCGGTGTCACCACCACGTACAAGGCCCCGCCGAAGCGCGTCGTCACCATGAACCAGCACGTCACCGAGATCATGCTGGAACTGGGCCTGAAGAAGTCCCTCGTCGGCACCGCCTACCTCGACGACCAGGTCCTGCCGAAGTACGCGAAGGACTACGCCTCCGTTCCCGTCCTCGCCAAGGAGTACCCCTCCTACGAGCAGGTCCTCGCCGCCAACCCCGACTTCGTCTACGGCGGTTACGGCAGCGCCTTCACCGCCTCCGACGGCCGCGGCCGCGAGGCGTTCGACAAGTCCGGCATCGAGACCCGCCTCAACACCGAGAGCTGCACCAAGGGCGACCAGCCCATGGACACCCTCTACGAGGAGATCCGCGAGGTCGGCCGCACCTTCGGCGTCGCCGACCGCGCCGAAGCCTGGATCAAGCAGGCCAAGGCCGACAACGCCGCCACCGCGAAGAAGCTGGCCGACCTGAAGCCGGTCTCCGTCTTCGTCTACGACAGCGGCGACAAGACCGCCTTCACCGCGGGCGGCGAGGGCATCGGCAACGAGCTGATCGAACGGGCCGGCGGCACCAACGTCTTCGCCGACCTCGACAAGCCCTTCGGCGACGCCTCCTGGGAGAACGTCGTCGACCGCAGGCCCGAGGTCATCGTGATCTACGACTACGGCGCCACCACCGTCGAGCAGAAGAAGAAGCGCCTCCTGAGCGACCCGGCCCTCGCCGACGTCCCCGCCATCAAGAACGAGCGCTTCGCGGTCATGCCGCTCTCCGACGCCGTACTCGGCGTCCGGGTGCCCGCCGCCGTCGACAAGCTCGCGGCCCAGCTCCACCCGGCGGCCTCCACCTCGTGACCTGCCGCGCCTCCGCACCGCGGCGGCCGCTCGGTTACGCCCTGGTGCTCGGCGTCCTCGTCGCGCTCCTCGCCGTCGCCGTGCTCGCCGCCCTCGCCCTCGGCTCCGTCCGCATCCCGCCCGGCCAGGTCCTCGACATCCTGACCGGGCGGGCGGAGGCGAGCCCGTTCCGCACGATCGTCCTGGACGTCCGGCTGCCCCGGGTCCTGCTCGGCATCGTCGTCGGCGCCGGGCTCGCCGTCATCGGCACCGTCCTCCAGGCCCTCGTACGCAACCAGCTCGCCGACCCGTTCCTCCTCGGCGTCTCCTCCGGAGCCTCCACCGGCGCGGTCCTGGTGATCGTCCTCGGCATCGGCGCCACCCTCGCCACCACCGTCACGATCCCCGCCGCCGCCTTCGCCGGCGCACTCCTCTCGCTGCTCCTCGTCTACTCCCTGGCGCGCGGCGGGGGCGGCCTCACCACCAACCGGCTCGTCCTCGCCGGCGTCGCCGTCTCCTACATCCTGTCCGCCCTGACCAGCCTGATCCTGGTCACCTCCGCCCGCGCCGACCACCTCCAGGAAGTCCTCTACTGGACCCTCGGCGGCCTCGGCGCGGCCCGCTGGGACATGCTCGCGCTCCCCGCGACCACCCTGGTCATCGGCACCGCGGTCCTCCTCACCCTGGCCCGCCCGCTCGACCTGCTCCTGGTGGGGGAGGAGGGCGCGACCGTCCTCGGCCTCGACACCGCCCGCTTCCGGGCCGCCGTCTTCGTCCTCGCCTCGCTGATGACCGGGGCGCTCGTCGCGTACAGCGGGGCGATCGGCTTCGTCGGGCTGATGGTCCCGCACATGGCCCGGATGGCCGTCGGCGCCGCACACCGCGCACTGCTCCCGGTCGTCGCGCTCGGCGGGGCGGTGTTCCTGGTCCTCGCCGACCTGGCCGCCCGGACGCTCGCCGCCCCGCAGGACATCCCGGTCGGCGTGCTCACCGCGCTGACCGGCGGCCCGTTCTTCCTCTGGATGCTGCGGCGCAGACCCGAGGGAGCACCCGCATGACGACCGTACGTACTCCCGAGGGAGCCCGCCCGTGACCACCCTGCGCACCGAGGCACTCTCGTACGGCACCGGCGAGGGCCGCCACCTCGTCGACGCCGTCGACCTCACCGCCGCCGACGGCGAGACCGTCGGCCTCGTCGGCCCCAACGGCAGCGGCAAGACCACCCTCCTGCGCTGCGTCTACGGCACCCTGCGCCCCACCCACGGCCGGGTCCTCCTCGACGGCGACGACCTCGCCACCCTCCCCGTGAAGGCCCGCGCCCAGCGCATCGCCACCGTCCCGCAGGACGGCCACGCCGGCTTCGAGCTCACCGTCGGCCAGGTCGTCGCGATGGGCCGCGCCCCGCACAAACGGTTCTGGGAGGCCGACACCGCCGCCGACACCGACCTGGTCACCGAGGCCCTCGCCCGGGTCGGGATCGCCGCGCTCGAACCCCGTACGTTCTCCTCCCTCTCCGGCGGCGAACGCCAACGGGCCCTGGTCGCCCGCGCCCTGGTCCAGCAGCCCTCCCTCGTCGTCCTGGACGAGCCGACCAACCACCTGGACATCCGCTACCAGCTGGAGATCCTCTCCCTGGTCCGCGACCTGGGCACCACCAACCTCCTCGCCCTGCACGACCTCAACCTCGCCGCCTACTACTGCGACCGCCTCTACGTCCTCATGGACGGCCGCGTCGTCGCCTCCGGCACCCCCGAAGAGGTCCTCACGGCCGATCTGCTCGGCGAGGTGTACGGCGTCGCCGCCGAGGTCAGCGCCCACCCGAAGACCGGCGCCCCCACGGTCGTCTACCTTCCGGAAGGGACCGACAGCCCCACCCGGTCCATATAGCGGTCGCTCACCATCCACCATGTGGGATCACACTCGGGTTTCCGCACAGGGAATCGATACGATGCCCGCATGGTTCCCCATGACGTGAGCAACAAGACGCCGGGCACGCTGCTCGTCGCGCGGCTGCACGTCGACCTGTGCAGGCTCGCCAGCGCGATCTGTCCCACCGCAGCCTGCCCGTGAGCCGCCCGGCCTGAGCCGCGGTCCGCGCGCCCACCACACGCACCACCCCCTGCGCGGGGGCAGAAACGCGCGCCCCACGCCACCTCTCCGCTTTCGACAGGAGCCCACGCCATGGCCATCGAGGTCCGCATCCCGACCATCCTCCGCACCTACACCGACGGCGCGAAGGCCGTCGAAGGCAACGGGGACACCCTCGCCGACCTCTTCGCCGACCTGGAGAGCCGCCACACCGGCATCCGTGAGCGCATCGTCGACGGTGCGAACGGCGAACAGCTCCGCCGCTTCGTGAACGTCTACCTCAACGACGAGGACGTCCGCTTCCTCGACGGCATCTCCACCAAGCTCAGCGACGGCGACAACGTCACCATCCTCCCGGCCGTCGCCGGCGGCATGCGCTGATGCGGTACGACTCCCCGCTGGCGGCCGTGGGGAACACCCCCCTCGTCCGCCTTCCGCGGCTGTCCCCGTCCGAGGACGTCCGCATCTGGGCCAAGCTGGAGGACCGCAACCCCACCGGCTCGATCAAGGACCGCCCCGCGCTCCACATGGTCGAACAGGCCGAGAAGGACGGCAGGCTGACACCCGGCTGCACCATCCTGGAGCCCACCAGCGGCAACACCGGCATCTCGCTCGCCATGGCGGCCAAGCTCAAGGGCTACCGCATCGTCTGCGTCATGCCGGAGAACACCTCGCAGGAACGGCGCGACCTGCTCGCCATGTGGGGCGCCGAGATCATCTCCTCCCCGGCCGCAGGTGGCTCCAACACCGCCGTCCGCGTCGCGAAGGAGCTCTCGGCCGAGCACCCGGACTGGGTGATGCTCTACCAGTACGGCAACCCGGACAACGCGGGCGCCCACTACGCCACCACCGGACCGGAGATCCTCACCGACCTCCCGTCCATCACCCACTTCGTCGCGGGCCTCGGCACCACCGGCACCCTCATGGGCGTCGGCCGCTATCTCCGCGAGAACCGCGAGGGCATCCAGATCGTCGCCGCCGAACCGCGCTACGACGACCTGGTCTACGGCCTCCGCAACCTCGACGAGGGCTTCGTCCCCGAGCTGTACGACGCCTCGGTCCTCACCACCCGCTTCTCGGTGGGCTCAGCGGACGCGGTCACCCGCACCCGCGAACTCCTCCAGCAGGAGGGCATCTTCGCGGGCGTCTCCACCGGCGCAGCCCTCCACGCGGCGATCGGCGTGGGCAACAAGGCGGTCAAGGCGGGGGAGAGCGCCGACATCGTCTTCGTCGTCGCGGACGGCGGCTGGAAGTACCTGTCGACGGGCGTCTACACGGCCGAGACGACAGAAGCAGCCATCGAAACCCTCCAGGGCCAGCTCTGGGCGTGAGCCCCGCTTCGATCCCGCACCACCAGCCCGTCCGGCGCTGGAGAGCATCTTTTCAACGCCCCTCCGGCGATCGAGGAGCGGGGCCAAGGGGGCGGAGCCCCGAGAACCAGGGCCCCGCCCCTCACCCCGCCTCCAGCCCCCGCACCCGCTCCCACAGCTCCGGATCCACGGACCCCACCCTCCGCCGGAACCCGCCGATCCGCACCTCCCGCAGCTCATCCGTCTCCAGGAAGCTCTGCCGCCCCTGCCGGTCGCCGACCGTCCCCGAGGGCAGCGCGATCACCCCGGGCCGCTCCTCGTGATGCTTGCTGGTGATCTTGGCGACCAGCGCCATCCGCCCCCGGCCCCGCCCCCGTACCGAGATCACCAGACACGGCCGGTCCTTCGACCCGGGCCCGTCCTCGAACGGCACATCGGCCCACCAGACCTCGCCCGCGCGCGGCGTACGCCCGTCCCCGCGCCCCTCCGGGCCCGACGGCCTGCCCGGCGGCCGGGCGCCGGCCTTCCTCTCCGGCTGCCGGGGCCGTCGCGAGCGGGGCCCCCGGTCCGAGCGCCCCCGCCCGTCCACCACCGCGGCGACGAGCGCCAGCAGAACCACGGCGACCAGCGCCACCCACCAGAACGTGTTCATCCACCGACCGTACCGGTGGCACGCAGGAGCACGGCCGGGCGGACCGTGGGCCCGCTTCCATCGAACCGGTGACAGAGCAGGTGAGTTCCCCCACAACAGAGGGCAGCGGAGGAGCGACGTGGAGTTTCGCGCCTTACGCTCGACAAACCGCAAAACCGATCCCGCAGGAACCCACACGCGGCTCCCACGGAATCGCACGAACCCTCCCCGTTCCCGCGCCCCGGAGGTTCACGCTCCATGAAGCTCACCGTCGTCGGCTGCTCCGGCTCGTTCCCGTCCAAGGGTTCGGCATGCTCGAGCTACCTCGTAGAGGCCGACGGCTTCCGGCTGCTCCTCGACATGGGCAACGGCGCCCTCGGCGAGCTGCAGCGCCACGTCGGTCTCTACGACCTCGACGCGATCTTCCTCAGCCATCTGCACGCCGACCACTGCATCGACATGTGCGCGTACTTCGTCGTGCGCTACTACCCCCACGGCGGCGGCCGCCCCCGCCCCCTTCCGGTCTACGGCCCCGAGGGCACCGAGCAGCGCCTGACCGCCGCCCACGGCGACACCCCCTCCGACCGGTCGATGGGCGAGGTCTTCGACTTCCACACCCTCAAGTCGGGGGCCTTCGAGATCGGCCCGTTCTCGGTCCGGACGGAGAAGCTCCGCCACCCCGTCGACACCTTCGGCATCCGGATCGAGCACGGCGGCTCCACCCTCGCCTACTCCGGCGACACCGGGGCCTGCGAGGCGCTGGAGGACCTGGCCCGGGACGCGGACCTGTTCCTCTGCGAGGCGTCGTTCGTCGACGGCAAGGAGGACATTCCCGACCTGCACCTCAACGGCCGCGAGGCCGGCGAGGCGGCGGCCCGCGCCCGAGCGCGCCGGCTCGTCCTCACCCACATCCCGCCGTGGACCGACGCCGACCGCAACGTCGCCGACGCCCGCGCGGTCTACCCCGGCCCGGTGGAACTGGCCGCCCCGGGCGCGGTGTACGAGATCTGAGAGCCGGCCGCCGAGCCGTCGCCCGCTCTGCGAGACTCCCGGGATGATCACGATCAGACCCGCCCGGGAGGGCGATCTCGGCGGCTTCCTGTCCCTGGCGTCCCAGGTCGAGCACTGGTTCGGGCCGATGGTCGAGGAGCCGGGCTTCCACCGCGCGGTGAACGCCCACATCCGTGACGGGGCGGCCCTGATCGCCGAGACCACGGAGCCCGCCGCCGCACCCGGCCCGGTCGGCGGCCTGCTGTTCGGCGCCGCCCCGCCCACGTACCACGTCCACTGGCTCGTCACCGCCGCGCACTGCCGGGGCGCGGGCGTGGGCCGCCTGCTGATGGCGGAGGCGATGCGCCGGTACGTGAGGGGGCCCGGCACCGTCGAGGTGGTCACCTTCGGACCCGACCACCCCGGGGCGGTGGAGAGCGGGGCCCGGGTCTTCTACGAGAGGCTCGGCTTCCGCCCCGGCGAGCCGACCGACCCGGGCCCGGAGGGCGGCTCCCGCCAGATCTACCGGCTGGACGTGCCTGATTCCGTACGCCCGGTGTGACGGGTACGCCGAAGCCCCCGCCCCCGAAAGACATCCTCGGGGGCGGGGGCTTCGGCGTGGTGCGTGGTGCGTGCGGCGGAGGCTACTTCGCCTCGGCCTTCTGCAGCTCGGCGAGCTCCTCGTCCGACTCCCGGCCCGGGGTCGGGAGGTTGAACCTGATGATCGCGAAGCGGAAGACCGCGTAGTAGATCACCGCGAAGCAGAGGCCGACCAGGACCAGCATCCACGGCTTGGTGGCGATGCCCAGGTTGAGCGCGAAGTCGACCAGACCGGCCGAGAAGCCGAACCCGTCCTTCATGCCGAGCGCCCAGGTCAGGGCCATCGACACACCGGTCAGCACCGCGTGGATCGCGTACAGCACCGGGGCGATGAACATGAACGTGAACTCGATCGGCTCGGTCACGCCGGTGACGAACGAGGTGAGCGCGAGGGAGAACATCATGCCGCCGACGACCTTGCGGCGCTCGGGGCGGGCGCAGTGGACGATCGCGAGGCAGGCCGCCGGGAGGGCGAACATCATGATCGGGAAGAAGCCGGTCATGAACTGTCCGGCGTTGGGGTCACCGGCCAGGAAGCGGGCGATGTCGCCGTGGGCGCCGTTGTACTCGCCCGCCTGGAACCACGGGAAGGAGTTCAGCAGGTGGTGCATGCCGACCGGGATGAGCGCACGGTTGGCGACACCGAAGATGCCCGCGCCGACCGCGCCGGAGCCGACGAGCCACTCGCCGAAGTTGTGCAGACCGGCGCCGAGGACCGGCCAGATCAGACCGAAGACGATACCGATGAGGAGACCCGCGAAGGCGGAGAGGATCGGGACCAGGCGGCGGCCGCTGAAGAAGCCGGCCCAGTCGGGCAGCTTGGTCCGGTAGAACTTCTGGTACAGCAGGGCCACGACTATGCCCATCACGACACCGCCGAGGACACCGGCGTTGACGGGGGCGTCGTTCATCACGATCTTGCCGTCGACGACGCTCGCGACCTGGGGAAGGTTGCTGTCCGTGAAGGTGGCGAGCACCTTCTGGAAGACGAGGTATCCGGTGACGGCTGCCAGGGCGGTCGAGCCGTCCGACTTCTTCGCGAAGCCGATGGCGATGCCGACAGCGAAGAGCAGCGGCATGTTGTCGAGGATGGCGCCACCGCCCGCGGCCATGTAGCCGGCGAGCTTGGTGATGAAGGTCGGGAACGAGTCGCGGCCCAGCATGTCGGCGTTGCCGAGGCGGACCAGGAGTGCGGCGGCCGGCAGCACGGCGACCGGCAGCATGAGGCTGCGGCCGATGCGCTGCATGACGGCCATCGCGCCGGCGCCCTTCTTCTTCTCGGCCGCGGGTGCGGTCTCAGCCGTGGTCATCAACTTCCTCCATGGGACACGGTGCCGCCCAGGTCGTTGATGCGGGGAGGCGGCGACTCGACAGACCCTGCGGCAGACTGCCGTGGTCTGGACCACTCAGTGGTGTAGACCAGTTTTAGCACGGTGAGGGTTAGATAAGGAACCTTCAATTCCCCCCTTCATTCGCAGTAGCAGACACGGCACGTTGGGTGACATGCCGAAGGCCCCCGGACCGGGCGGTCCGAGGGCCTTGTCAGGCCGGGGCCAAAACCCCGTTGCACTGCTACTTCGTCAGATCCTTCGCCATCTCCTCCTCGATCTCCGCGGGTTCGCGCCCCGGTGTCTTGAGGTCGAACTTCGTGATCGCGAAGCGGAAGATCACGTAGTAGACGACGGCGAAGCACGCGCCGATCGGGATGATCAGCCAGGGTTTCGTGTCCAGATGCCAGTTGACGACGTAGTCGATCAACCCGGCCGAGAAGCTGAACCCCGCATGCACCCCCAGCAGCCAGGTGATGCCCATCGAGGCCCCGGTGAGCACCGCGTGCACGCCGTACAGCAGCGGCGCGACGAACATGAACGAGAACTCCAGCGGCTCGGTCACACCCGTGACGAACGACGTCAGCGCCACCGACACCATCAGGCCGCCCACCTCCTTGCGGCGCTCGGGGCGCGCGCAGTGGGTGATGGCCAGGGCCGCGGCGGGCAGGCCGAACATCATGATCGGGAAGAAGCCCGAGGTGAACTGGCCCGCCGACGGGTCCTGGGCGAAGAACCGGGAGATGTCGCCCTGCACGGTCTGGCCGTCCGCCCCGGTGTACTCGCCCGCCTGGAACCAGAAGAACGTGTTCAGGAACTGGTGCATGCCGATCGGGATCAGCAGCCGGTTCGCGAAGCCGAAGATCGCCGCGCCCCAGGAGCCGAGGTCGATCAGCTGCTTGGAGAACCAGGTCAGCCCGTCGCCCACCGGCTGCCACAGCAGCCCGAACAGGACGCCGAGGATCACGCAGAGGAACGCCATCAGGATCGGCACCAGGCGCCGCCCGTTGAAGAACCCGAGCCAGTCGACCAGCTTGGTCCGGTGGTAGCGCTGCCAGACGACGGCGGTCAGCAGACCGATCAGGATGCCGCCGAGCACGCCCGGGTTCTGCGGCTCGCCGTCGGGCAGCTCGTCGGTCACGGTGCCGTCGATGGGGAAGGCGGTCAGCACCCCCCGATAGACGAGGAAGCCGACGACCGCCGCCAGTGCGGTGGACCCGTCCGCCTTCTTCGCGAAGCCGATGGCCACACCGATGCAGAACAGCAGAGGCAGGCCGAGCTCACCGTCGAGGATCGCGCCGCCGCCGTTGAGCAGCACCTTGGAGGTCTTGTCCCAGAACGCGCCGTCCAGGTAGGAGCTGAACAGGTTGCCGAGGCTGACGAGCAGACCGGCGGCGGGGAGGACCGCCACCGGGAGCTGGAGGCTGCGCCCGACCTTCTGCAGGCCCTGGACCGGTCCGTTCCACCATTTCTGCTGCGGTGCCGCAGCGGCGCTCGCACTCATGGGCGTCCTCCCGGAACACTTCACGTTTGGCGGTCGTTGCAAACTGGTGTAGACCAGTTGCGTCACGGTCCGGGGTCCATCCCGAAGGCAGGGCGCCGGTGATCGTCATCCTTCGGGATCGTCCGGTTACCCGCCCGCGAAGTTGGGCCAACCGTGCGTTACCGTGACGAAACGGACCCGCAGCGGGCGGCTGTCTGCGCGTGAAACCAGGGAGAAGGACATGGCCACCAAGGCTGAGAAGATCGTCGCCGGGCTCGGCGGCATCGACAACATCGACGAGATCGAAGGCTGCATCACCCGCCTCCGCACCGAGGTCCACGACCCCGCCAAGGTCGACGAAGCCGCCCTCAAGGCCGCCGGCGCCCACGGCGTCGTCAAGATGGGCACCGCGATCCAGGTCGTCATCGGCACCGACGCGGACCCCATCGCCGCCGACATCGAAGACATGATGTGACCGGCTGACCCCACGCCGGACACCGCGAACGCCCCTATGAGAGGCGCCCGCGCCCGCAGGCCCCGCACCCCACCGCGTGGGGACGGGGCCTGCCGCGCGCACCCCGGCACGTCGATCACCTTCGGGCTCACCGCACCGCCACCGCGTCGGTCCCGTTCGGCCTCACCGCACCCGAACGGAGCCACCCCCGCCAACGGATAAAGTCGGCCCCATGTCTCGCATCGACGGCCGCACCCCCGAACAGCTCCGCCCCGTCACCATCGAACGCGGCTGGAGCAAGCACGCCGAAGGCTCAGTCCTCATCTCCTTCGGCGACACCAAAGTCTTCTGCACCGCCTCCGTCACCGAGGGCGTCCCGCGCTGGCGCAAGGGCAGCGGCGAAGGCTGGGTCACCGCCGAGTACTCCATGCTGCCCCGCTCCACCAACACCCGCGGCGACCGCGAAGCCGTACGCGGCAAGATCGGCGGACGCACCCACGAGATCAGCCGCCTCATCGGCCGCTCCCTGCGCGCCGTCATCGACTACAAGGCCCTCGGCGAGAACACCATCGTCCTGGACTGCGACGTCCTCCAGGCCGACGGAGGCACCCGTACGGCCGCCATCACCGGCGCCTACGTCGCCCTCGCCGACGCCGTCACCTGGGCCCAGGGCAAGAAGATCGTCAAGGCCGGCCGCAAGCCGCTCACCGACACCGTCGCCGCCATCAGCGTCGGCATCGTCGACGGCACCCCCCTCCTCGACCTCTGCTACGAGGAGGACGTCCGCGCCGAGACCGACATGAACGTCGTCTGCACCGGCGACGGCCGCTTCGTCGAGGTCCAGGGCACCGCCGAGGGCGCCCCCTTCGACCGCAAGGAACTCGGCGCGCTCCTCGACCTCGCCACCGCCGGCTGCGTCGACCTCGCCACGCTCCAGCGCGACGCACTCGCGAGCACGCGGGAGGCGTAGCGACTCACCCTCCCCGGGTAAAGAAGCAACCAAATACGCACGACAGAGCGTCGTTACGGATACGGGCGCACGGGTCGAACCGTGCGTCCGTCCACGTATCGATCCCGGGGAGGGACCGCACCATGGCTTCGCGCCGCCACCGACGTATCGCACTCGCCACCGCCGCCACCCTGCTGACGCTGACCACGGCCGTGGGCTGCGCCGGCCTCGACAAGGCGCTCGACTGCGTCCGCACCGCCGACGCCATCGCCACCAGCGTCAACAACCTCCAGCAGGCCGTCTCCAACGCCTCCGAGGACATCACCCAGGCCTCCGAATCCCTGGACGAGATCGACCGCGAGCTGAAGAAGCTCGACGACACCACCGACAACGCCGACCTCTCCAAGGCGGTCGACGACCTCCAGACCGGGGTCACGGAGGTCCGCCGGTCCATCGAGGCCGGCGACGCCACCCCCGACATCACCCCGGTCACGGACGCGGCGACGGAGATCGGCAAGGTCTGCAGCCCGTGACCCCAGGGGCCGGGCGGGGCGGAGGCGCGACCGGCCCGCCCCGCCCGTCACCCAGGCGGCGATAATCGCCCCATGAAGCGCCTGATCCTCGCCACCCGCAACGCCGGGAAAATCACCGAACTCCATGCCATCCTCGCCGACGCGGGCCTCGACCTCGACCTCGTCGGCGCGGGCGCGTACCCCGACATCCCCGACGTCAAGGAGACCGGCGTCACCTTCGCCGAGAACGCGCTCCTCAAGGCCCACACCCTGGCCCGCGCCACGGGCCTGCCCGCCGTCGCCGACGACTCCGGCCTCTGCGTGGACGTCCTCGGCGGCGCCCCCGGCATCTTCTCGGCCCGCTGGTCCGGCACCCACGGCGACGACGAGGCCAACCTGAACCTGCTCCTGGCCCAGCTCGGCGACATCGACACCACCCACCGCGGCGCCTACTTCGCCTGCGCCGCGGCCCTGGCCCTCCCCGACGGCACGGAACGCGTGGTCGAGGGCCGCCTGAACGGCATCCTGCGCCACACCCCGTCGGGCGAACACGGCTTCGGCTACGACCCGATCCTCCAGCCGGAGGGCGAGACCCGCACCTGCGCGGAGCTGACCCCGGCGGAGAAGAACGCGATCAGCCACCGGGGGAAGGCGTTCCGGGCGCTGGTGCCGGTGGTGCGGGAGTTGGCGGGGTGAAATGTGAAAAGGGGCCGTCCCGATCGGGACGGCCCCTTTTCGTGGCGTGCGGCCGGTGGGATTCGAACCCACACAGGATTTCTCCCAGATGCCCCTAAAACACCCGCCGATACCAGTTTGGCCACGGCCGCGCAGCAGATCTCAGCTTACTGCCCTCCGGGGAGGGCGTGCGGCGGATTATGTGGGGAGAGAGGTTCAGCACTTCGCGACCTTGCCGCCCCTGCACCAGGTGCGGGTCACCGCGTGGCAGTTGGGGCAGAGGAGTTGGAGATTCTCCCTGCGGTCGTCGCTCCAGTCACCGTTGATGTGATCCACCTCCAGCGTCATGGGCCTGCCCAGCCACACTGCTGCGGTTCCGCATCCGGCGCATTGCTCCGAGAGGCCGACGTCCCTCAGCGCGCGGCGCAGTAGCGCCGTTCTTGTGCGGCGCTTGCCCTCGTGCTTCACCAAGATCTCTTCAGCGGTCTTGAGCGGGGTTGGTCCGACGTTTCCTCGTGGGTGCCCCTGGCCCAGAATGTGCGAGGTGGGGAGCCCGTCTTCGGCGATCCACTGGCGTAGGTGCTGTCGCTGGCTCGTGGTGTCCGTCCGGCCCAGTCGCCTGAGGGCGTCGGCGATGGAGACGGCGGCGGTGACGGCCTCTGCGAGTTCGATGGTGGAGGGGCGTTCTCCGGTTCTGCGGTAGTTGCGGCGGGAGAAGTGGGACACATCGATCCCGAAATGCTTGAAGCGAGCGAACAGGTAGCGGCTGAGCTTGCCGTAAGGGCGGGTGCCCAGAAAGGCGATGGCCTCCTCGATGTCGGCACACTGACGGGCTGCCTCGGCCAGCCGCTCCTGTGTATAGCCGCGGCGGGTGCTCATCAGCCCTCACCTCGTGCCGAGGCGCGACGTCCCTTGCCGCGACCGCGATACGTGTCGGTCGTCGAGTGGCAGTTGGGGCAGAGGAGCCGAAGATTCTGCGGCCGGTTGTTCCGCCAGTTGCCGTCGATGTGATCGACCTCAAGAGGCAAAGGCCGGTCCCGCCACGTCCGTCCCGTGCCGCAGAGGGCGCAGCGCTCCGTGGCACCCATGGCGATCATGGCCCGCTTCAGCCGCTCGCCAGGTACGCGGCGTGCGAGGCTCTGGCTCTGGTCCACCAGCAGTTCCTCCGGACGCCGGCGCCGTATCTCGCCCTTCCTCGGAGGCGCCGAGAAGTGCGACGTGTCGATCCCCAGAGCCATGACGCGGCGGCTGATGTGGGTGTGCTGGCCCCCTACCACCTCAAGATCGAGGCGACGCAGCACTTCGCACATCGTGGTCGAGGACGCGACGGCCGCCTGAAGTACTTCCTCCGTCCAGCGCGCGCCTTCACGTTCGAAGTGGCGAGTGTCCACACCGAGTTTCCGCATGCGGTCGAGGAGATACCGCCGCGTCGGACTCTTCGGATCGACCCCCAGCTTCGTCAACGCCTCCGAGAGCGTCCGCGACGACGAGGCCGCCTCCGCCAGCCGCTCCCGTGTGTACGGGCTGTTCCCCATGTCCCCTCCGATCCCGGCCGCGAGTACGTTCGCGGCCTCGTACGGAGTAACGAACCGTTTATCGGACAGTCACGCCCGAATTCCGGTGATGAACGAGAACGGCCCGTACCGCTCGACGCGAGCGGTACGGGCCGTTCCTCCGAAGAGGGGGTCTGCAAAGAAGCGAAGGGGCTCAGAACTTCGGCTCGGGCGCCTGCGCCTGGACCAGTTCCGCCGCCTCCTCGTCCGTCTCGACCGACGGCGGCGAGCCGATCAGCGGCTGTTGGGCGGTCTCCTTCATGCAGGCGACCGCGATCAGGCCGACCAGGGCCGCCGCCATCGCGTAGTACGCCGGCATCAGGTTGGAGCCGGTCCAGCTGATCAGGGCCGTGATCACCAGCGGGGTCGTGCCGCCGAAGATCGACGCGGAGAGGTTGTAGCCGACCGACAGGGACCCGTAGCGGACGTTCGTCGGGAACAGGGCCGGCAGCGCCGCCGACATCGTGCCGAGCATGCAGACCAGGGACAGGCCCAGCATCAGCATGCCGATGGTGATCGGGAGGATGCCGTCCACCCGGATGAGGAGGAAGGCGGGGAGGGAGAGGAAGAGGAAGCCCAGCATGCCGGCCATCAGCAGCGGCTTACGGCCGAAGCGGTCGGAGAGCTTGCCTACCTGGCTGATGATCAGCATCAGGAACACCATCACCGCCAGCAGGATCAGCAGGCCGTGCGTCTCGCTGTAGCCGAGCTCGTCCGAGAGGTACGTCGGCATGTACGACAGCAGCATGTAGTCGGTGATGTTGTACGCGCCGACCAGGCAGATGCAGAGGATCAGCGTCGGCCAGTACTGCCGGAAGATCTTCGCGAGGTCGCCCTTGGCCGTGGCCTCGACGCCGTCCGCCGCCTCGCTCGCGTGCGCCGTGCCGCCCTCCAGCTTCTGGAAGGCCGGGGTCTCGTCCAGGCGCAGTCGCAGGTAGAGGCCGACCAGGCCCAGCGGGCCCGCGACGAGGAACGGGATCCTCCACCCCCAGGCCTCCATCTGCGCGTCGTTCAGCAGGGCGTACAGGGCCGTGACGAGGCCCGCCGCGCCGACGTAGCCGGCCAGGGTGCCGAACTCCAGGAAGCTGCCGAAGAACCCGCGCCGCTTGTCGGGGGCGTACTCCGCGATGAACGTGGACGCACCGCCGTACTCACCGCCCGTCGAGAAGCCCTGGAGCATCCGGAAGAAGATCAGCAGGACCGCGGCCCAGACGCCGATCGTGGCGTGCGAGGGGATCAGGCCGATCGCGAACGTGCCGACGGCCATCAGGATCATCGTCAGCGCGAGGACCTTCTTGCGGCCGACCTTGTCGCCCATCGGGCCGAAGAACATGCCGCCCAGTGGCCGGACGAGGAAGGCCACCGCGAAGGTCGCGAAGGAGGAGAGGAGCTGGGTGGTCTCGTTCCCGGACGGGAAGAAGACCTGCCCGATCGTCACGGCCAGGTAGGAGTAGATCCCGAAGTCGAACCACTCCATGGCGTTGCCCAGCGAGGCCGCTTTCACGGCCCGCTTGACCGCGGCGTCGTCCGTGACGGTGATGTCCGTCCGGCGCAGCCGCGGGTTCCGCCGCTTCCGGATGGCCCGGAAGAGCGTGGGGTGGCGCTTGACCGCTAGAGGGTCGGCCGCCTGGTGGGGGTCGGGGGCCGCCATGGCCGGGTCCTTTCCTCGGAGTGTGTTCCAGGAAAAGCTTCTGCGCAGTCATGGCGGTCGCAAACCGACTTCGTGGGCCGATGCGATCTCCCTCACATGATCTGAACACGTTCCCCGGTCGCGCGCCGGTCGAAATCGCCGGTATTGCCGGAATCGTGTGAGGGGGGCGGGTTGGTCGGGGTGGCCCGGGGCCGTGGCCCCGGGCCGTGGGCGTCAGACGCCCAAGTCCCTGATGATCTTCGCCACGTGACCGGTCGCCTTCACGTTGTAGAACGCATGTTCGACCTTGCCGTCCTCGTCGACGACGACGGTGGAACGGATCACGCCCGTCACCACCTTGCCGTAGAGCTTCTTCTCACCGAAGGCGCCGTATGCCTCCAGGGTCTCCTTCGCCGGGTCGCCCACCAGGGTGACCTTGAGGTTCTCCGCGTCGCGGAACTTCGCGAGCTTCTCCGGCTTGTCGGGGGAGACGCCGATGACGTCGTAGCCGGCGTTCGCGAGGAGGTCGAGGTTGTCCGTGAAGTCGCAGGCCTGCTTGGTGCATCCGGGGGTAAGAGCGGCCGGGTAGAAGTACACGATGACCTTGCGGCCCTTGTGGTCCGCGAGCGACACCTCGTTGCCGTCGGCGTCGGGAAGGGTGAAGGCGGGAGCGGTGTCGCCGGGCTTCAGTCGCTCGCTCATGTGGTTCTCCTCGGGTGGTGCGCGGGTCGGACGGGACCGAGGGTAATAGGGGTGCCGCCGGGTGTGCGGGGGTTCGAGCTGACAGACTGTCGACGAAGGTTTCAGACGAAGGTTCAACGGACGACGATCACGGAGGCGGCGCAGTGTCGGATGCCAGGACCCCTGCGCAGATCGAGGCGGACATCATCAGCAGGCGCGAGCAGCTCGCTGTGGTGCTCGACGAGATCGGGGTGCGCGTACACCCGAAGACGATCATCGGAGATGCCAAGGCGAAGGCGGCCCAGTCGGTGGACCGGACGGCCGGCCGCGCCTTCGTCGCGGTGAATCGCTCGGTGTCGGAGGTGAAGGCCCAGTTCGTCGCGGAGGACGGCTCTCCGCGGCTGGAGCGGGTGATCCCCGCGGCGCTGCTGGTGGTCGGCGTGGTGGGGCTGCTCACCATGTCGAAGTACCGCCGCGCGTGATGCGGAACCCGGAGGCGTACGGTCCGGCGCACGGCAGGTAGGTTGCGGGCGTGAGCGAGAACACCCACGGCACCACCCACGACGACAAGCTGCCGATCCGGATGCTGCACGACCGGGTTCTGGTGCGCAACGACGCGTCCGAGGGCGAGCGGCGCTCCGGCGGCGGCATCCTGATCCCGGCGACGGCCGCGGTGGGACGGCGTCTCGCCTGGGCCGTCGTCGTCGCGGTCGGGCAGAACGTACGCACGGTGGAGCCCGGCGACCGGGTGCTGTACGACCCCGAGGACCGTGCCGAGGTCGAGGTGCGGGGCGTGGCGTACGTCCTGATGCGGGAGCGTGATCTGCACGCGGTGGCCGCCGACCGGTTCGAGGGGTCGGTGGATTCGACCGGGCTGTATCTGTAGATCCTGTAAGGCCCCCTGTCGATCTGTGGGCCCCCTGGAGCTCTGTGGGCCCCTGATGAGGGCCCTGAGGGCCTGGTGACCGGTGTCACCAGGCCCTTTCGCCGATTTTTGCTACGGTGGAAGCACCCCGACGAGACGCGCCGTACCGGGTTGGCAAAGACGACGCACCCGTTCTGTTCGCGGTTTCGTCGGAGGTGCCTGTCATGGCGTGGGTTCTGTTGATCATCGCTGGTCTGCTCGAAGTGGGCTGGTCGATCGGGATGAAGTACACCGAGGGGTTCACCCGGCTGTGGCCGAGCGTGTTCACCGGCCTCGGGATCGCGGCGAGCATGGTGCTGCTGTCGCATGCGGCGAAGACGCTGCCGATCGGTACGGCGTACGGCGTGTGGGTCGGTATCGGCGCTGCCGGTGCGGCGATCCTGGGCATGGTCGTACTGAACGAGCCGGTGACCGCCGCCCGGATCTTCTTCGTCTGTCTGCTGTTGGTGGCCGTGGTCGGCCTGAAGGCGACCTCCGGGCACTGAGACCGGGGCACTGAGACCGGGGCGCTGAGGCCGGGGCACTGGGGCCGGGGCGCTCGGGGCCGGCGGTTCGGCCTACCCGCCGTTTCCGGCTGTCGCGCCGCCGGTGGATCCGGCCGATCCGCCCGACCCCGATCCCCCCGAACCCGATCCGCTGTCCGCCTCGCTGTCCGCCCCGCCGTCCGTTCCGCTGGGTCCGCCGTCGCTGCCCGTGCCGCCGTCCGCTTCGCCGTCCGTCCCGTCCGTCGTGTCCCCGGTGGTGTTCTCGCCGGTGTCCGTGCCGGGTGAGGGCGGCGAGCTGCCGGAGGGGGTGGTGTCGGGCTCCGACGAGGAGGACGGGTCCGTGCTCCCGTCGGAGTCCTCGTCGACCAGGATTTCGTCCCCCTCGGCGGAACCCGGGGCCGGCCGCAGGTCGAACTCCTGGGCCGGGGAGGAGCGCAGCGCCGCTTCCGTATAGGCGGCCCAGGTCTCGGCCGGGGCGCCGCCGCCGTTGACACGGGACAGGCCGAGGGCTCCGTACAGCGGGGTCTGGGCGCCGGTGTCGGGGTTCTGGCCCATCACGGCGACGACGCTCGCGAGGTCCGGGGTGTACCCGGCGAACCAGGCGGCCCGGTCCTCCTCCGCGGTGCCGGTCTTGCCCACGGCGGGGCGGCCCACCGCCTGGGCGGCCGTGCCGGTGCCGCCCTCGACGACGCTGCGCAGGACGGCGGTGGTGGTGTCGGCGGCCTCGCGGCTGACGGCCTGCTCGGTCGTGCGTTCGGGCAGCTCGATCTCCGCGCCGTCCTTGGTGACCTTCTCGACGAGGACGTAGTCGCCGTGCCGGCCGTGGTCGGCGAGGGTGGCGTACGCCTCGGCCATGTCCAGGACGCTGGCGTTGGCGGTGCCGAGCGCGATGGAGGGGGAGGCGGTGAGGTCGGGGGTGTCGGTGGGGATGCCGAGGGCGACCGCGGTGTCCCGGACCTTTCCGGGGCCGACGTCCTGCGCCATCTGGGCGTAGACGGAGTTGACGGACTTGTCGGTGGCGACGCGCACGGTGATGTCGCCGTAGTCGACGTCGTCCTCGTTGGCGGGGGCGTAGTCGGTGGACCCCTGCACGCCGACGACCGTGCGCTTGTTGGTGCCGTCGTAGACGGTGTTGGCGGTGATGGGCCGGCCGTCCTGGGTGGTGGAGTCGTTGACGACGGCGGAGGTGAGGACGAACGGCTTGAAGATGGAGCCGACCTGGTAGTCGCGGCGGGTCGCGTTGCTGACGTACTGCTTCGTGTAGTCGATGCCCCCGTACAGGGCGACGACCTCGCCGGTGTCCGGGACGATCGAGGCGCCGCCGACGCGGACGTTGCGGTCGGCCTCGCGTTCGGCGCTGGTCCTGGACGTCACGTTCTCGTCGACGGCCTTGACGAAGGCGTCCTGCTTGGCTTTGTCGAGGGTGGTGGTGATCCGGTAGCCGCCGGTGGCGAGGGTCTTCGCGTCGAGGATGCCGCGCCGGTTCAGGTAGTCCTCGACGGCCTGCACGATGTAACCGCGCTGCCCCGAGAGCCCGGTCGACGGTCTGGCCTTTCCGAGGGTGGGGAACGGTGTCGTCGCCCGTTCGGCCGCATCGAGCCAGCCCTCCTTGACCATGCCGTTCAGGACGTAGTTCCAGCGGCGCTGGGCCGCGGCCCTGTTGTCGGGGTGGGCGACGACGTCGTAGGCGCTGGGGGCGTTCAGGAGGGCGGAGAGGTACGCCCCTTCGGCGGTGGTGAGGTCCTCGACGTTCTTGCCGTAGTACGCCTGGGCGGCGGCCTGGATGCCGTACGCGTTGCGCCCGAAGTAGCTGGTGTTGAGGTAGCCCTCGAAGATCTGGTCCTTGGTCTCCTCGCGGTTGAGCTTGACCGCGATGATGGCTTCCTTGGCCTTGCGCAGGACGGTGCGTTCCTGGCCGAGGTAGTAGTTCTTCACGTACTGCTGGGTGATCGTCGAGCCGCCCTGCTTGCCCTTGCCGGTGACGGTGTTCCAGCCGGCCCGGATCATCGCCTTCACGTCCACGGCGCGGTCGTCGGAGTAGAAGTCCCGGTCCTCGGCGGCCAGGACCGCGTGCCGGACGGACGGGGGGACCTGGTTGAGCCTGACCTTCTCCCGGTTCACGTCGCCGTCCCGGGCGATGACACTGCCGTCGTTGTAGAGGTACACGTTGGACTGGGCGGTGGCGGCGGCGTTGGCGGCCGGGATGCCGACGAGCTGGTAGGCGGCGAAGACCCCGGCGCCCAGGAGGAGGGCGAGGCCGAGGACGGTGCCGAGGGTCAGCCGCCAGGTGGGGACGGCCCGCCGCCAGCCGGTGCGCCGGGGCCGCGTCTTCTTTCCCGGCTTCTTTCCGGGCTTCTTCCCGGACGTCGGCCCGTGGTTTCCGGTGGAGGCCGCCGCGCCTGAGGAGTCGCGGGGGGCCCAGCTCTGTGGCTCGTCGCTCATGTCGGTGGGGGCTCCTGAGACGTGGTCAGTTCTCCCATAGTGCCCGTTTCGTCAGGAAATCTGCGTTTCTTATCGTCTTGTTCCCTCCTCCGGTCGTCGTCCCGCCGCTCTCCGGCCGTGAGAAAACGGTTCGCGGCGGCCCTCGCGCGTGTACTAGGGTCGTGCGCTTTGGTGCCGGGAGCCGGTGGCGGCGGGGGAGAGGGGGCGGCATGCGGCTGTACGCAGTCGTGGCGGCGGGCGGATTCCGGCGCTACGCCACCTACCGGACGGCGACGGCGGCGGGGGTGTTCACCAACACCGTCTTCGGCTTCATCATGGCGTACACCTATATCGCCCTGTGGGACGAACGTCCGCAGCTCGGCGGCTACGACACCTCCCAGGCGCTGACGTACGTCTGGCTCGGCCAGGCCCTGTTGGCGGCCAGCGCCATGATGGGCGCGGGCTTCGAGAGCGAGCTGGTCGAGCGGATCCGCACCGGCGACATCGCCGTCGATCTGTACCGGCCGGCCGACCTCCAGCTGTGGTGGCTGGCGGCGGACCTGGGCCGGGCGGCGTTCCACCTGGTCGGGCGCGGGGTGGTGCCGATGTTCCTGGGGGCGCTCGCCTTCGACCTCGCGCTCCCCGGATCGCTCTGGACCTGGCCGGCGTTCCTGATGTCGGTGTTCCTGGGCGTCGTGGTCAGCTTCGCGGTGCGCTATCTGGTCGCGATGTCGGCCTTCTGGCTGCTCGACGGCGCGGGCGCGATGCAGATGGCCATGCTGGCGGGGCTGTTCTTCTCCGGGATGCTGCTGCCGCTGAACCTGTTCCCCGGGCTGCTGGGCGAGGTGGCGCGGGCCCTGCCGTGGTCCTCGCTCCTCCAGGTGCCGGCCGATGTGTTCCTCGGCAAGCACACCGGGTGGGGGCTGGTGGAGGCGTACGTGTTCCAGGCCGGATGGGCGGTCGTGCTGCTCGGGGCGGGCCGCCTGCTGCAGACCGTGGCGACCAGGAGAGTGGTGGTGCAGGGTGGCTGACACGGTGGCGGTACGGACCGAGGAGGAGCGGGTGCCGGCCGGCTTCGCCTTCGAGGAACGGCCCCGGCCGCTGGAAGGGCTCCGGGCGTACGGGCTGATCATGGCGATGTGGGTGCGCTCGACGATGGCGTACCGGGCCTCGTTCGCCATGACCCTGTTCGGGAACCTCGCGGTGACGGCCTTCGACTTCGTCACGATCCTGCTGATGTTCACGCACGTCGACGCGCTCGGCGGCTACTCGCTGCCGGAGGTCGCGCTGCTGTACGGCTTGTCGGCGACGGCGTTCGGAGTGTGCGACCTGCTGTTGGGGTCGATGGACCGGGTCGGCTCTCGCGTCCGGGACGGGACGTTCGACACCCTGCTGGTGCGCCCGGTGCCGGTGCTGGCGCAGGTGGCTGCGGACCGGTTCGCGCTGCGCCGGCTGGGCCGGATCACACAGGGCCTGCTCGTGCTCGGCTACGCGCTGGTCACCCTCGACATCGCCTGGACACCGGTGAAGATGCTGATGCTGCCGATGACGGTGGTCAGCGGGGCGGCGATCTTCGGGGCGATCTTCATCGCGGGAGCGGCGTTCCAGTTCGTCGCGCAGGACGCCTCGGAGGTGCAGAACTCCTTCACGTACGGCGGGACGACGCTGCTCCAGTACCCGCCCACGGTCTTCGCGAAGGACCTGGTGCGCGGCGTGACGTTCGTGGTGCCTCTGGCCTTCGCGAGCTGGCTGCCCGCGCTGTACGTGCTGGGGCGGGAGTACCCGGTGGATCTGCCGCAGTGGGTGGCCTTCCTGCCGCCGCTGGTCGCGGCGGGCGCTTGCGGTCTTGCGGGCCTGGCGTGGCGGGCGGGGCTGCGGTCCTACCGGAGCACGGGCAGTTGAGGAGCCAGGAGCCGACCAGGTCGGACGGGACTACGGGGAAGGGCACGGGCATGGCGGACGACGGGTTCATCAGCCTCGACGGCGTCGAGAAGGTCTTCGAGGTCCGCCGCCGGGCGGGTCTGCTGCGCCGGGAGCGCCGTGAGGTGCGGGCCGTGGACGGGATCAGCTTCCAGGTCGCGCGCGGCGAGATGGTCGGCTACATCGGCCCGAACGGGGCCGGGAAGTCCACCACGATCAAGATGCTGACGGGCATCCTCACCCCCAGCGGCGGCCGGCTGCGCGTCGCGGGCATCGACCCCTCCCGCGAACGCACCCGCCTGGCGCACCGCATGGGCGTCGTCTTCGGCCAGCGGACGACCCTCTGGTGGGACCTGCCGCTGCGCGACTCGTACCGGCTGATGCACCGCATGTACCGCATCCCCGACCGGCGTTACCGGGAGAACCTGGACCGCTGCATCGAACTCCTCGACCTGGGCCAGCTGTTGGATGTGCCCGTACGGCAACTCTCCCTGGGGCAGCGGATGCGCGGCGACATCGCGGCGGCGCTGCTGCACGATCCCGAGGTGCTGTACCTGGACGAGCCGACGATCGGCCTGGACGTGATCTCCAAGGCCAAGGTGCGGCAGTTCCTGAAGGAGCTGAACGCCGAGCGCGGCACGACGGTCCTGCTGACGACCCACGACCTCACCGACATCGAGCAGTTGTGCAACCGGGTGATGGTGATCGACCACGGCCGTCTGATGTACGACGGTTCGCTGGCGGGCCTCCACGAGGTGGGGGAGAGCGAGCGCATGCTCGTGGTGGACCTGGAGAGCGAACTGCCCCCGATCGTGCTGGAGTCGGCCGGCGCGGGAGACGCGCCGGTGCTGCGGGCGGTCAAGGTGGAGGGCCCGCGCCAGTGGCTGGCGTTCCCGGCCGCCGCGTCGGCGGCCCCGCTGGTGGCGCGGATCGCCGCGGACTACCCGCTGGTCGACCTGTCGGTGCGGGAGCCGGACATCGAGGCCGTCATCGCGAGGATGTACGAGTCCGCGCCCTGACGCGCACTCTCCCGGGGGGTTCGCCGGGCGGCGCGCCCAGGTCGTGGGCCTGCGGGTCTGTGCCGGGAACGGGTGTGTTCAATAGGCTGCGCGGTATGACAAGTGAGAGTCCGGACATGCGCGCCTCCGATGCCGAGCGGGAGCGGATCGCGGAACTGCTGCGCGAGGCCGTGGCCGAGGGCCGACTGGATATGGACGAGTTCGAGCAGCGCCTCGAAACGGCCTACAAGGCCCGTACCCACGGGGAGTTGGAGCCGCTGGTCCAGGACCTCCCGGCACCGGGCTCGGCGGTCGCTCCGGTGGGCTCGTCCGCCCCCGCCCCGCTGCGGGGCTCCGCCGCGAACTGGCCCGCGCGGATCGGCGGCACCGCGACGTCCAAGGGCGGGTTCGCGTTGTGGGGCGGCTTCAACCGCAAGGGCCGCTGGACGGTGGCCCGGACGTTCACCGGGTTCGCGATGTGGGGCGGCGGTGAGATCGATCTGCGCGAGGCGAACTTCGAGGACCGTGAGGTCGTCATCCGCTGCATCACGATCATGGGCGGTATCCATGTGACCGCGCCGCCGGAGCTGAACGTCGAGGTCCGCGGCATCGGCATCATGGGCGGTTTCGGCGAGGGCTCCAACGAGGAGGGCGAGCCCGCCCCGGACGCCCCGCACGTGCGGATCACCGGCTTCGCCCTGATGGGCGGCGTCGGCGTGGACCGCAAGCGGACGAAGGCGGAGCGCCGCCGCCTGAAGGAGGCGAAGGAAGCCGAAATGGAGGCGCGCCACCGGAGCGGGCTGGAGGGGCCGGGCGAGGGCCGCCGAAAGGAGCTCTGAGGGACCGGGGCCGGGGGCGCAGGGGCGGCCCCGGCCCCCCCCGGGCTTCGGCCTCCGGACCGAAGCAGCGCCTCCTCAGCGCCTCACGGCGCGCCGGAAGCCCCTCACCGTAAGCCGGATGCTCCTCACAGCGCGTCGGACCGGGGCGCGCGGGCGCGGTCCAGGGACTTCAGGTCCACCCGGTCGCCGAGCGCGCGGTATCCGTCGTCGTTGAGGTGCAGGTGGTCGCCGGAGTCGTACGTGGCGAGGAGCCGGTTCGGCGCGGCCGGGTCGCGTACCGCCGCGTCGAAGTCCACGTACGCGTCGAAGACCGTGCCCGCCCGGATCTGCTCGTTGACCGCGTGGCGTACGGCGTCGCGCTGGGGCGTCCAGGTCGCGAAGCCCTCGAACGGGGTCAGCGTCGCGCCGACGACCCGGAGCCCGCGCGCGTGCGCCCGGTCGGTGAGGGCCCGCAGGCTGTCCACGATGCGCTGGGGGTCGGGCTCCTGCGGGTACTGCTGTACGTCGTTGATGCCGAGCGCCACGACGACCGTCCGGGCTCCGGCGACCTCCAGGACGTCCCGGTCGAGCCGGTCGGTGCCCGACTGGCCCCCGGTGCCGCGGCCGGCGCCCACGGCCCGGTTGCCCGCGATGCCCGCGTTGGCGACCCCGTACCGGCCGCCCAGCCGGTCGGCGAGGACGTCCGTCCAGCGGGCGTTGGCGTCGGTGGTGGAGCCGCTGCCCGCGGTCAGGGAGTCCCCGAGGGCGACGACCGCGCCGAGCGCCCGCTCGCTGCGGACGTCCACGGCGGTCAGATAGCGCCAGTTGCCGGTGCTGAAGGTGCCGCGCTCGTCGATCAGGAACGAGGTCTGGTGGGTGTACGGGTGGTAGGTGACAGGACCGCCGCCCTGCGGGGTCCGGAAGCTGACCTGGAGGTCGGAGTCGGGGGCCACGGGCACCACGACCGGGTCGCTGATGACCCGTCCGCCCGCGGCGACGGTGACGGCGGCGGCGCCCTTGAAGGTGACCGGCCGGGTGTTGACGGTGGCCTGGTCGACCACCAGGGGTGTCGTGCCGAAGAGGTTCGACAGCGTGATGCGGGCGACGTTCCCGCCGACGCTGGTGTGTACGACGTTACGGATGGTGCGCCCGGGGAGCCCCTGCTCGGTGCCCGGTTCGGCGCCGACGGGCGCGGCGGTCCAGGTGGCGGTCCACGTGCCGCCCGAGGTGGCGGGGGCGACCGGGTTACGGGCCGCCGCCTGGGTCTCGGCCGGCGGGAGCGGCGTCGACCCGGGGCCGGAGAGCAGCGTCGTGGCGAAGGCGACGGCGGCGGCGAGCGCGGCGGTGCCCGCCACTAGGGCGATGAGCAGGGCATACCCCTGGCGCCTTGGCATGTGCGGTGGTTCTCCTTGTGATGATCGTGCTGGTCCCATGATGCGGCAGGCCTTCGGGAACTCCACATGCGGCCCGGGAGTAGGGGAGGTAGGGACAATGCGTACGTCACGGGGGAGAGGCGTACGCGGACGGGTGGAGCGGATGGAACGGACCGGATCCGGCGAGCAGGAGCAGGACGGGGACGCGGTGCAGAAGGACGCGGCGCAAGGGCCGGAGGGATCGGAGCGGGCGGCCCTGCCGCCGGCGCAGGCACAGGCGTCGGCGCAGGCACGGGAGCCGAGGGTGGGCGCGGGCCCGCTGGCCTCGTTCGCGTACACCGCAGCCGACGAGGAGAAACAGCGCGGCGTACGGCGCATGAAGCTCACGGCCACCGGCCTCCTTCTGCTCGTCGCGCTCGTCTACGTCCTGGCCACCTGGGCGAAGAACTCAGGTGTGGGGGGCTGGCCGGGCTACGTCGCGGCGGCTGCCGAGGCGGGGATGGTGGGCGCGTTGGCGGACTGGTTCGCCGTGACGGCGCTCTTCCGGCGCCCGCTCGGCCTGCCCATTCCGCACACAGCCATCATCCCCACCAAGAAGGATCAGCTAGGACAGTCCCTCGGTTCCTTCGTTGGGGAGAACTTTCTCTCCGGAGACGTCATTCGTGACCGAATTCACGCTCTCGGGGTCGGTCGGAGGGTCGGTGTCTGGCTCGCGGAGCCGGCCCACGCCGACCGGGTCACCGCCGAGCTGGCGACCGCGCTGCGCGGGGCGCTGACGGTCCTTCGGGATTCCGACGTCCAGGCGATCGTCGGCGAGGCGATCACCCGCCGGGCCAACGCGGTGGAGATCGGCCCGGGCCTCGGCAAGATGCTGGAGAAGGTCGTCACGGACGGCGGCCACCGCAAGGTCGTCGACCTCGTCTGCGTACGGGCGCACGACTGGCTGGTGGAGCACGGCGACTCGGTGATGAACGCGGTGCAGGGCGGGGCCCCCGGCTGGACCCCGCGGTTCGTGGACAAGCGGGTGGGGGAGCGGGTCTACAAGGAGCTGCTGCGGTTCGTCACGGAGATGCGGGACATGCCGGAGCACCCGGCGCGCGGCTCCATCGACACGTTCCTGACCGACTTCGCGGCCGATCTCCAGAGCGACGCCGACACCCGGGCCCGCGTGGAGCGGCTGAAGTCGGAGATCCTGGGCCGCGCCGAGGTCCAGGACGTCATCGCCTCGGCCTGGTCCTCCGTCCGCACGATGATCCTCTCGGCGGCGGAGGACGAGCGCAGCGAACTGCGGCTGCGGGCCCGCGCGTCGCTGATGTCGCTGGGCGCGAAACTGGCGAGCGACGCACGGCTCCAGGGCAAGCTGGACGGCTGGCTGGAGGACGCGGCGGTGTACGTGGTGACGACGTACCGCGCGGAGATCACCTCGCTGATCAGCGAGACGGTCGCGGGCTGGGACGCGGACCAGACCTCGAAGAAGATCGAGGCGCACATCGGCCGCGACCTCCAGTTCATCCGGATCAACGGCACGGTGGTCGGCGCGCTGGCGGGCCTGGCGATCTACTCGGTGTCGCACGCGCTGGGCGGCTGACCTGCGCCACCCGCCCCGGCGCGGGTCCCGGGTGCGTACCCGTCCTGTCGTACGGGTACGCACCCGGCTTGTGCGGGGAGTTGCCCGGTAGTACGGGCGGGGCGCGGCGGGTGTTCAGGGCCGGGGGGCCGGATTTCCTCGCCGGACGTCCTACGGCCCGTCGACGGGTTCGGCCGCGTTGCGCCAGACGGTGAGGTCGAGGCTGATGTAGGCGCTCGGGCTGCCGCTGCCCGACGCGCCGCGGTAGACCGCCACCGCGATGTGCCCCGCGTTGCTGAGAACGCAGATCTGCGATCCCTCGGTGAGCTGGTCGAGCCGGATTTCCCGGGTGTATCGGGTCACCGACCGGCAGGTCTCCAACGAGCCCTTCTGCCCGGCGGCCAGCAGGACCAGGTTGCCGTTGCGGGTGCGTAGCTCGTCGCTCTCCACGACGTTGAGCGTCTCGGGCTCGAACTGCAGGTCCGCGTCGCTGCTGGACCGCCCGTTCCCGCTCTTCTGCGGACGCGGCGGGTTGTCCGCCAGCATCACGAAGTGGTTCTCGGGGATGTCGAGGCCCTTGTACGACACCGGCGCGGGGTCCTTCTGCTCCTGCCCGCCGCCACCCCCGTCGCCCTTTCCGCTTCCGCTGCTCGCGCTGCTGCCGCGCGACGGGTCTTTGTCGTCCTGCCCGCCGAAGTTCCGCAGCAGGGAGCCGAGGACTGCCAGGACGACGACCGCGCCCACGACCGAGGCGGCGACGATCAGCCCGGTCCGCCTGGGCTTCTCCCGCTGGAGCGGCGCGGAGGGAGGCCGGTGGAGAGCGGCGGGCGTCGGGCCGTACGAACCCGGCGGGGGCGGCATCGGGGATCCCGGCGGACCGGGCGGCGGTACTGCCCCGGGCGCCCGGGGGCCGGTCTGCGTCGGGGCGGCGGCGACCGCGTGTCCGGTCGGGGTGGCGTGGCTGGGCGGCGACTGCGACTGCGGGGAGAACTGGGTGGGCGGGTGTGCGGGCGGCGGGGTGGGTGCGGGGGCGGGCATCCGCAGCCGCTCGGTGATCGAGCCGGCGACCGCCCGCGGGAGCCAGTCCTCGCCCTGGCGGAGCGGTTCGGGTGAGATGTCGTGGCACATGCGGATGATGTCGGCCAGGGACGGGCGGTCGGCCGGGTCGCGGCTGAGGCAGCGGGCGACCAGGGGCCGGAGTGCGTCGGGCAGCCGGCTGAGGTCGGGGTCCTCGTGGACGATCCGGTAGAGGACCGCGTGCGAGGGCCCGTCGCCGAACGCGGGTGCGCCGATCGCGGCGTAGGCGGCGATCTGGCCGAGGGCGAAGACGTCGGTGGCCGGGGTGACGGTGCCGGCCGCCGCCTGCTCCGGCGCCATGAACGCCGGGGTTCCCACGCTGACACCGGTACCGGTCAGGGCGGTCGTGTCGGCGGCCCGGGCGATGCCGAAGTCGATGACGCGCGGACCGTCGGCGGCCAGCAGCACATTGGCGGGCTTCAGGTCGCGGTGGACGATGCCCGCACCGTGGATGACCCCGAGCGCCTCGGCCACCCCGACCGTCAGCAGCAGCACACTGCGCAACGGCAGTCCGCCGTGCCGGGCCACCGCGTGCGCGAGCGAGGGACCCGGCACATAGGCCGTCGCCAGCCAGGGCTGCGCCCCTTCGGTGTCCGAGTCGATCACCGGAGCCGTGTACAGACCCTGCACCCGCTGCGCGGCCCGCACCTCCTGCTGGAAACGCCGCCGGAACTCCGGATCCTCACTGAACTCCGCCCGGATCACCTTGATCGCGAGAGGCCGGCCCCCAGGCGTGTACGACAGGTACACCTTGCCCATCCCGCCCGCGCCCAGCACGGCGGCCAGCCGGTAACCCCCCACCACGGCGGGGTCTCCTTCGGCGAGCGGTGCGAAGTGGTCGGCGGAAGGTGTGTTGGTCATCGCGCATCATCCCCTGTTGACGGCAGTTGGGCTCCTGCCCGAGCCGCGAGTCAATCAATGAGCGTATCCACTTCCGGGGCCCCGACCTGCCGGACGCGACAACGTTTGCGCTACAGAACGCCGTTGCCGGTCCTCCGGGACGCCGGCCGTCCTCAGCCGGTCCGGCGGGTGACGGCCCAGGACGCGGCGGCCACACCGCCCGCGACGGCGAACACAGCGGGCCACGCGCCGATCTTTTTGGCGAGCGGGTGCGACCCGGCGAAGGCGGCGACGTAGGCGACGGTCAGCCCCGTGGCGGCCCGGGGACCGGCCGCACGGTTCCACTCGTACGCGGCCAGCGCCCCGGCGGCGCCGAGCGCGACCCCGCCGAGCGGCCGCTTCCCGGTCCACCGGGCGACGCCATAGCCCCCGACGAGCCCGCCCGCCGCCACCGCCGCTGCCGGAACCTTCGCCATCGCCGCCACCATCGCTTCCCGTCGAGGCCGTCGGCATGTCCGTGGCCCGCTGTTTCCTTGGTCCGTTCCTTCACCCGAGGCTAGCGTTCGGGGCGACGGTGTCGGTGGGCGGGACGGCATCAGGCGGAAGGCGGGGGAGTCGGTGGGGACGTCATGAGGACGACTGTCGCTGACCTCGGCCCGGCAAGAACGGCGTGCGCATGGTCGAACTGACCCTGCCGGAGAGGATGAGGCAGTGAGCTTGCGTTCCGACGTCGCGGAGTTGCTGGCGGGCGCAGGCATCCTCGACGTGGACGTCGAGGATGCTGTCGCGGACGAGCACGTCCGATCGTCCGCGTACCGACGCGTCGTCTCGGCAGTCGCTTCCTCGCGGAGCCGCGACCGGGATGGGGACCCGGACCGCGACCGGGATGGGGACCCGGACCGCGACCGGGATCGGGACTGGGATCGAGACCGGGCGACGGTGGCCACGATTCTGCGCGATCCCGTCGAGATCGTGTCCAAGACGGCGGTGGTCGACTTCGTGGACCGGATGGCGATGAAGCTGACCGGCCCTGAGGAGTTCCGGCAGTGGTCGGCCGAACTGCTGCCGGAGATCGACCAGCTCAAGGGCGAAGGGAATCGAGAGTTCATTCGCCACCGCGTGCACGACTGGCTGTTCTACCTGTCCATCAAGGATGGTCATGTGTCGACGACGTCGGCCGAACTGGCGAAGGTCACGCCCTGGATGCAGCGCGTCCTTGCCGAGGGGGCGACGTCGTCGGCGGTGCTCGCCCTGCTCGCCGAGTCGGGCAGCAGCAAGAAGATACGGAACATCGCGAGGAACCGAGCCGGAAGCCGCACGCGGAGAAGGCAATGAGTTGGTAGTGGCCGCGCTCAGATACGCCGACTGCCTCACCCACTGCCTCCTCCACGGGCTGCGTGGACGGCCCGGAGGCGCCAGGAGGCGGCGCGACGCTTACTCGCAGCCGACGCCGTCCCCGTCGCGGTCCAGGTGCCGACCGTAGCCGGGATCGCCGGTGCGGATGGGCGCGGCGCCAGCGTTCCGTACGGCGGTGCAGTTCGCGTAGGACGTACCTCCGCCACCGCCACCACCACTCGTACTGCCCCCGCTCCCTCCGCTGCCACTGCCGCCGGAGGAAGACGCGGACTCGCCCCACGGCTCGCATCCCACGCCATCGCCGTCGCGGTCCAGATGGGGCGCGTAGCCGGGGTCGCCTTCCTCGACCGGAGCGGCCCCGGCGGCGCGGACGGCGTCGCAGTTCTTGTAGTACGCCGGTGCCGGGGCGGTTGTCCTCGGCGCGGGTTTCGCGGCCGCCGGGGTCGGGGTGGGGCTCGGTTCAGGAGCGGCTGCGGTGACGGTGATGCGGACGACGGCGGTGGCGGCGGGAACGTCAGTGCCCTTCACGCCTACCTGGTACGTCAGTTCGTCCTCGCCGGCGTATCCGTCTCTGGCGGTGTACGTGACCGTGGTCCCGGACACCGATGCGGAACCATTGCTGGGTTCGGCGTCGATGCGCAGGGTCAGTTCGGCCGGGTCGTAGGCGTCGAGCAGAGCGGCCCCGGCCCCGCTCTCCAGGGTGACGGAGTCGTTGTCGAGGACGTCCACGTCCAGACTGCTGCCCGCGTCCACGCTCTGCTCGTCGTCATCCATGAGCGCCAACGCCCGCTCCACGGAGGGCGACGGACTGGCCGACGCGGCGACCTCGACGGCGTCCTTACCGCCCCGGCCGTCCGTACGGCCGTCGTCGCTCCCGCACCCGGTCAGAACCAGGGCGAGCGCGCCCGCGCCCGCCGATACCCGTATCCGGAGGACCCCGCGCCTCGGCCGCCGTGACTGCTTCCTCGTCTGCATGTGTTGCCCCCAAGGCCGGACTTCGTGCGGTGGAGCAGCCGATGCTGGCAGCGCGTACGGGCGGACATCAGCGGCATGGGGGAAGCGAAGCGGAATTGTGATGAAAGCGTGCGTGAGACGTGCAGAGGTGGTCGGGAAGGTGAACGGGAGGTGCGGAGGTGGTCCGGGAGTCGGGATCTACGGAGGCGCTTCCGTCGCGGCACATGCCCGCGGGCTCGCGCACTCACCCCAGGGCGACGCGGGCGACGACGGGCAGATGGTCGCTGCCGGTGGCGGGCAGGGTGCGGATGTGGCCGACGGTGGCGGAGCGGGCCATGACCTGGTCGATCCGGGCCAGCGGGAAGGCGGCGGGGAAGCTGAAGGCGAACCCGCTCTCGGCGACTTCCAACTGTGAGGTGAGAGGCCTCAACCCCCGGTCTTCCACAACACCGTTGAGGTCCCCGAGCAGAATCAGCGGCTCGACGCTCTCGGCCGCAATGGCGCGCCCCAGCAACGCAGCACTCTGGTAACGCCGTTGGGACGCGAGCCCGCCCGTCCCGATCCGGACGGAGGGCAGATGGGCGACGTACGCCGCGACATCCCCGTACGGGGAGTGGACCACGGCACGCACACCCCGACTCCACCCCTCCTCAATGCCCGGGGGCTTGATATCCACCAACTGCTGCCCGCTGATTGGATGTTTGGACCAGAGACCGACGGTCCCCCGGATGACGTGATGCGGATAGTCGGCGGCGAGAGCCTTTTCGTACGCCGCCAACTGCGGATCCACCAGCTCCTCCAGAGCGACGAGATCGGCCCCGGCCTCGATCAACGCCCGGGCGGTCCCCGCGGGATCGCGGTTCTCGTCGCTGACGTTGTGCTGCACGACGACGAGCCCCCGCCCGCTGCTCTCCTCGCCGGGCAGGAGCAACCCGCCGAAGGTGTCCACCCATATGCCCACCGGCAGCAGCAGAGCGACGAGGGCGACGGCGGACCGCCGCACGAGGGCGACGACCAACAGCACGACGACGAGGACGCCAACCCAGGGCAGAAAAGACTCCAGCAGACTCCCAACTCTCCCGGGCCAGTTGGGCACACCCCGATGGAACCCCAGCACCCCGCCCAGGACGACGGCAACTCCGGCGATCACCCTTCCCCGCCGCCCACTCTGCACACCAGGCACCACCGACGTATCCGCCGCCACCGCACCGGGTTCTGCCCGCTCCGCCATGTCTTCCCATCCGCTCGGCCCCGCTCCACAGGACGAACGACCGGGGGGAGCGGGTTCCGATCTTGCTCCGCCCTTCGCCCACCGTTGCCGACCCTTCGACGCCGGCCACACCCCCCGAGGTGCTCACGTGCCGGCCGGACGACCTGCTCCGCTGGGAGGCGGAGGACGCCGAGGGCGAATGAACCGTACCCGCGAGCCCGATCCGGAGGGACGGGACTCGAAACGGGCCTACTGCTGCGGAGGGCCGATGACGCCCTGGCCGATCTGCTCTGCCAGCCAGGAGGCGTGCCGCAGCTCCGACCCGTCGCGACTCGCCCGGCGTACGTGGACGAGGACAGTGTGGTCACCGGAGCGTTCGTCGAGTTCCAGGCTCCGGGAGTTGAGCAGCAGCGAAACCCGGGCGTTGGTGGCTTCGCGATAGATCTCGCGATCCGGTACGTCGGGCCAGACCAAGCTGGACCACCAGATCTCGCCGATGTTCGGTCCGACCAAGGCGGCGAACTCTTCCTCAATGCTGCCGACGGTCTGGTACGCCATGGATGCCCAAAGCGGCAGGTGGGATGAGAGGAAGCCCGGATCACGGGAGAGCTGGGGCGCGTGGACACCGACGTGCAGACCCGTCGGGTCGGAGGGGTCCCGCGCCCAGTCCTTGACATCCTCTTTCCGGAACCAGGCATCCGGCAGCGCTTCGCTTATCCGCAACACTTCCGGGACGGTGCGCAGCTCGACGTCCACCGACACCTCCGCGTGCTGCACGTCGCCCACTGCCACGAGCTGACGTGCCACGCGCAGGGCCAGTGCCAGGTCCGTAGTGCGGAAGACCGGGTACGCGATGGGGTCGGACATGCGGGCACCCTGCCACAACCACCATCGGACTAAGACCTACTTTTCCTCGGTCAGGCGGGCGGGGGAATTCCAGGAGCGACTCACGCTGGAGTCGGACGCCGTACGGATCTACGCATACCAGAGTGTGGTGGTCCCCGGCCTGCTTCAGATCGACGCGTATGCCGAGGCGGTCATTCGCGGCACGGGCAGTAAGCGGATGAGTGACGAAGAGGTGCGGACGCTCGTCGACCTGCGCCTGGCTCGACAGGCGATCTTTGACCGCGATGACGCGCCTCAATACCTCTGCATACTGGACGAGTCGGTGCTTCATCGCCAGGTCGGAGGCCCTGGCGTGACCGCTGCACAGCTACGCAACCTCGTCGAAGTGTCTGACCGCCCTGGCATCGCAGTACAGGTGATCCCGTACGCACAGGGCGCATACGTAGGCATGGACGGCCCGTTCACCGTGTACTCGTATCCAGATCCGATGGAGTTGGACGTGGTCGGCCTCGACAATCTCGACGGCGGTCTGTACCTCGAAGAGAGCGGGGCTGTAGAGAACTACCGCAGTGCCTTTGACCAGCTACGTGCAGCCGCTCTATCTTCGCGACAGTCCATGGATGTGATCTCACGCGTTGCGCGGGATCTTGAGAACGAGTAAGAGGCTCACGATGATGCGGCACGACCTCCCCACCGAAGTATGGATCAAGTCGTCCTATAGCGGTGACACTCAGGGCCAGTGCGTCGAGTTCCAGGCAGTACCGGACGGAGGTGTCGCGGTGGGTGACTCCAAGGACCGCGATCGTGGAGCCTTCGTTTTCCCGCCTGCTGCTTGGGCGGCGTTTGTGGCCGGAGTTAAGAGCGACAGCGCTATCTAACCTCAATGGGTCAGCCGCCCGGCCCTTTGCGGCTGACCCATCAAAACGTGACGGGCGTCTACTTGCTATTCAAGACTTTGTCAACGTGCTTGAAACCAGTGAGTATCTGTTGCACGGTGCTGAGTTCCGACCGCGGGTTAATTTGAACCTGCATCTTACCGCTGGCGCTAGTGTGCGCGATTTCCCCTCGTGCCGTAGCCCAGCTTTCTGTCGCGTTAAGCCAGGCTGTATCAAATTGTTCTCTTGTGACCCCGAGTGGAAGTAGAATCCTTAGCAGGTTCCTTTCCTTTATTCCGTGATTCTTCTTCTTGATGTATGTGCTGTAAGCTTGTTTTTCCGCTGCAATTCGAGCATTCAGCGTGGGGAATTTCTGAGTTCGATCGGTGAGGTTCGAAATTGAATCAGGAATTCCAGTGGTGCCCTCACGGTGCGCCATTAGGGATAGTAGCGAAGGGCGTATCTCTCCCTTCTTGTCCCAGGCCGAGTGGGCATTCTGAATGACTTCGATCGCTCGATCTTCTATGAATGCCTCAAACTCGGCATGTGTCAGAACTCGGAATGCCCGAGCCCGCTCATAAATCCTCTCAGAATAAAGCCCTAGAGCGGAGAATTCTCGCGGAAGGAGGTTCCTCCTGAGCTCAGTGACTCTTCTGGACAGGGTTCGATACCGGGCGGATGGCACGACAGCCTGCCTTCCTACGCAAAAAGCCGATTGTCGCTGAAGGTGGGAATTTGTAGATCTCGTGCGAGGGTGCTACCCAACTGCTCACCCCAGAGGGAGAGTCGGCGGTGGGTCGCCTGGGGGGTCTTAGTCGTGGTCTGAATGGACTCAACGAAACGGCTGTTATTCTCGCAAAGATGCTTGAATGCCGATTCGACCTCCTCCTGGTTTTCGATAGCAGCCGAAGCGACCTCTTCGTTGGCGAAGTAGTAGGTCATGATGTCGAATACGGCCCGATTGAAGCGTCCTTCGTATCCGCCGTCTGACCAGCGGAAGAAAGCGTTGGAGCCGAATACCTCAAATGTTGCCGTAATTGCTTTCTCGCACAAATCGGCGTTCTGCTTAATCTCTTCTTCCTGCGTTTCCCATGCGTCGTTGAGATGGTTAACTGTCCCGTCGAGGAATGCCTTCAGGTTTCCCGTGTAATCGTTGAGCCGATACCGGAAAGCGAAGAACCGGAGCATTATTTCCACGTCGCGCATGCGGAAATCTGGCTTCTTGATCCGCAGGGCCTTCCGGAGTGGCTCGCTAGCAGATGCGGCATCGTCGAGGTAGTCGGTAAAGTGGCCCGGGTGAAGTGCTTGCCGCAATTCCTGAGGGGAGAGTTTTACGCTTCCTGTGTTGAGGCGGAGGAAGACTAGGTTGAGGAAGTCTTCGTTCGGCCAACGGCGTACGACTACTGTGCGGATGGTTTCATTGAGGAAAGCATTCAAATCGTCATCCAGGTCGCTATCCCCTTCCATTTTGGCGAGCGTCTTAGTCTTCAGGTCTTTTCTCACGTCAAGCCGGCTGAGGGCGAATCCTTCGAATGGATCTTCCTCGTCTGACGCTGCCAAGCTTGACCCGGCCGAGAATTGCCTCAGTGCTAGGAGCCGCTGCTTTCCATCCAGCACGATGAACTTTCCGCGGCGTCGCTTATCTTCGGCCAGTACGATCTGCGGGATAGGTAGCCCGAGAATAAGAGATTCAATGAACTGGCTCTTGCGCGCCTTATCCCAGGCGTCACGGCGCTGGAACCGTGGATTGAGCTGAATGTTTCCTCGTCGCAGCTGACTGAGAATGGTTTCGGTTGTCCAGTCGGTATCCGTTACAACTGCTCGCTGCACGTCGCTTGACGAGACGTCGTCTGAGGATTCGCTCTCTTCCCCGTCCTGGTCGTCATACGCCGTCGCATCTTCTGTCTCGGGGTATGTCACGTATGTCTCCTTTTTTGTGTTCGGGTCTAAGCTGTTGCGACCGCTGAGTAGGTCCACACGTCAGCCGGCATCTGCTGAGTGAGCTTCCACGTGATCCCCATGGGCTTGCTGCCCGAGTGCTCAATATACTCAGCGGTACCCAACAGCATCCATGGCTGAGGCCCGCCGATATCCGTCTGCTTGTAGCGGCGTACAAAGAGCAGGACGTGCGTGCCCTTCTCCTTGTGGGTCTGGTAGCGGACGCCGGTAGGCGAGCGCTCCGACGTCTGGTTCTGTGACTCCCAGTGGAAGAGGGAGTCATTGAGGGCGTAGTCCCTGTAGCGGGTCTCGGGTGAGAAGTCCTTCTCGTCCTTCTCCAGCGTGACGAGCAGGGCATCGGTCTGGATGTTCTCGCACCACTTCACGCCTTCGCGGAAGTGCCCCGGCTTGCGGCCGTCCACGGAGGCCTGGCCCAGCGCGGGGAGAATCTCTTCGCGGCTGTACGAAGCGTGGACCGTCAGGGGGATGGAGGCGTGCGTCCCGAGGAGCGGCACGGGGACATGGCCGGCCTGCTGAAGGACATGGGCGAGCACCTGACGCAACTCATCACGGAATGCGTGCTGATGGCGCAGCGAGGCTAGCCCTGCCTGGTAACTGAGGAAGTCCTCGCCCAAGGGCCAGAGCGAGAAGAAGAACATGCGGGCGTACCCCTGTTCCTGCTCGCTGAGTTCGTCGTAGACCGGAGCGTCATCGGCAAGCAGCTTGCTATACGCCGCAACGCGCAGCGGGTCATCGACATGCAGGAAGGCTGAGACCCGCTTGAGGAGGGACGACTCGCCGTCAGGGCCGATCGCGTCCAGGAGCTTCGCTCGACGCAAGAGACCTGTCCATGAGTTCCCGTTGCCTCGGTAGAGCTCCTTGAGCTCGCGGCCACTCTCCTTGAGGAAGTCCGCAAGACGTGGTTGCGCGTAGGAAGCGACCTCGCGGGCCAACTGCGTAACATTCACCGCGATCTGGGCGCGGATGTTGTCAATGATCAGATCCTTGGCCTTCGTCTCAAGGATGATCTGGCAACCCGAAGGAAGTTGGGGGAAGTCCTGCTCGATGCCGTCGAGGAGGCGGTTGCGTGTGAGGTTCGTCAGGGCACGAAACTGCTCCTCGAATCGGAACTCCTTGCGATGCTGGCCAATGAAGTCCAGGACGGTGAGGACTGCCTTGTCCTCGGTTCGACGCAATCCGCGGCCCAACTGCTGAAGGAAGACTGTGGCGCTGGATGTGGGGCGCAGAAGGAGCAGGGTGTCGACGTCTGGGATGTCGAGACCCTCGTTGAACAGGTCCACGGAGAAGATGACTTGGAGTACCCCCGACCGCAAGTCATCAAGTGCTGCCTTGCGGTCGTGTGCTGGAGTCTCACCAGACAGGGCAACTGCTTTGAGGCCCGCACGTTGGAAGAAGTCCGCCATGAAGTGCGCGTGCGCGACCGATACGCAGAACCCCAGGGCGCGCATCGATTCAGGGTCGGTGATCTTGTCCTTCACTGCTTGCACTACGAGCCGAGCTCGTGCGTCGTTGCCCGTGAACAGATTGCTCAGCGCTGATGAATCGTAGGCTCCACGCTTCCATGTGACAGCGCTCATGTCCGTGTTGTCGGTGACGCCGAAATAGTGGAACGGGCTGAGGAGCTCGTTCTCCAGCGCCTCCCAGAGCCTCATCTCTGCAGCGATTCGACCGTCGAAGAACTCGTCCTGGATGTTCAAGCCATCCATGCGTTCCGGGGTTGCTGTCAGCCCCAGGAGCTCCCGGGGCTGGAAGTGGTCGACGATCTTGCGGTAGGTGGGCGACGTGCCGTGATGGAACTCGTCGATCACGATGATGTCGAAGTGATCCGGGGCGATACGGTCCAGAGCCTGCGCAGTGAGCGACTGGACACTGGCGAACACGTGGTTCCATCGATTGGGGATCTCACCACTGAGCAACAACTCACCGAAGTTCGCGTCGATGAGGACGTTCTGGTAGACGCGCAAGGATTGCTCCAGGATCTCCTTGCGATGCGCTACGAAGAGCAGGCGTGGGTTGCGGCCGAGAGTCTGGCGCAGGTGCTTGTAGTCCAGCGCCGCCATGACGGTCTTGCCGGTGCCCGTTGCTGCGACGAGGAGATTTCGGTGCCTGTCGTGCACCGTGCGTTCTACTTCGAGGCGTTCGAGCATGTCCCGCTGGTAAGGGTGCGGGCGGACCTCTAGGCCGGAAAGGGTGATGCTCGTCGATCCGGGGCGGCCGTTGCCACCAGCCCGCGACAAGGCATCGTCCAGCCGCTGTGCGTCCCTGTCGGGGTCGTACGACTCGAAAGCAGGCTCACTCCAGTAGGCGTCGAAGGTCGCCTCGAACTTGCGGATCACCGAGGGTGTCGCAACGGAGGAGAGGCGGACGTTCCATTCGAGCCCGTCCAGGAGCGCGGCTTTAGAGAGGTTCGAGCTACCGACGTACGCCGTGTCGAAGCCACTGTCGCGGCGGAAAAGCCACGCCTTGGCGTGAAGACGGGTCGAGCGAAGCTCGTAGTTGACCTTCACCTCGGCGTTGAAGTCCCGCACCAGGCGGTCCAGCGCGCGGCGCTCGGTAGCGCCTATGTACGTCGTCGTGAGTACTCGGATGGGAATACCGCGCTCGCGCGCCGACGACAGGGACTTCTCCAATACGCGGATTCCGTGCCACTTCACGAATGCGCAGAGGAGGTCGACTCGGTCGGCGGTGGCGAGCTCGGAGCGCAGCTCGAAGCCGAGACTGGGGTCCTCTGGAGAGTTCGTGATGAGGGCCGTCTCGGACAGCGGGGTCGCGGGGCGTATGGCGTACACACCGGGCGCTTCCTGCTCCGCGACGGCCAACAGCTGGCGCGGCCCATCGGTGATGAGGTCGACCCACTCTGTCGCACCCTCGATCGTATTGAGCGATTCCAGGATGTGATTGGCCGCAAGCACCTGCTCGGCAGAGGTCAGGCCTTGAAGCACCCGACGCACTGTGGCGCCGATATGGCGGGAGAGGACATGGGGTGCCGATTCTGTGCCGACTGACGCTTCGATGGAGTGCCAGCCCGCCGCGTCGAGCTGCTTCATCCGCTCGGCGAGCCGATGCGTGATCAGTGATTCATAGAGCCCAGCAACTGGCGCTTCATCCGAAAAGTCGTTGGGCATGCCCCGAGTCCCCCTCATTTGGCTGCTACTGCATGTGCAGTTGTATCAAGGAGGTCTGCCAGCTGGGCCCCTTCGCTCACTCATGCAGCAGGGGCCGCCGCCCGAGACGTCGTGGGCGGCGGCCCCTGCGAGGGACATAGACGAGAGGGTCACCCCCCGTGGCACCCCCCATAAGCCTCCCCCGACCCGCACCAGCAAGCAGCCGTGCGCGACGGGGGCCACGGGATGGCGCGGCCCCGGGCGGCGAGGGTGGTGGCGTACTGGGGGAGGAGGCCCGGGTCGGACGGGGACGCGGCCTCCGAGGCGGCGAACGCCTCGTACGAGGGGACCGTGCCGGTGACGATGCCCAGGTTCGGGGTGCCCGTCGCGTGGAGGTCCCGGAGTGCGGCCTCCAGGCGGGACAGGTGCGTGGCGCGGTCCACGTACTCCTCGGCCAATGCCGGGTACGCCGTGAGCAGTTCGCGGAGTTCGTTCGCCGGCCAGTGCAGGACGGCCACCGGGAACGGGCGCGAGAGGGCCGTGCGGTAGGTGCCCAGTTCCGCGCGGAGGCGGGTGATCTCGGCCTTCAGCTCGACCGGGTCCGACGAGCCCAGCGACCACAGGCGCTTCGGATCGTGCAGCTCGTCCAGGGGGACCGGGGCCGTGTGCAGCTCGCCGGCCAGCTCGTCCCAGGCGTCGTGGTCCAGGCCCATCAGCCTGCGTACCCGGTGGCGGCCGGTCAGCAGGGACTGCGTGGCGTACGGGACCTCCTCGCCGGGGGCCAGCAGCAGGGTCAGCGCGGTCGAGAGGAAGTCGTGCGCCGACTCCAGCTCGTCGTGCGCCTCCAGCGTCTCCGCGGCCACCTGCCACGGCGCGGCGTTCAGCGGGCCCGCCGTGCGGATGCCGTCGATGATCGCCCGGGCCTCGGCCTCGTGACCGTACTCCCAGAGGTTGGCCGCTTTCAGGGCCTTGATCAGGTGCGGGTTGTCGACCGTGGACTCGGGGGCCCCGAGCAGGTCGTCGTAGAGCGTGCTCGCGCGGGCGCGGTCGCCCGCGAGTTCCAGGTGGGCCGCGGCCTGGAGGATCAGCGGTTCGTGGTCCTCGGGGTACTGCGCCGCGGTGCGGAGCAGGCGCTCGGCTTCGGTGGTGTGGTCGGCAGGCGTGTCGGGGCGCATGGACCACACGGTACTGCCGGACGGTGACGGCGGGGAGGAGAGGTCGGGGGATGAGAAGCGGGAGAAGTCTGGAGAGTTGTGAGGTTTGCCCCTACCGTGCGCCCCGAGCCTCACGGTGCGCGGCCGTGCGCCCCGAGCCTCACGGTGCGCGGCCGTGCGTTCCGTGTCCTTACCGTGCGGGAGGGTGACGTCGATGCGGAGGCGGGGCGCTGGGGGAGGGCGTGGGGTGCTGTCGGGCGTGCGTGGCCGTGGGGGCGGTCCGCGTCTCCTCGCCCGGGGGCTGTGGCTGTCCGCCGAATTCGCCGTCACCCTCGGTGTCGTGCTGCTCCTCCTCGTCGCCCATCAGCTGTGGTGGACCAACCGCGAGGCGCGCGCCGACGCCGGGCGTACCGTCCAGAGCCTGCAGCGGGAGTGGGAGCGGGATGAGTCTGTCCCGGACGAGGACAGTGGGGGCAAGGCCGGTGACGGTGGTGGTGAGGGTGCGCGGGAGGGGAGTTCCCGTCCTTCGGGCTCCGGCCGTGGGGGTGTGGAGGGTGGTGGGTCCGCCGGCCCGGCGGTGAGGCAGGGCGGCCCCGCTCCCCGCTGGGACCAGGCGTACGCCGTCCTCCGCATTCCCCGGATCGGGCTCACCGCCCCCGTCGCCGAGGGCACCAGCAAGGGCGGGGTGCTCGACCGGGGGTACGTCGGGCACTACACCCGCACCGCGCAGGCCGGGCAGGCCGGGAACTTCGCGCTCGCCGGGCACCGCAACACCCACGGCGAGCCCTTCCGGCGCATCGACCGGCTGCGGAGCGGCGACCGGATCACCGTCGAGACCCGCGACGCCGTCTACACGTACACCGTCGGGAAACGCCTCGCGCGGACCGCGCCCTCCGACAGCGGGGTCATCGCGCCCGTGCCGCGCAGCAACATCACCACCTCCGCGGGCTACAGCGCGCCCGGCTACTACCTCACCCTGACCACCTGCACCCCCGAGTTCAGCTCCCGCTACCGGCTCGTCGTCTGGGGGGTGCTCACCGCGATGCGCCCCCGGTAAGCACCCCCGGGCACGCGCCCCCGGTGAGCGCCCCTCGGCAGGGCTAGTGCGCCTCCGGACAAAGGGAACCCCAAGGCGCATCCGATCATCGTGTATAACGAAGAGAGTGCCGCTCACTCCGATGGGCGGCACTTCGCGAGAACGGTTCGAGGAACGGGAGGTGCACATCATGCGGGACGCAAACGCCCTGCGCGGCGCCTTCGCCCGGCTGCTCCGGCCCGTCGGACTCCTCGTCCTCCTCCTCACCGAGATCCTCCTCGCCGAGGGCGGCAGCCTCTCCGCCGCCGTCGCGCTCGCCGCCACCGCCGCGGCCGGCTCCGCGCTCCTCGCCTGTGCCGTCATCAGCGCCCGTTGCGCGCCTCCGGTGCCCCGCACCCGGGTCCGTACGGCCATCAGGGACCGGGAGCGGCGCACCGCGTTCCTCCCGCAACGCGACCCCGACGCCCGAGGCCGCACCAGGCCCCGAGCGCCCGGGCACGCCCTCCTGACGGCCGCCGCGTAGACAAGCCCTGCCCGCTCGTACGCACGTACCTCCTGAGTACCTCGCGTGTACGTGCGTCCCGCACGGGTGCTGCGTTCCGCGCCGGTCGTCCTGCCGAGTGACCACCCCGTACCTCCTCGCAGGTACCTCCCGGCACGACGAGACCCCCGGAGGGCTCACCCCATGTCCGCCTTCATGTCCGCTTTCGCGAGCCTGGTCGGCTCCCTCGCCGACCTGCTCCAGCCGCTCTTCCAGACCGCGTCCACCGCCGCCGCGATCATCCTGTTCACCGCGCTCGTGCGGCTCGCCGTCCACCCGCTCTCCCGGGCCGCCGCGCGGGGGCAGAAGGCCCGCGGCCGGCTCCAGCCGCAGATCGCCGAACTGCGCAAGAAGCACGGGAAGAACCCCGAGAAGATGCAGAAAGCGATCATGGAGCTGCACGCCGCCGAGAAGGTGTCGCCGCTCTCCGGCTGCCTGCCGAGCCTGCTCCAGATGCCCGCGTTCTTCCTGCTCTACCACCTGTTCTCCAGCAGCTCGATCGGCGGCGAGCCCAACGCGCTGCTCAGCCACGACCTGCTCGGCGCACCGCTCGGCGGGCGCTGGCACGACGCGCTCGCGCACGGCGGACCGTTCGGCGCGCAGGGGCTGGTCTACCTGGGGCTCTTCGTGATCGTCGCCGCCGTCGCCACGTTCAACTACGGACGCACCAAGCGGCAGCTGGCCGCCAACCCGATGACGCCCGCCGCCGGTCCGGACGGACAGGCCGTGCCCGGCATGGGCGCGATGACGAAGCTCATGCCGCTGATGTCCTTCTTCACCCTGATCACGGTGGCCGTCGTCCCGCTGGCCGCCGCTCTCTACGTCGTCACCACGACCACCTGGACCGCGATCGAGCGGGCCTGGCTCTACCGCGACATGCCGGTGGCGGGCGGCGCCATGGCCACCGCGGCGTAAACGGCGCGGCCGTTGCGCCGGTCCAGTGTGTGAACGAGGTCTTGCGGAGTGATCCGATCTCTTGGACGATCAGCCAAGCCCCTCGGCGGCCGCACCCCGCCGGAGGGCTCTCCACCTCGATCAAGAGGAGTTGGACCGTTGAAGCTGCTTCGAGTCGGTACGGCGGGCGCCGAGCGCCCCGCACTTCTCGACCGCGACGGGACTTTGCGTGATCTGTCGGGGATCGTCCCCGACATCGACGGCGAGCTGCTCGCCGACGCCTCCGCGCTCGCCCGGGTACGGGCGGCCGCCGAGGCGCCCGGTGTGCTGCCCGCCCTGGACGCGACGGGGCTGCGGATCGGCCCGCCGCTGGGGCGCATCGGCAAGATCGTGTGCATCGGGCTGAACTACCACGACCACGCGGCCGAGACGGGTGCGGAGATCCCGGCGGAGCCGATCCTGTTCTTCAAGGCCCCCGACACCGTCGTCGGGCCCGACGACACGGTCCTGGTGCCGCGCGGCAGCCGGAAGACCGACTGGGAGGTCGAGCTCGCCGTCGTCATCGGGCGAACCGCCCGCTATCTGGAGACGGCGGAGGAGGGCCTCGCGCACGTCGCCGGGTACGCCACCGCGCACGACGTCTCCGAGCGCGAGTTCCAGATCGAGCGCGGCGGCACCTGGGACAAGGGCAAGAACTGCGAGACGTTCAACCCGCTGGGCCCCTGGATGGTCACCGCCGACGAGGTGCCCGACCCGCAGGCCCTGCCGCTGCGGCTCTGGGTCAACGGCGAGCTGAAGCAGGACGGCACCACGGCCGAGCAGATCTTCCCGGTCGGCGAGGTCGTCCGCTACCTCAGCCACTTCATGACGCTCTACCCGGGCGACGTCATCAACACCGGTACGCCCGCCGGGGTCGCGATGGGACAGCCCGAGCCGAAGCCGTACCTCAAGGCAGGCGATGTGGTGGAGCTGGAGGTGGAGGGCCTCGGCCGCCAGCGGCAGGAGCTGAAGGGCGCCTGAACCGCGAGCCCGGGCGCGCGAGGGCGCTTGACCGCGAGCCCGGGTGCGCGAAGGGTGTCTGAACCGCGAGCCTGGATGCGCGAAGAGGGCTTGAACCGCGAGCCCGGGTGCGCGAGGGCGTTTGACCGCGAGCCCGGATGCGAAGAGGGCTTGACCGCCGGCCCGGATGCGCGAAAAGGGCGCCGTCACCCTGCCTACGGTGACGGCGCCCCCCTCGCGTGGAGCACCGAAGTCCTAGCCGGCCGTCGGCCTCGCCGCGAACTGCTCCAGCGCCTCGACCACCATCGCGTGGTCCTCGGCCTGCGGCAGCCCGGAGACCGTGACCGTGCCGATCACGCCCGCGCCCTCCACCGCGATCGGGAAGGAACCACCGTGCGCGGCGTACGTGTCCGGGTCCAGGCGCGAGGACTCCTCGAAGGTCGTGCCCTTGGCCCGGAACCGGGTGCCGACGAGGTACGAGCTCTCGCCGTACCGCTCGACGACCTTGCGCTTGCGGTCGATCCACGCGTCGTTGTCCGCGCTCGAACCCGGCAGCGCCGCGTGGAACAGCTGCTGCGCACCGCGCCGGATGTCGATCGCGACCGGGGCGTGCCGCTCCCGGGCCAGCGCGACCAGCAGGGTGCCGAGCGCGAACGCGTCGTCGTAGGAGAAGTGCGGCAGGGTGAGCCGGCGCTCCTGGGCGATCAGTTCGGAGATGGTGGGGGAGGTGGTGGTCATGAGGTGTGCTGCTCCTTCGCCTGCCGGTCCTCGTCGTGGTGGGGGAGAAGCGTGACCGAGACGCCCTCGCGCGCCGAGCGGCGGGCGGCCTCCAGGACGTCCAGCGCCGCTGCCGCCTGGAGCGCGGTGACCGGGTTGTCGCCCGTGCCGCGTACGGCGGCGGCCACGGCTGCGTAGTACGCGGGGTAGGCGCCCGGCAGCGTACGGACCGGGGTGCCGCCGCCGGTCAGCGGGGATTCGCCGGAGCCGAGGCGGCCCCACAGCTCCTCGCCCTCCTCGCCCCACGGCGCGCCGGCCACCGGGCGCAGGCCCTCGCGCAGGGCCGCCTCCTGCGGGTCCAGGCCGTACTTCACATAGCCCGCCGTCGAGCCCAGCACCCGGAAGCGCGGGCCGAGCTGGGCCGTGGTGGCACTGACGTACAGGTGCGAGCGCACCCCGTTGGCGTGGGTGATGGCGATGAACGTGTCGTCGTCCGCCGCCGCACCGGGACGCCGTACGTCGGACTCGGCGTACACCTGGACCGCCGGGCCGAACAGCACCAGCGCCTGGTCGACGACGTGGCTGCCCAGGTCGTACAGCAGGCCGCCGATCTCCTCCGGGTCGCCCGACTCGCGCCAGCCGCCCTTCGGCTGCGGCCGCCAGCGCTCGAAACGGGACTCGAAGCGCTGCACCTCGCCCAGCTCGCCGTCGGCGATCAGTCCGGCGAGGGTACGGAAGTCGCTGTCCCAGCGGCGGTTCTGGAAGACCGAGAGCAGCAGCCCGCGCTCCTCGGCGAGCGCGGCCAGCTCCCGCGCCTCGGCTGCGGTCCCGGCGACCGGCTTGTCCACGACCACCGGCAGCCCGGCCCGCAGCGCGGCCGTCGCCAGCGGGACGTGCGTCTTGTTCGGGGTGGCGATCACGACGAGGTCCAGCTCGTCGGCGCGCTCCCACAGCTCGTCCGGCGAGGCGGCGAAGCGGACGTCGGGGAACGCGGCGCGGGCCTCGGCCCGGCGCTCCTCGTTCGACGTGACGACCGTGTCGAGGACCAGGCCGTCGGTCGCGGAGACCAGCGGGGCGTGGAAGACGGAGCCGGCCAGGCCGTAGCCGACGAGGGCGACGCGGAGCGGGGCGCCGGGGGCGTTGGGGGCATCGGAGCTCATGCGTTCCACTTAAGCAACGCTGTTGCCAAAGTGCAAGCGACCGGCACAATGGGACGGTGAACAGGAGTGAGCCGTGAACAGGAGCAGGACGAAGGCCCCGGCGGGGGTGAACCTTCCGGCGCTGCGGCACCACAACGCGACGCTGGTGCTGGACCTGCTGCGGGCCTCCGGGGCGGAGGGCATCAGCCGGCTGGAGCTGGCCGAGGGCACCGGCCTCACCCCGCAGGCCGTCAGCAAGATCACCGCCCGGCTGCGGGAGGACGGCCTTGCCGTCGGCGCCGGCCTGCGCCCGTCCACCGGCGGCAAGCCGCGCACCGTGCTGCGACTGGTCCCCGACGCCCAGTTCGCCATCGGCCTGCACCTGGACCGCGACGGGCTCACCGCCGTCCTGGTCGACCTCGCCGGCCGGCCGGTCGCGGTCACCACCGCCCCGCTCGACCTCGGCGCTCCGGCGGACCGGGTCCTCGCGGACGCGGCCGACGCCGTACGGGACCTGAGCGCGGCCGAGCCGCACAAGCCGGTGCTGGGGCTGGGCGTCGCGGTGCCCGGCCCGCTCGACCACCGGGACGGCGTCCTGCACCGGGTCACCGGATTCCCGCAGTGGGACGGGTACCCGCTGCGCGCCGCCCTGGCCGAGCGGACCGGGCTGCCGGTGGTCCTGGACAAGGACACCAACGCCGCCGCCCTCGCCCTCGCTCTCGGCGGCGCGGGCGGCGGCGACTTCGCCTACCTCCACCTCGGTACGGGGCTCGGGGCCGGCCTGGTCCTCGGCGGCGAGGTGCACCGGGGCGCGCGGACGGGGGCCGGCGAGTTCGGCCACCAGACCCTCCAGCTGGACGGCCCGCTGTGCGGGTGCGGCGGGCGCGGCTGCATCGAGGCCCTGTGCCTGGCGGCCGAGGCGCGCGGTGACCGGGGTGAGGCGGCCCGGGTCCTGGGAACGGGCGCGGCGAACCTGGTCGGCCTGCTCGACATCGGCCGGGTGGTCCTGGGCGGCCGGACGGTGGCCGCCGACGAGGACGCGTACGTCCGGGGCGTCCGGGCCGTGATCGAGGAGCGGGCCGCCCGGGGCGGCCCGGGCGCGGGCGCGGGCGTGACCGTCACGGTGGCCGGGGGCGGTGACCGGCCGGTCGCGGAGGGCGCGGCGCAACTGGTGCTCGCGCCGGTGTTCGGGCGGGTGGGGGAGGGCGAGGGCGAGCGGGGGTAGGGGCCGGGTTCCCGCCTGCTCGGGCGCGGCCTGCCAGGAGGTGCGATGCGAACTGCGCGGAGGGCGCGGCCTGCGCGGAGGGTGCGGCCTGCCCGGGGGTGCGACCTGTGTGGAGGGTGCGACCTGCGTGTTGGCCTGCCTGAGATGTGCGGCCTGCGTGTCGGTGTGCCCGGGGTGTGCGGGTCTGCGTGTCTGCGTGTCGCCCCGCCCGGGGTGTGCGGCCTGCGCGTCGGTCTGCCCCGGGTGTCGGGCCTGCGTGCCCTGCCCGAGGCGCGCGGGTCCTCGTGTCGGTGTGCCCGGGTGTGCGGGTTTTCATCTTGGTCTGCCCAGGGGTGCGGGCCTGCGTGTCGCCCTGCCCGGGTGTACGGCCTGCGCGTCGGTCAGCAGCTTCCCGCCTTCGCGACGGGCCTGGAGGATGCGAGAAGTGCAGTCGGGTGATCCTATTAATCAAGTCGGCATGTCGACTCTCTGAGTCCGCGCGCGCGTGATGGCGTCGGAGGTCACCACCGGCGGCCCCCGCCCCCGGTCGTCCGCGAGCAGCGAAGGGTGACCCCCCCATGCCCCCCATCTCCTGCGCACGGTTGCGAGACGCCCGTGCGCTGGCCGCCCTCGGGCTGGCCGCCGGGATCACGGTGCACGCCGCGCTCCTGGGCGGCCCGCAGGCCGCCGCCCGCCCGGCCGCGCCCGCCTTCTTAGCCGCACCCACCGACGTAGCCGCCGTCGCGAAGGAAGACGACGAACAGCCCGTGTGCGGTGACCCGGAGGCCAAGGACTTCCCCATCGAGACCCGGATCCAGGACGCCCCGGACCGGTACGCCTCCGGTGGCGGCTACGGCACCTGGTTCCTCGACCTCACCAACACCACCGACACGTCCTGCCAGGCCCTGCACCCGGTCCTCGTGCTCGCCGACCGCGACCGCAGGCTGACGTCGGACCAGATCCAGCTGGAGTTCTCCGAGCCCGGCAGCCCCGGGACCGAACACCGGGTCACCTGGGAGAGCACCGACCGCGACGAGCAGATCGGCGTCTTCGGCGAACCCTTCCCCGGCCTCACCGTCCCCACCGGGAAGACCGTCTCCGTACGCGTGCGGATGGCCTTCACCTCCGACACCGCCCCCGGCCCGGTCACCGCCCACGCCGCCGTCGTGCAGCGCCGCCACCAGGACAAGGCGAAGGGCGGCGGGCGCGAGGACGGCGAGTGGGTGGGGGAGTCGGCGGAGTACCCCTTCGTGATCGTCGACGGCGTCACGGGTGGCATCCGCGAGCCGGAACAGCCCCGGCCCGAGCGCTCCCTACCGGAGAGCTCCCTACCGGAGAGCTCCCTGCCGGAGAGCTCCCGGCCGGAAAGCCCCACGCCCGAGCGCCCCCTGCCGGAGAGCCCCCGGCAGGAGAGCCCCAGGCCGGAACAGTCCGATCCGGAGCACACCGCACCCGATGGCGGCACCCGAACCGAACGTCCCGCCTACCCCGACGGCCCCCGTACGGACTCCGGTACGGGCCGGGACCCCGCCCCGGACGGCGACGCCGGCTCCCGCCCGCCGACCCGCCCCGGGGAGGGGGACCACGACGGGGACGGGGGCAGGGACGAGGACGGCGACGGCCGCGAGGAGGACCCCGGCCTCCCGCCCCGCGACGGACTGGGCCGCCCGCTCCCCGAACTCGCCCGCACCGGACCGGCGTCGCTGCCCTGGACCGGGGCGGCGGCCGGGGCGCTTCTGCTCGCCGGGGCCGTCCTGCTGCGCTACGCCCGCCGGGCCCGCCGCACCGGGGACTGACCGGCCCCGCCACCACCGTGGTTCGGTGCCCCGCCCCGGCGGGGCACCTCGCCACGGGTCCCGCCCCCCGGCGGCAGCCGGAGCGGGACCCGTACCGGTCGTTCACCCGCGTCTGCCACCATCGGGCGGTGGACTACCCGAACGACCAGGCACCTGGCGCACCCATCCGCTCCGGCATTCCCGAGCACGGCCGCATCCCGAAGTACTACGCGGTGAAGGCCCGAATCGCCGTCCTGCTGGACGAGTTGGGCGAGGGAGGACTCCTGCCCACCGAGCGGGAGCTCGCCCAACTGCACGAGGTCTCGCGCGAGACCGTCCGCCAGGCCCTGCGCGAACTCCTCCTGGAGGGGCGGCTGCGCCGGCAGGGGCGCGGCACCGTCGTCGCCGGGCCCAAACTGGAGCAGCCGCTCTCGCTGGCCAGCTACACCGAAGGCGTCCGGCGCCAGGGCCGGCGGCCGGGCCGCAACCTCATCGGGCTGGACCGCTTCCCCTGCCCCGAGGTGCTCGCCGCCGAGGTCGGGGTCGAGCGGGGCGAGCCCGTCTGGCACCTGGAGCGGGTGCTGCTCGCCGACGACGAGCGCGTCGGCCTGGAGAGCACCTACGTCGGCGTCGCCCGCGTCCCGGACCTGGACACGGAGTTCGACCCGGACTCCTCCTTCTACGCCCACCTCCGCGACCGCCTCGGCATCGCCTTCGGCGACGCCGACGAACGCATCGAGACCGTCCTCGCTACCCCCCGCGAGGCCCTGCTCATCGGCACCCCGCCCGCCCTGCCCATGCTCCTGATCCACCGCCTCTCCCGGGACACCGAGGGCCGGCCGCTGGAGCGGGTGCGGACGCTGTTCCGGGGGGACCGGTTCTCCTTCTCCGCGCATCTGCGGGGTGAGGGGCGGGGGTAGGCGGAGCGTACCGCCAGTTCCCCGCCCGGACCTCGTCTCGGCCCGTCCAGGCCGCAAGAGCTTTTTGACATAGGAACGTTGAAGGGTGCGCTCCCCGTTCCTGAAGGTCCTTCCGCCTTCGGAGTGACCCCGTCCGCAGAGGGTGGCCAACTGGCATGAGCGCCCCGTCTCCTCCGTCCTCACGGTGGAAAGGGGAGACGGGGCGCGGCACCTATCGCTTGCCGTGTGTCAACGTGGACCGTGCCGGCGCCAGGCTGCGGCCAAGACGGGTTCCACAGCGAGGCCCTGCGGGCCCAGATTGACGAGGGCGTTCATCTGTTGCAGGGAGGTGAGGAGCAGGTGGATGTTCGGATGCTCGGGGTGGAGCAGCTCGGTCAGGTCTTCAAGAGGCAGAGCCGCGTCGAACTCGTCCACCAGCTGATGAACGACCGGGTGGAGTTCAACGGCGTCCTCCAGTCCGGTCGAGGCGAGCAGGCGGGAGCCCTCTGCGTTTCCGATCTCGTCGGCGAGCTGGGCGAGGGCCTTTCGCGGGGCCAGCCCCTTGACGGCCAGCTCCAGCAGACGGCCCAGGGTGCTCGGCCAGCCGCCGGTGACCTTCATCAGCTCTGACCGTCGTGCCGGGTCGGAATACGGCGTCATCGCGTCCTGGCTCGACGTCCAGCTGAGCAGGCCGTCCGCCGTGGCCAGTTGGAGATAGACCGTGTTTTCCTCGTCAGCCGGCGTCAGTTGGCGCAGATGCTCGATCCGGGAGGGATCCAGCAGCGCCACCACACATCTGCTGACCCCCTCGGGCGGCTGCAGGGAGAAGGCCTGGTCCAGTGAGGTCCGCAGGGCGCCCGGGCCGAACTCCCTCGTGTCACTGACGATGATGCGGTGACTGGGGCCGGGACGCCCGATCTGCAATTCCTTGCGGTAGTTGCTGGCCGAGCCAGGGATGATGAGGGGATCGATCCTGCCCGGTACGCGCTCTTGTTGCCCGGCCAGCGCCGTCAGAACGTCGTCGAGCCCGGCGGCCGGCGTTCCGATCACGATCCGGAGACCGTTGCGCCGTTTCGTCAGGTCGGCGATCTGTGCTTCCGTGAGCGGACTGATGCGACCGTTGGGAAGAGGTCTGCGCGTGTGCGCGACGGACAGGGCCGTGACGGCTTCGCTCTCCTGGGAGGACAGTTCTTCCTCAATGCTCGATGGAGTCCCGAGAAGGCGCAGCACATTCGAGGAGCGCAGACGCCACCCTGCGTCATCGGCTGCCAGTACCCCCAGACCGACCATCTCCTCCAGCAGCGCTCGGTACTCGTCGGGCGGTGTGGCGGACAGCGTCTTTGGCCACCACTCGCAGCATTCCGAGCGCAACTCGCGTCCTGCGATGGGCTGGTCCACGCCGAGGCGTAGGGCGTACAGAGCCAGGACGAGCGCGATGAGCTTGTAGCGAGGGTCGAGATGCAGGGTCAGCCGGACGGTGTCCCGGATGCTCTTGTCGAGGGTTGCCGAGCCGATCACCCTCTCAAGCGTGTCCTCGTCGATGGTCCAGGGAGGCCCGTCGGCCTGGACGCGATGGCTGTGGGTCTCCAGTACGAGAGCCAGCCCGATGTGCTGAATGATCTTCGGGTGGTAATTGGCGTACGTGAGGGCGCGATGGATCAGGGTGTCGCTCTGGAACCTGATGCCCAGGGCCTGCATGGGGTCATGCAGCAGCCGGTAGGCGGCGCCGGGACTGAGCGGGCCGATGACGAGCGGTTCGCCGAAGTGCGCACCGGCGAGCGGCTGGTTGGGAAGCGAAGCGAAACGCTGAACCTGGTGCAGACCCGCGAAGACCGGCTTGAACCGCCGCTCGTTCGAGCTCATCAGATTGCGCAGGGCAGTGGTGTGCACGAAGCCCTCACGGGCGTCCCCGTCGAAGAACTCGTCGCACTCGTCGAAGAGGATGAGCAGCTTTCGCGCCCGGTCCTGCTGCAACCAGTTGCTGATGTCCTCCTCGACCTGGTGCATCGTGTTCGCGCGGCTGCGGCGCCGTTCCGCGATGCCTTTCTGCTCCAGACCGCGGGAGAGAAGATCCCAGATATCGCCCGGTGTGAGTCCCATTCCTGACGGCAGCGGGATGTAGAGGCTCTCGTGGTGCCGTGTTCGGCGATAGCGTGCGGCCGCCGCTTTGAGAAGTGCGGACTTGCCAAGTCGCCGGCCGCCGTAGAGGATGCTCGACCCTTGAGGGTCGAGGACGGCCGACAGTTCGTCGCTCCGGCCGTAGAACATCTCCGAGGGCAAGGTGTCACTTGCTTCAGGGAAGTACGGTGTGACGGCGCTGAACGGTGCGAGGACGCGTTCGGTCGTCGCGAACAGGCCCGTTCCCCTGGCCGCGAGGAACGCGAGCGCTGATGCGTCGAGCACCAGAATGGGCTTGTCCCGGCGTGACACACATTCCCTGGCAAGCGCGCGGCGCTGTGCCACGCTCATCGCTCCGGCGACCACCACCAGCACCGGTAGCTGGCTGACGTCCTGTTCGATCCAGCCGAAAAGGGTCCTGACGTCCGAGACGGCCCTGACCGCCATGACGCGGAGCCGGCCTCCCGCTCCGGAGCCGAACTGGGGCAGCCGACACGGCCCGACCAGCTTGACGTCCGCGACATCGAGCCACAGCCGCGTAGCGGGAGCGGTCAGTCCGGCCGGAGAACCCGCCGCGTATTCGATGCCCGCCAGCCTCAGGGCCAGCTTCAGGAGGCGTTCCTTGGAACGCAGGGTGTTCCACTGGCTGTGAAGCTGCTGGAGCGCGCTGAGGGCTTCCGCGGCCTGGGACCGCTGAGCCGGGGCCAAGGCGGAGAAGTCCAGGCCACGGTGGACTCCGCCGTTCGCGGCCTCGCGGATCAGCTCGGGCGTGATCCCGGACTGAAGCGATTGGCAGACCTCGGGGAAGAACGCGTCGAACTCCATGGCCGGTTCAACACTCGGCGGCTCGGCTCCCTCTCGCGCCGCAATGAGGAATTCCTCAGCCGTCGCCAGGTCTCCCTGGGATATCAGCGCGAAAATCCTGTCGGCCACAGAGGCAGACGCACTGGAATTGTTGAGCTGCGTGCGGGCCACCGTCTGAAAACTGTTGCGGGCCTGTTCACCGTACTGCGTGAGTTGCTCGAAGACTTCCTCGCACTCACGGCGGATGGTCCCCAGATTGTCACCGTCGAACGTTTGCTTGGCGGATTCCAACCGTGCAGTCACCCGCGATCGCCCGGGTTCGGGCAGCCGCCCCAGTCGTGCAGCGCGCTCCGCCTGGTGTGCGACCTTTTGGAGCAGGGCAGTGACTTCTTGACGGCTCTTCGCGCGGAGCCGATGGTGCTCCTCCCGGAGTTTGCCGATGATATCGACACTCCCGCCCTGCAATTCGAACATTTCCAGGGAGACACGGGCAGTCGCGTAGTTGGCCGCGGCGGCATGCGCCCGTGCCGCCGCCTCCCAGCCGGTGTGCTGAGCCTGCACAACCTCCTCCACAGTGATCGGACGCAACGGGTTGATGTCAGCGTCGAATTCCAGCGTGCAGCAACGGAGCAGGTCGACATTGAGAGCGACGTTCGGTGTGCTCTCCGGCCCCGGGATCCTGCCGCTGTCGAGCACCGCCGCGCTGGCGCGCATCGATTCCAGGGCGTGGGTCGCGGCCGCCTGGAGAAGCGGATCGGACGAGGTGTCCGACGTCATGCTCTGCGCCCTGAGTTCGGTGGCGAGGTCCGTGCTGTATGGAGCCAGCCGGGTGGAAAGGTGGGCGAACACCGGCGGCGGGGTGAACGGTGCCAGATTTTGCACGGCGGTCAGCCACTCGTGCACGATCTCCAGGGACTCCTGTGCGTACTGCAGAATCCGTCGCCGCGCCGCACCCTGCAGCCGGGCGGCTGACTTCTCCTTGAGACTGGTATCGGCCTTGGCCAGCCTCCGTCCCAGAGACTCGGATCTGCGAAGGTCGACCACCTGGGCCCGGACGGAGTCCAGCCTGGCTCGGTCGTCGCGGGCTACAGCGAACAGCAGCGCCCCGATCAGTCCGTCCTCGGCCCACCAAGCGCGCACGATCTCGTTGGCTCGTGCGAAGTGGAGGGTTCGCGGCTCGGCCAGGCTCTTCCTCGCCAGTGCGCTCACGGATGTCACGTCGACATCGGGGGCGGCGCTGTTGTCCGCCGCGACGGTCGCCGAGGTCAGTGCCTGAATGGTGAGCTGGCCGCGGGCACAGGCTTCGGCCACGATGCTCAGCGTGGCACGCAGCGCAGGCATCCCGTGGAGGGAGAGATTGAGTCGGCTCAGTGCTTCCCCGGCTCCGGGGTCGCCCGTGACCAGGCAGACCCGCAACAGGGCGGCGGCGCGCAGCAGACGTTCGGAGACGGTCTCAGCCTTGTCCGGCAGACTGCCTGATTCGGCTCGGAAGGCATCCGCGCACGGGCCGGTGGCGGTCCGCATGGCCTCCGCGAGGACGAACATGGCCAGTGTGGTGGCCAGTTCCTTGTTCCCCGCAGCCCGAGCCGCGTGGTGAGCCAGTGCGACTTCTCCGCGAAGGAGCGACTCCGCGATGGCCTGAACCGGTTGGTCTGTGCTCTCCCGCATCGGAGAGACCGGAGTTCCCGATGTGGGCCCGGCGGTCACATCGGCGGTGAGGCCAGGAGCGAGCCTGTCGACGCGCGGCAGCACGTCAGGGCTCAGGCCCGACTCTTGTTCCGGTCCGGTGGCCTGGGCCGGCTCTACGGGATTCGCCGTCTCGGCCGGGTCTGCGCCCAGTTCCGTGTCCTTCGCCGTACGTGGTTCCGGGGCCTGTCCCACGTCCGGCTTCATGCTCGTGGCGCTCACGTGCGTCCCACCGGGTCCCGTGGCCTCTCGGTCCTGCACGTCGCCGGGCACCGACCGTGGACCCGCAGGCGCTTCCACGTCGGCCGCCGGACCGGCGGCGGTCCGCTCGACGGCGGGCGGCCCGGCCGCTTCTTCGCCGCAAGGGGTCGCCTCCCGGTAGGCCGCCTGGGACCGCATCGACGCGTCACCTACCTGCTCCGGCGCACTGACAGTGGTTTCAGTCTGCGAAGTCAACGCGTCCGGTGCCGTGGCGCGAGGAGGCGGTACGAGGCCCGTGGGCGAAGCCTCGGGGAAGCTCACCTTCCCCCGCACCACCAGGAGTACGACCGCTCGCAACTCTTCCGGCAGCGTGCTGCGGAGGCGGGCGTCCAACACCTCCACACCGAGGTCATCGTCCCGACGCACGCAATCGGCGAGTTCCACGACGTTCACGAGGAGAACGGCGAGACGTACCTCGTGCTCCTGCCAGGATTCGGACGAAAGCAGCCCCTGCGCTTGCGTGTGCAGCGCTTCGGCAGCCTGATGGGCTCGAGGCGCCGGCCCCGCGACGATGCGCTCAAGGCCTGCGCGCAGATCCTCTTCCAGGCTGAGCTCGTTGCCGCGGGCCCGGATCAGATCCTGTACCGCAGGAAGCCGGTCGGCCCACTGCGGTGGGCTCATGACTCCGTGGCTTTCTGCGGCGGAGGCCAGAGCCGAGCGTAGGGCGTCGTACATCTCCAGGAGCTCTTGAACCGGATTCCAGGCGCTCGGCTCCGGGAAGACTCCGCTGTCCAGATCGTCAACCGCACGGTGCAGGGAGACGCGCGCGCTGTCGAAGAGTCGCTCCAGGTGCCGGGCGGCCGCGTCGCACCGGGCCGACGTGTCCAGCGAGACGGGAAGCTGGTCCACGTCACCGGGGTCCCCGAGGCGGCTGGTGTCCGATGCGTGGCCGGCTGCCGAGTGCCCGGGCACGTCGTACAAATCTGCCCATTCTCGTGCGAGTCGGTCACATGCTTCAGACAAGGTGGCGACCTGGTCGGCAGGCCACGAGGGCAGGGCCCGGTTGCGCAGGGCCCAGGCAAGAACATAGGCCTGCCCCGGATCGGCGTCCCAGAAGGCGAAACCCGCCAGGAGGAGTTCATCGCGTGGGGCCTGAGCGAGGCTGTCGTCGAGAGAGCCGAGGGAGTTGTCGCCTTCACCGCGCAGCCATTGCGAACGTGCCTGCGCCAGACTCTCATTCAGGGGGCCGCCCAGTGCCGCCGCGTCCTGCTGACGTTGCCCGGTGGGCCGGGCGGACCGCAACTGGGCCAGCGCATGGGTGCAGATGGTGGGTGTGAGCCGCCCCATGGCCGGGACACGCAACCGCTGAAGCAGCCGCGTACGGCGGGTCTTGCCCATGCGGTTGAGCAGGTCCCCCAGCCGCTCCTGATCGAGCAGGGCAAGAACGTCGCCCAAGGGGTCTCCGAGCCCGTCCAGCCCCTGTGCTACCTCGGTCCTGGGCCCGGACGGCGCCTCGGTCTCCCGGGACCGCGCCTTTGCGGTCATCTTGACTCTCGTCATCCGTCCTCAAATCACCTTTCCTGGTGCCGGGCCACATGCCGATGCCACGGCTTGCCCGGTCCGATTCCTTTGAGATGTCCGTGCACGAAGGTTGTTCCGGGCGGCAACTCGGTCTCCGCGTCGACTCCTTCGACGTCGATGCGCCACCGCGCATACTCGCGCCGGGACTCCGGCGAAGCCTGCTGACCATCCGGAAGCCGTCGCCGTTGAGGCCTGATCCAACGTCGGCTCAGTGGCTGTCCCGGAGGATGGTCCGTCTCCTCCCAGCCGGAGTTCGCGCGAGCCTCGAGCGCTTCCGGGGTGGAAGGCCACCACGTGAACACGTCAGGTCCGTCCTGCGGGCCGGGAGACTGGGTCAGCAGCCCCAGCAGGGCCAGGTCTTCACAGGTGTGGATGACGGTCCAGAGCAGCGCGGGAGAACGGGTGTCCGACCCGAAGAGCGCCGCGGTCAGTCGGGGGCCGTTCAGTCGACGGCTGTCGGCCGGCCCCTCTTCTCCGTCCCGTTTGAGCGCCTCCACGATGAGGTGTTCCAGGGCGGCCACGGCCGGTCGCCAGGACGGACGGCCTGCTGTGTGCTCTGCGGCCCCACTCGTCTCACCGGCCTGCTGAGCCTGGCGGAGGAGCGCGGAAGGCAGGGTGCTCCGTTCCGAGCTGCCGAGGAGCAAGGACTCGTCGTACTCCCAGAAGACGGTCCCGAAGCCGTCGATCTCCACAGGAGACGCGAGCCGTACGGTGGTGGCCGTCAATCGCCTGCCGGCTCGAGCGGCCGCCACGGTCAGGCGGATACCGGGCGGGAGGTCCTGTGGCCAGTTGACCGTGCGAACGCCGGCCCCCGCGCGGCCGACTCGCTGCGGGGCGAGATTCCCCGGTAACGCGATTCCGTCATGGTGTAGTTGAAGAATCAGCGGTCCCTGAGGCAGCAGGGCCAGCACAGCGTGACCCAGCTCCAGCCGTCCTGCCTCCAGGTCAGCCTTGCTCAGCGCTGCCGTCAGCACGACGAGTTCGTCGTCCATGTGGACCACGGTGACGTGACTCGCGTCCTCGGCCGTCGAGTGCCGTACGGGGGCCGGCCCCGGGCTCGGCTCGCCGAAAGGCGCTTCGCTCTCCGCATACCCGAGGCCGGCGGGACTGAGCGGGTCCAGACCGGCGAGCAACCCGTCCACCGGCAGGGGCTGCGCCCGCCATATGCCGCCTTGCTGCCAGCGGTCGTCGACCCGTACATCGGTGTCTGCGGGCAGCGTGCGGTCGGCCACGGCATCCGCGAGAGTCAGGTTCGCGTCGATGACCAGGGTCGCAGCGGCGACACCGGCGAGCTGATCCGCGCGGTCGGACTTTCGCACGAGGGTTTGGAGGAGGGGCCACAGGGCCGTGTAGCGTGCCCGGCCGGCCGGAGCGGGCCGACTGACCGCACTGCGTACTTCTGCGGCCGTGGCGGAGGCGGCGAAGGCGGCGGTTCCGGCGGCTGACCTGCCGTAGAGGCCCCAGACGCGCAGCCCGGTCGCGTCGGCCATGATCTGCCCCAGGCAGTTGACGGCGGCCCGGACCGCACGGGCGATGTCGACCTCGGTGGCCTCGCCGTTCTCCTCCAGCAGCCAGCCGGGCAGTGGCCCGAGGTCGAGGAGGGGGCGCGCCGGACCTGCGAGGTGGGCTGCGAACGAGCCTGCCTGGTCGCGAGCCGAGACATCGCGGACGGCGGACGGGACGGATCCCACGAGGTGCCCGTTCTCCAGACCGCCGCCGGGACGTAGCCAGCGTCCCCGTTCCACCAGTTCCGCCGTGCTCAGCGGCCCGAATACCTCGGTGTCGATGATGATGCGCTGCTGGTCGAGCTTGTCCGTCGCGGGAGCCCCGGAGAGGGCGCCGGCGGCCCAGCCGTCCTGGTCGACGTCGTCCTGGGCACCCAGCACCCCGGCCACTTCACCCCACAGTTCCCGGGTGCCTCGGGTCAGCCTGACGTATGCCCCAGCCGGCAACACGGGCAGTGGGCCGCCGATCGGTGCGGTGATGAACGTGTCCGGTTCGGGTTCCACGGTGTAGCGGCGGAGCTGAGGGGAGTAGTCGAAATAGAGCGCGTTGAACGCGCCGCATGCGTTGAGGAGCCCGCCCCGGGCCACCGCTACCTGTTCGAGGCGATCGCCGACAGCCGTTCGCAGAGCGATCGGCACGTCCGCGAACTCCCCGAATATTTCCGGACACAGTAGTGAATCACCGTCGGGACGCCCCATCGCAGCACCTTCCCCCACCGACCGCACTGTCGGCGCGTACTGCCGCTATTCGTACCCCAAGCCGACAGCTGTGCGCAGCGTTATGGCGAGGTCCGGGCTGTTTCGCGACGCATTCCGCGCCCTGTTTCTTAGGTCACGAATGAATAACGGGTCTGGTCCAAGTTTGGGAGGCCGTTCACCGTCCCGTCGGCGTCCCGACGCGTCCGGGACACCCGCTCCGAGGAGCGTGGCCGTCGTGAGAGTCATCGTCGTAGGAGCCGGCGTGGTGGGAACCATGCACGCCTGGCACGCAGTAAGCCGCGGCCACGAGGTCGTACAGATCGAGCGTGAGAGTGAGGCGCGCGGAGCATCGCTCCGCAATTTCGGACAGATATGGATCAGCGGCCGGGCCGGCGGCGAGGAGCTGGAGACCGCCCTGCGCGCCCGTGAGCTGTGGGAGGAGATCGGGGAGCGGGTGCCGGGGCTCGGTTTCCGGGCCTGTGGTTCGCTCACCCCGCTGCGTACCGCCCGCGAGGTCGCGGTCGCCGAGGCGGCCGTCGCCCGGCCCGACGCGGCGGCGCGCGGCTACAAGCTGCTCACCGCCGACGAGGCCCGGGCGGTCAACCCGGCCCTGCGCGGCGCGTTCACCGCAGCCCTGTGGTGCGAGCGGGACGCGGCCGTCGAACCCCGCACCGCACAGCTCGCCCTGAAGGAGGAGCTGCTGGCCTCCGGGCGGTACACCTACCTCGGCGGTCGCGAGGTCCGCGAGGTCGTCGGGGCCGCCTCGGTGCGCGACGACCACGGCGACGTCCACACCGGTGACGCCGTGATCCTCGCGACCGGCGCCTGGCTCGGCGGACTCGTCCGGGAGCTCGCCGGGCCCGAGCTGCCCGTGCGCCGCGTCCGCCTCCAGATGATGCAGACCGATCCGCTCGGCGAGCCGCTCACCACCTCCGTCGCCGACGCCGACAGCTTCCGCTACTACCCCGCCTACCGGGGCGAGGCGCTCGACGCCCTCAACGCCGGACAGGCCCAGGACCCGGTCGCCGCCGAGCACCGCATGCAGCTCCTCATGGTCCAGCGCCGCGACGGCGGGCTGACCATCGGCGACACCCACGAGTACGAGCACCCCTTCGCCTTCGACACCGTCGAGGAGCCGTACGAGCACCTCACCCGGGTCGTCGAGGCCTTCCTCGGCCGGCCGCTGCCGCGCGTCCGCCACCGCTGGGCGGGCGTCTACGCCCAGTGCACCGACACCGCACGCGTCGTCCACCGGCAACAGGTGCGCGACGGGGTCTGGCTCGTCACCGGACCCGGCGGGCGCGGCATGACCTGCTCGCCCGCCATCGCCGAAACGACCGCCGACCAACTGGGCTGGTGAACCACATGAATTCCACGACACCGACCACCGATCACCCCTTCGGCCTCGTCGTCCTCGACATGGCCGGCACCACCGTCGCCGACGGCGGCCTCGTCGAGCAGGCCTTCTCCGCCGCCGCCCAACGCCTGGGCGTGCGACCCGGATCCGACGAGCACGCCCGGCAACTCGCCTACGTACGGGCCACCATGGGGGAGTCCAAGATCTCCGTCTTCCGGCACCTCTTCGCGGGTGAGGGCGGCGAGGACAAGGCGCAGCGCGCCAACACCGCCTTCGAGGAGGCGTACGGAGAACTCGTCGACGGCGGCCGCATCGCCCCGATACCCGGCGCCCGCGAAGCCGTCGAACGCCTCGCCGCCGAAGGCCGTACCGTCGTCCTGACCACCGGCTTCGCCCGCACCACCCAGGACGCCATCCTCGCCGCCCTCGGCTGGCAGGACCTCGTCCCGCTCACCCTCTGCCCCGCCGACGCGGGCGGCCGGGGCCGGCCCTACCCGGACATGGTGCTGGCCGCCTTCCTGCGCACCGGGGCCGTCGACGACGTCCGGCGGACCGTGGTCGCCGGGGACACCTCGTACGACATGCTCAGCGGCGCACGCTCCGGGGCCGGGATCGTCGCCGGGGTCCTCACCGGGGCCCACGACAAGGACCGGCTGACCCGGCACGGCGCGACCCACGTCCTGGGGTCCGTCGCCGAACTGCCCGACCTCATCGCGCGGGCCGAGGCAGCCGGGCTGCCCGCCGCTGCCCGGGACGAGGCATGAGCGCCCCCGCCCCGGCCCCCGCCGTGCCCGGCGCTCCCACCCGCGAGCGGCCCGCCCCTGCCGCCCCCAGCGGCATCCGCTTCGAGGGCGTCACCGTCGCGTACGGCGGGAACGTCGTCCTCGACCGGCTCGACCTCACCGTCGAACCCGGCGAGGTGATGGCCCTCCTCGGGCCCTCCGGCTCGGGCAAGACCACCGCCCTGCGCGCCGTCGCCGGGTTCGTCCGGCCCGCCGCCGGGCGGGTGTTCCTCGGCGGCCGGGACGTCACCGCCCTGCCCCCGCACCGGCGGGGGATCGGCATGGTCGTCCAGAGTTACGCCCTCTTCCCGCACCTCAAGGTCAAGGACAACGTGGCCTTCGGGCTCAAGGCCCACCGCACCCCCAAGGCCGAGATACCCGGCCGGGTCACCGAGGCCCTCGAACTCGTCGGCATGGCCGCGTACGCGGAGCGTCACCCGCGCGAACTCTCCGGTGGCCAGCAGCAGCGCGTCGCCATCGCCCGCGCGCTGGCCATCCGGCCCGGCGTCCTGCTCCTGGACGAGCCGCTCTCCGCTCTCGACGCCCGGCTCCGCTCCGGGATGCTCGCCGAACTGGCCCGGCTGCACCGTGAGTTGCCGGACGTCTCCATCCTGTACGTCACCCACGACCAGGTGGAGGCGCTGACCCTCGCGGACCGGATCGCCGTCATGGACCGCTCCCGGCTCCAGGACTGCGGCACCCCCCAGGAGCTCTACCGCCGGCCGCGTACGGAGTTCACCGCCTCGTTCGTCGGCAACGCCAACCTGCTCCCCGTCACCGTGACGGGCGCGGGGGCCGTCCGGCTCGGTGACCGCCCCCTCGGCGTCCCCACCGACACCGCCGGCCCCGGGGCCACCGCCACCCTCTGCGTCCGGCCCCACCTGGTCGGCCTCGGCGACGGGCCCAACGCGCTGACCGGCAGCGTCACCGAGGTCCAGTGGCGCGGCTCCACCCACCGCGTGCACGCCGACGTCGACGGCCACCGCGTCATGGCCGACCTCCGCGAACTGCGCGAGCCCCCGTCCATCGGCGACCCCGTCACCCTGCACTTCGCCCCCGAGGACGCGGTGCTGCTCCCGGCGGAAGCGAGCAAGGCGGGAGGAGTCGGCCCATGACCGCCCCCACCACCGCCGTCCCCCGGGCTCTCGGCGAACCGGCCCCCACCGCACCGAGCCCCGCCCCCGCCAGGTCCCGTACCGTCCCCGCCTGGGTCTGGGCGCTGCCGCCCGTCGCCGTCCTCGCGCTCGCGTTCCTCTACCCGCTGGCCCTCGTCGTCCAGCAGTCCTTCACCCCGGACGAGGGCGGCGGCGTCTCGCTCGACCCGTACGCCGACGTCTTCGCCTCCGAGGTCTTCCGCGACGCGCTCACCACCACCGTGTGGCTCGCCGTCGGCTCGACCGTGGGATGCCTCGTCCTCGGGTTCGTCCTCGCGCTGGTCATCGCGTTCGTCCCGTTCCCCGGCGGGAAGGCGGTCGCCCGGTTCGTCGACGTCTTCCTCTCCTTCCCGTCCTTCCTCATCACGCTCGCCCTGCTGTTCATCTACGGCTCGGTCGGGATGGCCAACGGGCTCTGGACCGACGTGACCGGGTCGGCCGACGGACCCTTCCACTTCCTGACCACCCCCTGGGGCGTCCTGCTCGCCGAGATCACCTACTTCACGCCGTTCGTGATGCGCCCGCTGCTCGCCGCCTTCTCCCAACTCGACACCGGGCAGCTGGAAGTGGCCTCCTCACTCGGCGCCGGGCCCGTCCGGATCATCCGGCAGGTGATCCTGCCCGAGGCGCTCCCGGCGCTCGCGGCGGGCGGCAGCCTCGTGCTGGTGATGTGTCTCAACGAGTTCGGGATCGTCCTGTTCACCGGGGCGAAGGACGTCACGACGCTGCCGATGCTCGTCTACAGCAAGGCGATCCTGGAGTCGGACTACCCGGCCGCCTGCGTCGTCGCCGTCGTCAACATCGCGATCTCCGTGGGCCTTTACAGCCTCTACCGGGTGGTGAGCCGCCGTGCTGGTGCATAGCCGGGCCGGGAAGTGGGCCACCTGGGCCGTCTTCCTGCTCCTCTTCGTCCCGCTGTTCGCGGTGCCCCTGCTCGTCATCCTCGCCGCGTCCCTCGCCACGAACTGGTCCGGGGCCTTCCCCTCCGGACCCACCGTCGAGCGCTACGCCGCCGCGACCAGCGGCGACTCCCTCCAGGCGCTGACCACCAGCCTCGTCACGGCCCTCGCCGCGAGCGTGCTGGCCCTCACCCTCGGCGGCTGGGCCGCCCTCGCCGCCGCCTCCCTCCGCAAGCGCGGCAAGCGGTTCCTGGACGCCCTGTTCATCCTGCCGGTCGCCGTGCCCTCGGTGGTCGTCGGCCTCGCGGTGCTGGTGGCCTACAGCCAGCCGCCCGTGCTGCTCAACGGGACGCGCTGGATCGTGATCCTCGCCCACACCGTCCTCGTCACCGCCTTCGCCTACCAGTCGGTCGCCGCCGCCGTGCGCCGCCTCGACCCGATGTACGAACAGGCCGCCGCCGGCCTCGGGGCAAGCCCCGCCCGGGTCCTGTGGCGGGTGAAACTGCCCCTCCTGCTGCCGTCGCTCACCTCGGCCGCCGGGCTCTGCTTCGCCCTGTCCATGGGCGAGTTGAGCGCCACGATGATGCTCTACCCGCCGGACTGGACCCCGCTGCCGGTGCAGATCTTCGCCGCCACCGACCGGGGCTCGCTCTTCACCGGCGCCGCCCTCGCCGTGGTCCTGATGGCCTCGACGCTCCTCGTCCTGGCCGCCGTCTCCCGCATCCGTACCCGCGCCTCCTACCGCTGATCCCCACCATGACCTTCCGGAGATATCCCATGCGCATCCCCGCCCGCACCCTCGCCCTCCCCCTGGCCGGCCTCACCGCCCTCACCCTCACCGCCTGCGGCGGCTCCTCCGCCGCCTCCGACGAGAAGTCCGTCACCGTCTACAGCGCCGACGGCCTCAAGGGCGAGAACGGCGACGGCTGGTACGACAAGGTCTTCAAGGACTTCGAGAAGAAGACCGGCATCAAGGTGAAGTACGTGGAGGGCGGTTCCGGCGAGATGGTGCAGCGCGCCACCCGCGAGAAGTCCAACACCCAGGCCGACGTCCTCGTCACCCTCCCGCCCTTCATCCAGCAGGCCGACAAGAAGGGGCTGCTCGCCGCGTACGAGCCGAAGGGCGTCGAGCAGGTCGACGGGGCCGACCGGGCGGCCGACGGGAAGTGGACCTCCGTCGTGAACAACTACTTCGGGTTCGTCCACAACAAGAAGGAGCTGAAGACCCCGCCCCGGACCTGGGAGGACCTGCTCGACCCCGCGTACAAGGAGAAGGTCCAGTACTCCACCCCCGGCGTCGCGGGCGACGGCACCGCCGTCCTCATCAAGGCGATGCACGACTTCGGCGGCCAGGAGCAGGCCATGGCGTACCTGAAGAAGCTCCAGACCAACAACGTCGGGCCCTCCGCCTCCACCGGCAAGCTCGCCCCCAAGGTCGACAAGGGCGAACTCCTCGTCGCCAACGGGGACGTGCAGATGAACTTCGCCCAGTCCAAGGACATGCCCAACCTCGGCATCTGGTTCCCCGCCAAGGGCGACGGGAAGCCCACCAGCTTCGCTCTCCCGTACGCGGCCGGGCTCGTCGCGAAGGCCCCGCACAGCGAGAACGGCAAGAAGCTGCTCGACTTCATGCTCTCCGAGCAGGCCCAGCGCGACGTCAGCGCGGTCGGCGGGGGCTTCGCCGCCCGCAAGGACATCAAGGCCACCGACGCCAACGCCGTCGAACTGGCCGGGCTGATGGAGGGCGTGGAGATCTTCGAGCCCGACTGGGCGGACATCGGGACCAACCTGGACACGTACATCGACGCCTGGAAGTCGGCCACCGGAAGCTGACCGGCCACCTTTCGGCCACGGATTCCTGCGAAGGTCTGGACCCGGCCCGGTTATCTCGCGAAGGTAACGGGTCTGGTCCAGAAAGCAGTTCACGTCCAGCCCCGCTCGACCCGCCCCTCTCCCTGGAGGATCACGTGTCCCGGTCCCTGTCCCGACGCTCCGTGCTCGCCACCACCGCCGCCGCGGCCACGGCCGCCGCCGTCGGCCCGCTCGCCACCGCCACCGCCGCGCACGCCGCGCCCACCCTCCCCGACGGCACCAGCAAGGACAAGGTGCTCGTCGTCGGCATGGACGGGCTGCGCCACGACGTCATCGCCGCCGCGAACGCCCCGCACCTCAAGTCGATGATGGCGGGCGGCACGTACGGCACCTCGCTGCTGTACGCCAACCCGATGGCCGCCACCTCCTCAGGCCCCGGCTGGTCGACCATCTCCACCGGTGTCTGGCCCGACAAGCACGGCGTCAAGGAGAACTCCTTCGCAGGGAAGGACTACGCGAAGTACCCCGGCTTCCTCGCCCGCCTCGCCCAGGTCCGCCCCCAGCTCTCCACCTACGCCGCCGTCGACTGGAAGCCCCTGGACGCCCAGGGCACCGTCACCCCGGGCGCCGACGCCAAGCTCGTCCTCGACGGCGACCGGGACGGCTACACCGGCCACGACGCCACCATCGCCGCCGAGACCGAGTCGATCCTCCGGAACCAGAACCCGGACGTGCTCTTCGTCTACTTCGGCCAGACCGACATCGTCGGCCACAACTCCGGTGCCGCCAGTACCGCGTACCGCCAGGCCATCGACGTCCAGGACGGCTACCTCGGCCGCCTCCTCACCGCGATCAAGGCCCGTCCCTCGTACGCCACCGAACGCTGGACCGTCATCGTCACCACCGACCACGGCCACACCGACTCCGGCGGCCACGGTGGCAGCGCCATCGAGGAACGGCGCACCTTCGTCCTCGCCCAGGGCCCCGGCATCGCGGCCGGCGCCCGCCCCGCCGACACCCGCCTCGTGGACGTCGCCGCCACCGTCTTCAAGCAGCTCGGCATCACACCCGACCCCGCCTGGGGCCTGGACGGCAAGCCGGTCCAGGAGCGCTCCACCGACCCGTTCGAGGCGCTGTACCCGCAGCTGAAGGCCCGTGTCGACGAGACCGGCATCCCGGCGGGCGTCCTCGGCTGGACCCACACCGCGCCCAGCGGCTGGTCCGTCGTGAACTCCGCGATGGGCACCGGAGGCGTGAGCGAGTGGCGCGGCTGGTCCTTCGCCACCGACGAGTTCTGGAGCCGGAGCCAGCGCGACCAGTCCCGCGAGCTGAACGTCCGCTCGCGCGGGATCTCCGCCGTCGCCGACTCCGACGAGTGGGACGACAAGGCGTCCTCCGGACCGTACGACTCCACCCTCGTCACCCCGGCGTACGCCGTCGGCGGCAAGCGCACCGTGACGCTCGGCCTCACCACCCACTACCGGCAGGAGGGCGCCCAGAGCGCCCGGATCCTCGCCTCCTGGAACGGCGGAACGCCCGTCGAGGTGAAGCGCTACACCGCCGACGTGATCTCGCAGCCCCAGACCCTGACCCTGGACGTCCCCTCCGGGGCCGCCAACGTCAGCTTCCGGTTCCACTACACCGGCAGCAACAACTGGTACTGGGTGATCGACGCGGTCAAGGTCACCGCGAGCTAATTATGCTGGGGGTGCCGGGACGGCGTGGTCCGGGCACCCCCAGCACGCAGTGCGTACGGCAGGAGTCCCGACACATGGCAGAGCGCAAGCCCATCTCATCCTGGCTCACCGACATGGACGGCGTCCTCATCCACGAGGGCATCCCCATTCCCGGTGCCGACGCCTTCATCAAGCGGCTGCGGGATTCCGGGCTGCCCTTCCTCGTCCTCACCAACAACTCCATCTACACCGCGCGCGACCTGCACGCCCGGCTCAAGCGCATGGGCCTGGACGTGCCCGTGAAGAACATCTGGACCTCCGCGCTCGCCACCGCCCAGTTCCTGGACGACCAGCGCCCCGGCGGCACGGCGTACGTCATCGGCGAGGCCGGTCTCACCACCGCCCTGCACGACATCGGGTACGTCCTCACCGACCACGACCCGGACTACGTGGTGCTCGGCGAGACCCGGACGTACAGCTTCGAGGCGCTCACCAAGGCGATCCGGCTGATCAACGCGGGCGCCCGCTTCATCTGCACCAACCCCGACGAGACGGGCCCGTCCGCCGAGGGCCCGCTGCCCGCCACCGGCTCGGTCGCCGCCCTCATCACCAAGGCCACCGGCAAGGACCCGTACTTCGCGGGCAAGCCCAACCCCCTGATGATGCGGACCGGGCTGAACGCCATCGGCGCGCACTCCGAGACCAGCGCCATGATCGGCGACCGGATGGACACCGACGTCCTGGCGGGCCTGGAAGCGGGTATGCAGACCTTCCTGGTCCTCACCGGGCTCACCGCCGTCGCCGACATCGACCGCTACCCCTACGGTCCCTCGCACGTCGTCGAGTCCATCGCCGACCTGGTCGACCTCATCGACCTGCCGGACCAGGCCGACAAGCCCACCCCCGCCGACCGCCGCTGACCTGCGCTAACCGCATCCGCAGCCGCCCGGGAGGCGCCCTTGGCGTCGCCCGAACGGAGGACTGCGGATGCGGGCCGGCGCCACAGCCGTGAACCTTCCCGTAGGAGGTTCACGATGCGTTCTCTTCCCCTCACGTTCTGTGCCGCAGCGGCGGCCGCGCTCATAGCCGTGCCCGCACCCGCCGCGCTGGCGTCCCCGGCCGCCCCGGCCGGCGACGACGACCGGCGCACCGGCACCGTCTCGATCACCCCGTCCACGATCGCCCCGGGCGGGCAGGTGGAACTCTGGGTCGACGTCTGCGGCAAGGGCCGCCGGGCCAAGGGCAACTCCGACGCCTTCGCCTCGGTCGCCCACTTCCGGCCCGCCGACGACGACGGCCTCTTCGCCGAGGCCCGGATCCGGTCCGACGCCGAACCCCGCTCCTACGACGTCTGGGTGACGTGCGAGGACAGCGACGGCAAGGCGACCGGCACCCTCACCGTCGTCCACCACAACCGGCCCTCGCCCGCCGCACCCGTCAAGGCGGGCGGCGGAGGCACCGCCACCCTCGCCGAACGGTCCACCGAGGCCGCGGGCCCCGGCACCCGGCACGCGGTGATCGGCCTGGTGCTCGCCGCCGTCGCGGCCGTCGCCGTCGCCCTGCGCACCTCGCGCCGGCGCCGCGAACCGGCCGGCAGCTGACATGGGAGCCCCGGACCGCCCGGCAGGCAACGGGCGACTGCTCACCGGAGTGACCTGGGCCGTGCTGCTCCTCGGCCTGTGGCTCTGGGGCAAGGAGGCCGGTGGCGGGCTCGGCGGACTGTCGGGCCCCACCACCGGCGACGTGGCCGCGGTCGGCCGCCCCTTCGGAAGCTCGCTGCCCCCGGCCCACGACCCGCTCGACGGGGCGGCCCCCGAGCGGGTCGAGGTCCCCTCCGTGGGGATCGAGGCCCCCGTCGTCGCCCGCGGCCTCGACGGGGACGGGGCCATCGACCCGCCCCCGTACGGCATGCCGAGGACCGCCGGCTGGTACGGCGACGGCACCCAGCCCGGGGCGAAGGGCACGGCCCTGTTCGTCGGCCATGTCGACACCGACACCAAGCCCGCGGTGTTCTACGGGCTCAGCGCGGTCAAGCCGGGCGCCCGGATCGAGGTCGCCCGGAGAGACGGCAGCGTCGCGGAGTTCACCGTGGACGATGTCCAGCTCGTCACCCGCGAACGCTTCGACGCGCAACAGGCGTACGGACCCCGCGAGGACGGCCGGGCCGAGCTGCGGCTGATCACCTGCGGCGGGACGTACGACCAGAAGACCCGCTCGTACACGGCGAACGTGGTGGTCTCCGCCTACCTCACCGGGGCGCGGGACGCGCGGGGCGCGACGGAGAACGCCGGAGACGGCGGGGAGCGGGCCCAGGCCGTGGCCCACGGCAGCGGCCGCGGCTGAGCGCCGCACCTCGGAACATCCTCAACCCGGCCCGGCGGGCGGCCTCTCAGGGGGCGTGCTCGCCGGGCCGGTCCTCGACCGCGTGCGCCCGGCCGCGGGAGTCGCCCGGCGCGGTACGGGAGGTCGGTGCGGTGGGGAAGGCCCCGGCCCTCGCCACTGTAGGGGGACCGGCCGGTCGGATGACCGGCTTTCGAACAGGATGTCCGGAACCGGTGCCCCGGTGTGACCGTTGTACGGGGGAAAGCGTGGACGCCCGGCCGCTGTGCCAGGATGGATCGGACCGGCAGCACATCGGTGCAACCAAGGACGAACAGTGCAGGCAGTGCACCCAAGGGGGAGTGGATGTACGGCAGTTACACCGGCCGGTCCCGGACGCGCAGGCGCGCGGCGGGCCTGCGGACGACCGGTACGGCGGCGGCGCTCGGGGCAGCCCTGCTGCTGGCGGGGTGCTCCGGCGACGGGGACGGCGGCGACAAGGAGAGCGCGCCGACCGTCGAGCAGCAGCCGAAGGACAAGGATCCGTACTGGGTCAACCCCGACGGCAACGCGGCCCGTCAGGTCGCCGCGTACGGCAAGGACGGCGACGACAAGAACGCCGAGCTGATCCGGAAGATCGCGCGGCAGCCGGTCGGCGAATGGATCGGCCCGGACAACCCCGAGAACGAGGTCAGGGGCGTCACCGAGGCCGCCGCCGCGGCCGACCGGGACGCCCTGCTGGTCCTCTACAACATCCCGCACCGCGACTGCGGCCAGTTCTCCAAGGGCGGCGCCGCCGACGGCAACGCCTACCGCGCCTGGCTCGACAGCGTGGCCAAGGGCATCGGGGACCGCGGCGCCACCGTGATCCTGGAGCCGGACGCCCTGCTCCACCTGGTCGACGGCTGCACGCCCCAGGAGTTCCACGAGGAGCGCTACGACCTTCTCAAGGGCGCGATCCAGCGGCTGAAGCAGCAGCCCGCCACCAAGGTCTACCTGGACGCGGGCAACGCGGGCTGGCAGTCGCCCGACGCGCTGTTCCAGCCGCTCCAGCGGGCCGGGATCGCCGAGGCGGACGGCTTCTCGCTCAACGTCTCCAACTTCCAGACGACGGACGTCTCCACGCAGTTCGGCAGGAAGCTGTCGGAGAAGATCGGCGACAAGCCCTTCGTCATCGACACCAGCCGCAACGGCAACGGCCCCTACACGGGCGGCGATCCGGCCGAGAACTGGTGCAATCCGCCCGGCCGCGCGCTGGGCGAGGCCCCCACCACGCAGACCGGTGACGAGCTGGTCGACGCCTACCTGTGGGTCAAGCGCCCCGGCGAGTCCGACGGCGACTGCAAGGGCGGCCCGAAGGCCGGCGCCTGGTGGCCGGAGTACGCGCGGGGCCTGGCCGGCGCCACGAAGTAGGCGGCAGGGCGAGAAGGCCGCGTTCCGGAAGAGAGCCTCTTCC
>NZ_JBHXPF010000038.1:54041-79177 GCF_042718715.1 Streptomyces sp. NPDC058576 | reverse complement strand
CCCGGACGTCCGGGCCCCGCCGTTCCGTGTGGCGTGTGGGGGTGTGGGGCGGGGTGGTGCGGGTCAGACCGCCCCGCCGGTGCCTCCTCCGGCGCCGGACGCGGGCTTGATCCCGCCGGTGATCTCGTCCAGGACGGACAGCTTCGGCGCGTCCTTGTTCACGTCGAACCCGGACCGGACCACGACGAGCATGTCCTTGGAGGTGGGGGAGGGGAACACCAGCGATTCCACGTAGCCGTCGTCGCCCTTCTCCGTCACCACCTTCCAGCGCACGACGTACCCCTTGCCGCCCGCGACCGTGACGGCCTCGGACTTCAGCTCCTCGTGCGAGGTGATCTTCCCGTAGCTCTTGCCGCCGTAGGATTCCTTGGCGTTGACGGCGATGTCCTTCTTGGCCGCCTCCTCCGGTGTCCTGGCGGTGAGCTTCATGGCAGCCGCCGGGGCCGAGAAGATTCCGCCCCGCACACAGGTCTCCGCGGTGTCGCCGGGGCACGCGTGCTCACCCGTCGTCAGTCCCGCCCCGACCGCCCCGGATGTTCCCTTCCACCCCTCGGGTACCGGAAGGCTGATCCCGGCGGTCAGGTCCGTGGCGAAGCCCGGCTCGGTCGGCGGGAGCTGCTCACCCGGCCCCTGGCCTTCCCCGTCCTCCCCGCCGTTGCCTTCGCCGCCCTGTCCGCCGTCCTTGTTGTCGCCCTCCGGTGCGCCCGGCAGCTCGGGGGCGCCGGACGGCGAGGAGGCCACGGTGTCCGGGCGGCCGCCGTCCCTGTCCTCGCCCAGCAGATACACGCCGCCTCCGATGGCGGCGAGCACCACCACGCCGACCGTCACGCCGACGCCGATACGGATCCCACGACGGCGCGCCGCGCCGGGTGACGCGCGGACGTGGCCGGTCCACTGCGCTCCGTCCCACCAGCGTTCCTGAGCGGGGCCTTTGCCTGAGTGCCCGGGGTCTGGATGCCAGCCGGGCGGGGTCATCTGGGTCACGGGGGCACCTTATGCGGATCGGGTGAGAATCACATGAACCGACGGTGCTCGCTGGTGCGCACACCCGCCTGGCTCGCACCTACCTGCCTGCCTGCTCGCGCCCGCCGACCCCGGTCAGGGTTCGATGAGCCCGGCGCGGATCGCGTAGCGGGTGAGCTCCAGACGGTCCCTCAGGCCGAGCTTCTGGAGCAGGTTGGCGCGGTGCCGCTCCACCGTCTTGACGCTGATGACGAGCAGCTCGCCGATCTCCTTCGAGGAGTGGCCCTCGGCGACCAGCTTCAGGATCTCCTCCTCGCGCTCGGTGATGGCCCGCGCCGGCAGGTCCTCGCCGTCCTTGGCGCGGTCGAGGAAGTTGCGGATGAGCGCCGTCACCGCGCCCGGGTAGAGGAACGGCTCGTCGCGCATCGCCGCCCGGCAGGCCTCCACCAGATCCCGGTCCGCGACCGACTTGAGGACGTATCCGGCCGCCCCCGCCTTCAACGCCTCGAAGAAATACTGCTCGTTGTCGTACATCGTGAGCATAAGGATGCGCAGGCCGGGCATGACCCGGGACAGCTCGCGCGCCGCTTGGAGGCCGGTGAGGCGGGCCATCGCGATGTCCAGGATGACCAGGTCGGGGCGTTCGCTGCGGGCCATCTCGATGGCCTCGGCACCATCGCCGGCCTCGGCGACGACCGTCAGGTCCGGTTCGCCGTCGAGGATCAGCCGGACGCCCCGACGCACGAGGGCGTGATCGTCCGCCAGCAGGATGCGGGTCTGCGCGGCGGCTCTGGTGGAAGGCGTGGCGATGGACGGTGAGGTGGGCATGGTCACTTGCTTCCGTTGCTTCCGTTGCTTCCGTTGCTTCCGTTGTTTCCGTTCGGGACGGGCACATCGAGACGTACTTCGGTGCCGCCCTGCGGCCCGGGACCGAGGGAGACCTCGGCGCCGATCAGCAGAGCGCGTTCACGCATACCGCGCAGGCCGGCCCCCTCGGGGACGTCCCCGAGGCCCCGGCCGTCGTCGCGGATGCGTAGTTCGACCCCGTCGGAGGTGCGCCGAAGCGAGAGTTCCAGGTGGGTGGCGCGGGCGTGCCGGACCGTGTTGGTGAGGGCTTCCTGCGCGATCCGGTAGACGACCAGCTCGGCCTCGGTGCCCAACTCCGGCAGTTCCTTTCCCATTTGGCGGCGGATCGTCAGCCCGTCGGGTGTCGGAGTCTCGGTGATCAGCGCCGTCAGCGCGCTCACCAGGCCCAGTTCCTCCAGCACCCCCGGCCGCAGCCGGCGCGCGATCCGGCGGATCTCGTCGAGCGACCCCCGGGTGATCTCCTGGACCTGCCGCAACTCCCCGCGCAGCGGCTCCGGGGCATGGTCGGCGACCCGCTTCAGCTCCAGCAGAACCGCGGTCAGCGTCTGCCCGACCTCGTCGTGCAGCTCCTGCGCCACACGGCGGCGCTCGGCCTCCTGCGCGGAGAGGGCGCGGGCGCTGCTGGTGGCACGCTCGGCCTCCAGCCGGTCCAGCATCGTGTTGAACGTCTCGATCAGCGCGGCGATCTCACCGTGCCCCGCGACCTCGGGGCGCGGGCTCGGACGCAGCAGATCGGTGGTCGTCATCGCGCGGGTGACCCGCTGGAGCGGGAAGAGTCCGAGCCGGAGCAGAGCCGCGTTGGCCGCGAGCATGAAGGCGATGCCGCCGGTGAGGATCATGGCCTCGGTCAGCAGGACCGGGGTCGAGACGGTGATCGGCCCGAGCAGGAGCAGTGCGCCTGCCGCGACCAGCACGGCCGCGTTGAGCAGGAAGATCCGCCAGAACAGGGACACGGTCGAACGGCTCCTTCGGGGGTCGGGTCGGCCGCGGGCTCGCTGACAGCCTCCACTATCGCCGCTGCGGAGGGGCACACGCCGTCGCCTGGTCATGACGCCGCTGCGGGGAGGGCGCACGCCGTCGCCTGGTCATGTGGCTGTCCGGATCCCTCCCTGCGCCCGGTCGCCCGCCCTCGTCTGCATGGTGCGCACCCCCGGATATGGGTGCTGTCCCTGATGGCCCCCTAAGGCCCTCCCCGGCGACTATGAGGTCCAGGGCCCCGGGGGGGGCCTGCCCCGTGCCGCACCGCCCGGGGATCGGGGGCCCCAGGAGCCACGAGGGATTCCGGGCCGGGAGGGAGAGGCCATGCCCACGTACGACGAGCGGCTGCGCGATCTGGAGGAGCAGTTGCGTCACGACGATCCCGGCTTCGCCGAGGCGATGTCCGGCGGAACCCCGTGCTCCCCGCGGGAGTACCGCCGTCGCAACGCCTGGCTGTGGCTCGCCGTCGGACTCGCCGCCTTGGGCATCGGCATCGCCATGGGCCACGGCCTCCTCATCGCCGCAGGCCTGATCGTCTCCGGAGCGGCGGCCCAGCTCTTCGACCCGCAGCGCGGGCGCCCGCACGGGCGGGACATCCCCGGCACCCGCTAGCGTCGGCTGCCCCGGCGACGCGCCGACCCGGCGTGCCCCGACCCGCGCCCCATCTCCCGGCGGTGCCCCGCATGCACCGCCCCTCCGGCCTCCTTCCGGCCGGTGCCAGGCCTCGTCCGGACTTCCGGGCGGGGCCTGCGCGCGCACCGGACGAGCCGACGCGCCTGAGGTCCGACCACATGGTCGGTGTGACATAGGCTGCATGTCCGGATCCGGCCGAGCCAGGGAGTGACGGATGCCCGTCGAATGGCAGCCCGTGCAGCAGTCCCGTACCCATGAGCTCGTGCTCCGCAGCATCGAGGAACAGGTCCTCGCCGGAGAGCTCCGGGCCGGCGACCGGCTGCCGCCCGAACGGGAACTGGCCCCGGTGCTCGGCGTCAGCCGCTCCGCCCTGCGCGAGGCGCTCCGGGTGCTGGAGACCATCGGCGTCCTGGTGGCCCAGCCCGGCCGGGGACCCGACGCCGGGGCCCGGATCGTACGCAACCCGGACGACGCCCTGGGCAGACTGCTCCGGCTGCACTTCGCCCTCGGCAGCTACAGCCTGCACGACGTTCTGGAGGCCCGGGTGGTCCTGGAACGGTCCAGCTTCGATGCCGCCGCCTGCCACGCACCCGTCGAGGACCTCGACGAGGCGGAGAAGCTGGTGGCGGGGATGGCGGAACCGGGGATCACCGTGAGCACCTTCAACGACCTGGACACCCGCTTCCATGTGCTCATCGCCCGCAGCTCCGGCAACGCTCTGACGTCCACGCTGACCTCCGCCGTACGCGAGTCCGTGCGGCCGCTGATCCTGCGCGCCCTGGAAGCCGCCGAGGACTGGCCGGCCACCGCGCGCGCTCTCAACGCCGAGCATCGGACGCTCCTCACTCTGGTGCGGGAGGGGAGCGGCGAGGAGGCCGCGGACCTGGTGGAGTGGCATATCCGAGGACTGCACGGGACGTTGGTGGAAGGACCGACCGCCCCGTAGGACCGACCGCCCCGTAGGTCCACCGCGTCGTAGGTCCACCGCGTCGTAGGTCCACCGCCCCGCAGGGCTCACCGCACCGCAGAGGCCCGGCCCGGGCCGACTCCTCGTGCGGCACGCACCGCCGGACGTTCCCTTCGACGGCCCGTGCCTAGTATGGTCCGACCATAGAAACCTCATGGTGAAACGCGACGGACAGCCGAGACCGCCGCGGTGAACCCGACCGGGGAGGCCCCATGCGCATCGGACTCTTCGCCACCTGTCTGGGAGACACGCTCTTCCCCGACGCGGTGAAGGCCACCGCGATCCTGCTCACGCGCCTGGGCCACGACGTGGTGTTCCCGCCGGGCCAGACCTGCTGCGGGCAGATGCACATCAACACCGGCTACCAGCGCGAACCCGTCCCCCTGGTACGCAACTTCGCGGACGGGTTCGGCGACTCCTCGATCGAGGCGGTCGTGATGCCGTCGGGTTCGTGCGCCGGTTCCGTCCGGCACCAGCACCGGATCGTCGCCGACCGCTACGGGGACGCCGCCCTCCGCGCCCGCGTGGACTCCGTGGCCGCGAAGACGTACGAGCTGTCCGAACTCCTCGTGGACGTCCTCGGCGTCACCCGGGTCGGCGCGTACTTCCCGCACCGGGTGACGTACCACCCCACCTGTCACTCCCTGCGGATGCTCCGCGTCGGCGACAAGCCCCTGCGCCTCCTGCGCGCGGTCGAGGGGATCGACCTCGTCGAACTGCAGGCCGCCGACTCCTGCTGCGGATTCGGCGGCACCTTCGCGCTCAAGAACGCCGAGACGTCCACCGCGATGCTCCACGACAAGATGGACAGCATCAGGGCCACCGGGGCGGAGGTGTGCACCGCCGGGGACTCCTCCTGTCTGATGCACATCGGCGGCGGGCTCTCCCGGATCCGGTCCGGGACCCGCACCCTGCACCTCGCCCGGATCCTCGCCGCGACCCGCACCACGCCCGACGTCCTGACGGAGGCCTCCGTATGAGCACGTTCCTCGGCATGCCCGCCCCGCCTCCCCGCTCCCCGTACGGCACCGGCAACCTCCGCGGTGACCAGGCCTTCCCCCGCGCCGCCCATGACGAACTGGGCAACGACCAGCTCCGCCGCAACCTCGGCCGCGCCACCGCTACCATCCGTGCCAAACGCCTGAGCGTCACCGGCGAACTCCCCGACTGGGAGGCCCTGCGCGACGCGGGATCCGCCATCAAGACCGACACCATGAACCGGCTGCCCGAACTGCTCGGACAGCTGGAGCGCAAGGTCACCGAGCGCGGCGGCACCGTCCACTGGGCGCGCGACGCCGCCGAGGCCAACGAGATCGTCGCCCGGCTCGTGCGCGCCACGGGCAGCGACGAGGTCATCAAGGTCAAGTCGATGGCCACCCAGGAGATCGGACTCAACGAACATCTGGAGTCCGTCGGCATCACCCCGTACGAGACCGACCTCGCCGAACTCATCGTGCAACTCGCCCACGACAAGCCCTCGCACATCCTGGTCCCCGCGATCCACCGCAACCGGGACGAGATCCGGCAGATCTTCCTCGACCGGATCCCCGGCGTCGACCCGGATCTGGACAACGTCCCCGCCCACCTCGCCGCCGCCGCGCGCGGCTACCTCCGCGAGAAGTTCCTGACCACGAAGGTGGCCGTCTCCGGCGCGAACTTCGGTGTCGCCGAGACCGGCACGCTGGCCGTCGTCGAGTCCGAGGGCAACGGGCGCATGTGCCTGACCCTGCCCGACACCCTCATCACCGTGATGGGCATCGAGAAGGTCCTCCCGCGCTACCAGGACCTGGAAGTCTTCCTCCAACTCCTGCCCCGTTCCTCGACGGGGGAGCGGATGAACCCCTACACCTCGCTGTGGACCGGAGTGACGCCCGGCGACGGACCGCAGGACTTCCACCTGGTCCTCCTCGACAACGGGCGCACCGCCGCCCTCGCCGACGCGACCGGACGCGCGGCCCTCAACTGCATCCGCTGCTCCGCATGCCTCAACGTCTGCCCGGTGTACGAGCGGACCGGCGGCCACGCCTACGGATCGACCTACCCCGGACCCATCGGCGCCGTCCTCACTCCGCAACTGGCCGGCATGCACGCGGCGAAGGACGACCCGAACAGCTCCCTGCCGTACGCCTCCAGCCTCTGCGGGGCCTGCTTCGACGCCTGCCCCGTGAAGATCGATATCCCGTCGATGCTGGTGGAGTTGCGCCACCAGCACACCGAACAGACCGGCGTCACACCGGAGAAGCTGGCGATGAAGGCGGCTGCCGCCGTGATGCGCCGCCCGGGTCTCTACACCACCGCGCAGAAGGCGTCCGCCCTCGGCCGCGCCGTCGCCGGACGCGACGGCACGATCTCCCGGCTGCCCCCGCCGCTCAGCGGCTGGAGCGACAGCCGCGACACCGCGGCCCCGCCCCGCGAGACCTTCCGCACCTGGTTCGCGTCCGACGAGGGCCGGGCCGCCCTGCGGGCCGCGGCCGCCGAGCAGAACAGCGCCTGCGATGAGGAGGACGCGACATGAGCAGTGCCCGCGACACCGTGCTGGGCCGGATCCGCGACGCCCTCGCGCTCGCTCCGACGCCGGCCGTCGTCGTCCCGCGCGACTACCGCACCGGCCGGGTCCTTCCCGACGACGACCGCCTCGCCCTGTTCACCGACCGGCTCGTCGACTACCGGGCACGGGTGCACCCCTGTACGGCGGACCGCACCGCCGAGGTCGTCGGCGAGGTCCTGCGGGAGCACGGTGTGCGCCGCGTCGGCGTGCCGGCCGGGCTGGACGCGCGCTGGCTCGCCGGGTACGACGGCGAGGTGCGGCAGGACGACGCCGGTGTCCCGCCGGCCCAACTCGACACCCTGGACGCGGTGGTGACGGCCTCGGCCGCCGGCTGCGCCGAGACCGGCACGATCTTCCTGGACGGTTCGCCCGGCCAGGGGCGCCGGGCCCTGTCCCTCGTCCCCGATCTGCACGTGTGCGTCGTCGACCTCTCCACCGTCGAAGTCGGCGTGCCGGAAGCGGTGGCGCGCCTGGTGCCCGAACGGCCGACGACGCTGATCAGCGGACCGTCCGCCACCTCGGACATCGAGCTGGAGCGGGTGGAGGGCGTCCACGGGCCCCGGACGCTGGTGGTGGTGTTCCGGACGGACACGTAGGGCCCGGGGCATCCAGGGCGTGTCCGGCGGATCAGGACCGGACAGGCCCTAGGGCTTTTCGCTTGGATCAGTGCGGCGAGGGCGCGATGATGTCGGCCATGGCCTCTGAAGAACTGTTCTCCAGTCTGTCGACCAACGCCGGTGACAGCCTCATCGCGTGCCCTTGCTGCTACCAGAGGACCCTGGAGGAACGGGCCAACTTCGAGATCTGTCCGGAGTGCGGATGGGAGGACGACGGCCAGGACGACGCGGATGCGCACGTCGTACGTGGTGGGCCCAACGGCAGCCTGAGTCTGAGACAGGCCCGGCTGGAGTACCTGGAGGATGCAGCCGAGGGGTGTGAAGAGTCCATGACGCGCGGCGGTGAAGGGTTGTGGATCTCGGAGGCGCGGCGTCAGATGCCGGACGTGGCTGAATAGATGGGCATCCGGCAACGATGTACTCGTTGTCAGGTCATGTCGTTGACCGATGCACAGTGGGCACGGATCGAGCCGCTACTTCCTGACCGGACTTCGAAACGGGGTGGCAGATGGCGGGATCACCGGCAGGTGATCGACGCGATTGCCTTCGCGTTCCGGACCACCATCGTGCGCACGCATCAGCACGCGGCTGGGGCCCGAAAACGGGGGCGTCGGCCGGCGAACCGGTCGACCATGCCATCGGTCGGTCCCGTGGCGGACTGCCCACAAAGCAGTGGCGAGGCATCGCCACCCGCTACGAGAAGACCGCCGCCGTCCATCTGGCCGCACTCCACATCGCAGGCATCTTTCTGTGGCCTGCCCGCTGATCCAAACGAAAGGCCCTAGTCGCGATCGACCGTCACCGTGCCCCGACCGAAGGCGATACGGGTCCGCGTCCCGTCCTCCGCCCAGCGCACCTCGATCGTGTCACCGGCCACCTCCACCCGGTCCACCACCTCGTCCGACCCCGCGTCCGGCAGGGCGGCTCCCGGATCGGCGGTGAGGGAGGCCAGGGCGGCCAGGACCACCGTGCCGGTCACCTCGGCGGCGAGCCGGGGCACGGTCGCCCAGGGGGTGAACGCCGTTCCCTGCGGGGCCCGCACGTCCTCGGAGGCTTCCCACCCGTGCAGCCCCCGCAACCGTGAGCTCACCGGGCCGCCGGGGTCGGTCGCCCACCCCGTCAGCTCGGCCCGTGCCCCGTCCGGCGCGCCCAGCACCCGGTGCACCCGCAGTTCGTGGCGGCCGCGCGCCACGGTCACGCTCTCCACCCGCAGCCCGGGGACGGTGGACGGGCCCGTCGGGAACACCGGCAGGTGCCAGGAGGCCGCCCAGCCCCAGCCTTCTCCGTGTCCGCACCCGAGCGGATGGATACGACGCCGGGCGCTGCGCGCTCCGCCGACCGTCACCGACAGATGGTTGTCGGCCGGGTTCGCCGCCGAGGTCGGCCCGGTCACGGTGGAGTACGCGAGGCGCGCGTAGTGCGGGTCCTCGTCGGCCGCCGACTCGCCCTCGTCCGGGCGGACATGGTCGCTGCCGTGGTTGTGCAGCCGCACGATGCCGTCCGCCCGCGTCGACTGCACCAGAAAGCCCGCCGCGGGAACGGACAGCACCCGGTCGGGGCCCTCGCTCGGAGCCGCCTCCTCCGGCGACGCCCACAAAGGGTGCTCGGCGGGAGCCAGGAGAGTCACGAAAGCCTTCGAGGCCCAATAGGGGGACGCGGGACCGGAATAGGTCTGCAGCGTCGCCGGGTGCGGGCCGTGCCAGCCGAGGCTCAGCAGCCCGTCGCCCCCGACCGCACCACGGTCCAGGAAATACCGCAGAGAGCCGCTGACCACCCGCCGCGAGACCCCCGGGGCCAGCGGCGTATGCCCGGTCACCGCGCCCAGACCCACCCCTGCACTCGCCGCGAAGCGGTAGGTCAGCGAGCGCCCGAAGTGCAGCGGTGCCCCGTCGCCGCCGAACATCAGCGAGAGGCTCTTCAGATGCTCCCGCAACCGCGCCCCGTGCCGCGCCGACTCCTGCTCGTCGCCCGCCAGATGGGCGTCGAGCAGCGGATACAGGTGCAGCGCCCAGCCGTTGTAGTGGTCGAAGGCGCGCCCGTCCCCGTCGGCGTACCAGCCGTCGCCCCGGTACCAGTGCTCCAGCAGCTCCAGCGCCCGCTCCCGGGCCCGTGCCGTCTCCGCGTCGCCCCGGCCCACCGACTCCAGGAACCCGGCGACGGTGTACGGGAAGAGATACCAGTTGTTGCCCGCCGGAACGTGCCGCAGCGCACCCCGGAGCCACCGCTCCGCCCGGTCCCGTACGCCGGACGTCAGCCGGTCCCAGAGCCAGGGCCGGGTGAGCCGCAGGCCGAGGGCCACCGAAGCGGACTCCACCATGGGCTGCCCCTGCACATGGTGGTCCAGGATCAGCGGCCAGGACTCCGCGTCGTCCCGGCCAGGTGTCCGCGTACCGGCGTCGAGCCCGTCCGCGTACCGCTCCAGCAGTCCGTTCGGGTCCTTGCCGCCCGCCCCCGCGACCCGGAAACCGGCTGCCAGGAACGTACGGGCGTATCCCTCCAGGCCATCGGAGCGGACCCCCGAGCGCGACGGGGGCCCGGGCAGGTCGAGCCGGGCGCCACCCGGGGTGGCCCGCTTCCAGGCGGCCTCCAGCATCCCGTCGGCGGCCGCCTCCCAGTGGGCGCGGGTGTAGCCGGTGTACGGGCTCGACGTGCGGTCGTCCGGGGGGAGTCCGAGTAGGGCGGCACCAGAGGAGGCGGTCATGCCGGAATCCTGATCGGCTGCCTTAAGACGGTCAATAGATCGATCACACGCGGGCTCAATCGATCAAACGCTCATCGGGGAGCGGTGGGGGAGGTCAGGGCCCGGGGCCCGCGCCGGAAAATCCGTGCGCTTACCATCTTTCCCGACATGGACACCATCAGCCTCTGGCAACTGGCCGCCCTCGCGGCGGCATCCACCCTCGTCGGCTTCTCCAAGACGGCCGTCAGCGGTGCCAATACGATCAGCCTCGCGGTGTTCGCGGCCGTTCTTCCGGCCCGCGAATCGACCGGAGTGCTGCTCCCGATCTTGATCGTCGGCGATCTCCTCGCCGTACGCGTCTACCGCCGTCACGCCCACTGGCCCACCCTGCTCCGGCTGTTCCCCGCCGTCGCGGTGGGCGTGGTGGCGGGCACCGTGTTCATGCTGTGGGCCGACGACGCGGCCGTCCGCACCTCCATCGGCGCGATCCTGCTGTTCATGACGGGGGTGACCCTGTGGCGTCGCCGGTACGCGGAGAAGGAGGCTGGGAAAGAGGCCGAAACCGAGGGTGGCGGCGGCACCTCCCGGACCGCCGCGCGCGGTTACGGCGTTCTCGGCGGGTTCACCACGATGGTCGCCAACGCCGGCGGGCCGGTGATGTCGCTCTACCTGCTTTCGGCGGGCTTCCGCAAGCTCGGCTTCCTCGGCACCTCGGCCTGGTTCTTCCTGATCCTGAACGTGTCCAAGGTGCCGTTCAGCGTGGGACTCGGCCTGATCGACGCCCAGTCCCTGCTGCTCGACGCCTGTCTGCTGCTGTTCGTCCTGCCCGGCGCCTACCTGGGCCGCGCGTGCGTCGACCGGATCAACCAGAAGGTCTTCGACCGGATCGTCATCGGCGCCACGGTCGTCGGCGGACTCCAACTGCTGCTGATCTGAGCCCGCCCGGCCACGTTCCTGTCCGGCCGCCCGGCCGCCCGGCCGCAGTCCCACCGGCCGAGCGACCCCTGCCCCACCGGCCGCACGGCTCCTGCCCCACCGGCCGCCGGGTCAGGGAAGCAGCAGCCAGTCCGCTCCCACGGCGGCCAGCAACCCCGCTCCCAGCAGCCAGCTGGCCAGCCGGGTGCGGCCGTTCCTGCTCAGCTCGATCACCACGCCGCACAGGATGAGCGCGAGCCCGTAGACGCCGACGACGAGGACCGATGAGCGGCTCGCGATGCGCAGCCCGAGCACGACGGCCATCGCCGCCATGCCCACCGAGGAGAGGACGATCCGCAGTCGGCGGGCCTGGCGCGGGGTGAGTCTCTTCTCGCCCTGACCGTCCGGTACGTCGAGCTCATCGCCCTGCGCCCCCGGCTCCGCCTCGGTCTTCGTCCCGGCCCCCGCCTCCGCGGCGGCGCCCGCTATCGGAACGTCCGCGTCCCGGTGCTGGTCCTGGTCCTGATCCTGGTCAGAAGTGCTCATGGAGCCGGATCGTAGTTGCTGCGCGGAGCCCAGGTTCGCGGACCCGGACCTTCCGCTCCCGGACCCGCCCCGGACCCGGTTTCCTTTCCGTTCCCGGTCCCGCCCTTCGAGCTACCCCCGCAGGCGGGGCGCCTCGGCCGCCGCGTCGACCGTCGGGCCCGATTCCACCCGGCCCGCCAACTCCCGCGCCCAGTCGGACAGTGCGGCGACCGCGATCCCGTGCGGCCCGGACCCGGCGAACGGAGTCAGCGCCCCCGCCCCCCGGCGCAGCAGCCGCGCCCCGCCCGCGGTGTTGCCCCGCGCGGCATGGGTCAGCCCCACCGCGAGCTGGGCCAGCCCCCGCCAGAGCTCGCGTTCGTCCTCCGGCCCCGACTTCCAGGCGTCCTCGAAGACCTCGTGCGCGTGGAACGGCATCCCCGCGTCCAGCAGCCGCTGCGCCTCCCGGAGCGTCTCCGGAGGCGTGCGGACGACCCCCTCCGGCTGTCGTTCGACGCCGGGCGTCCCGTACGGCAAGGGGCGCCCCAGTCCGTCACGGGGGCGCGCGTTGCGCGCCCGGCCCTCGGCATCGCGGTCTCTGCGCGTCTCGTTCACTACTCGATTGTGCCCCGCACCTGCAAGGAATCGTGCGAACCCTGTCGGCGAGCACCCGCGCACGACTAGGCTCGACCGTCGAGAAGACTGCCTCTGTGGGAAGGGTGGGCATGAAGCCGTCCCGGCCGTTGTACGAGCGTGAACCGGAACTCGCCGCCGCTGCCGAGGCGGTGGACGCCCTGTGCGGTGCGCAGGCCGTCGGCGGGCTCCTGGTCTTCAGCGGAGAGGCGGGAATCGGGAAGACGGCGCTGCTCGCCGAGATCCGGGCGATGGCCGCCGACCGCTGCACCGTGTGGTCCGCCCGGGGAGGCGAGACCGTCACGTCCGTACCGTTCCACGTCGTACGGCAGTTGCTCCAGCCCGCCCTCGACCAGTTCCCGCCGGACGAGACCCGAGCCCTGTTCGGCGACTGGTACGAGACCACCGCCCCCGCTCTGGGGCTGGCCGAGCCGAGCGGACCGCAGCCCGACCCGCAGGGTGTGCGCGACGGCCTGGACTACGTCGTCGGCCGGCTCGCCTCCCGGCTCAGCCACCGGCCGTTGCTGCTCATCGTGGACGACGCCCACTGGGCGGACGGCGAATCCCTCGCCTGGCTGGCCTCGTTCACCGCCCGCCTCGGTGAACTGCCGGTCCTGGTGGTGCAGGCGCACCGCCCGCAGGAGCTGGCCGAACGCGACGCCAACTACATCGCCGACCGGGAGGCCGAGCGCGGCTTCGGCGGCGAGGGCACGGTGACCCGGGTCGCCCTGCGGGCCCTGACCCCGGACGCCACCGCCGTACTGGTCCGGGCGGGCCTCGGCGATCACGCCGACGACCCGTTCTGCCGCGAGGTGTGGGCCGTCACCGGAGGCAACCCGTACGAGGCGGTCGAGCTGGTCGCCAAGGTCCAGGACCGCGAACTGCCGCCGGTGGAGGAATCGGCGGGCGAACTGCGCGAGCTCGGCGCGTCCGCCCGGGGCAGCGGGCTCGTCGCCCGCCTGGAGCGGCTCGGCACGAACGCCAACCGGTTCGCCTGGGCCGCCGCGGTCCTCGGCACCGACATCTCCCAGGAACTGGCCGCCACGCTCGCCGGTATGAGCTCGGCGGAGGCCGCCGACTGCACGGCCCGGCTGCGCGACGCCCGTATCGTCAGCGGCTTCGACCCGCTGGAGTTCGTCCACCCGCTCATCGCGACCGCGGTCTACCGCTCGATCCCGCCGGCCACCCGCACCGCCATGCACGGGCGCGCCGCCTGGGCGATCACCCGGGCCGGTCTCGGCGCCGCCGCGGCCTCCCGGCACCTCCTGGAGGTACACCCGGACGACGACCAGGAACTGGTCGCGCAGTTGCGGGAAGCCGCGGGCCAGCATCTCGCCGTCGGCGCGCCCGAAGCGGCCCGACGCTGCCTGGAACGGGCCCTGGAGGAGCCGCCGCGCCCCAAGGACCGGGCCGTCCTCCTCTACGAGCTGGGCTGCGCGACGCTGCTCAGCTCACCGCCCACCACGGTCCAGCACCTGCGCGCGGCCCTCGACATGCCGGGGCTGGACGACGGGCTGCGGGTCGACGCCACCTTCCGGCTCGCCGCCGCGCTCGCCCACAACAACCAGCTCAAGGACGCGGCGCTGTCGCTGGCCGCGGAGGCCGCGCGCACCGCGCCCGGCCCCGGGCTGATGCGGCTTCAGGCCGCGCACTTCATGTGGGAGGGCATGCAGGCCGCCGAGGACGACGGGCCGGCCCGCTCCCGGCGGCTCACCCGCAACGCCGACCACCTCAAGGGCCGCGACAACTCCGAACGGGCCCTGCTCACCCTGCGCGCCTTCGACGCCATGCTGCGCGGTGAGAACGCCCAGCTCATCGTCGACCTCTGCGAACGCGCCCTGATCGACGGCAGCCCCGCCCGGGGCCTCGGCTGGACCGACTCCGAGTGGGGCTTCGAACTCCCCACCATGGTCGGCATCGCCTACACCTTCGTCGACCAGCTGGACCGCGCCGAGAGCCTCTTCGGCGAAGCGGTCCGGGCCTTCGAGATCTCCGGATGGAGCGGCGCGCACCTGGCGTTCGCCCACACGCTGCTCGGCATGGTCCACCGACGCCGCGGCCGTCTCGCCGAGGCCGAAGGCTTCCTGCGCGAAGGGCTCCGCCTCGCCGACCGCGTCGGCTCCGGCCTGCCCGTGCACTGGGACGCGGCCTGCCTGCTCATCGACACCTTGCTGGCCCGCGGCCGCACCGACGAGGCCCGCAAGATCGCGGACCGCTACGACTTCGGCCCGCCCTACCCCAGCGCCATGGTGCTGCCCGACGGACCGTGCGTGCGGGGCCGCCTGCTGCTGGCCGAGGGCCGCAACGAGGAGGCGATCGCCGAGCTCGAAGCGGCGGGCGCCGCCCTGGAGCCGCGCGAACGCTTCAACGGCATCTGGGCCCCGTGGGCCGGCGACCTGGCGCGGGCCCTGGCCGACACCGACCCGGCCCGCGCGGCGCACCTCGCCGCCCGGAACCGCGTCCACGCCGAACGGTTCGGCACGCCCACCGCCCTGGGCGAGGCCCTGCGCTGCGTCGCCCTCTTCGCACCCCCGGAGCGGGCCGCCCAACTGCTCGCCGAGGCGGTGGGGCATCTGGAGAAGTCCTCCTCCGCCTACGAGCACGCCCTCGCCCGCGTCGACTACGGCATCGCGATCGGATCGCACCGGGAGCTGGCCCGGGCCCAGAAGCAGGCCATGGCCTGCGGCGCCGAGGCGCTGGCCGCCCGCGCCCAACAGGCACGGGCGTCGATACGGTCCTCGGAGTGAGGTAATGTTTGCCGTGCGCGGCCACCCGGGAGAACCGGGAGGAAACGCGGCGGGACGTGGCGCAGCTTGGTAGCGCACTTGACTGGGGGTCAAGGGGTCGCAGGTTCAAATCCTGTCGTCCCGACTGGAGACAGTCGTAGATCAGGGCCGGTTTCGGAGACATCCGAAACCGGCCCTGATTATTTCTGGGAACCCCCTTCATGGGGACGAGTTGAGGCCTGCCCGGGGGCACGGTTCGGTTCTTGTCATGTAATGGCTCCTGGGGGAGCTGTGCTGAGGGGAATCGGTGAAATGCATTCACACTCGGATATAGCGCCGATAATCATTATCGATAGCACTCTACGCAATTGGCCTGCTCGTCGATGCGTGTTCTCTGTGGCAGCCTCGGCCGCGAGGGTATAGACAGGAAGGGTGTTGGCGGCTGCCGTCACGAAATGGGGCGGTGGTCTGAATTGATGGAGATGAGTGAAGTGGCGACATCCCTGCAACATCAGCCGCATCCCGGTCATGACCATGTGCACGCTACGGGCTGCGGGCACGTCGCGGTCCCTCACGCCGACCATGTCGACTATGTGCACGACGGGCATCTGCACCGTGAGCACGACGGCCACGTGGATGAGTGCGAGGTTGACGGTCATCGAGAGCACTCCGGACACGCCCACGCACACGGCGAGGGCTGTGGACATGTGGCGATTCCCCACGGTGACCACATGGACTACGCGCACGACGGCCACCGGCACGCGGCTCACGAAGGCCACTGGGACGACCACTGACCGCTTCGCGTGCACCATCCGAGCACACAGAATGCACCCCTGCTTCCAGGGGTGCATTCTGTTTGTTCGGCGTTTCCCGCGGAAAAGGCCTGCCCGGACTCCTGCGTCAGGCGTGTGGCGTCAGCCTTCGGGGCGGAGCAGGCCGCGCTCGTAGGCCTTGGCGAGCCGTTGGGGGACGAGGTGGGGAGTGCCGTCCACGGTGACCGTCACCAGTTGAGGCGTTGTGGCCTTCCACTGCGCGCGGCGATGCCTGGTGTTGCTGCGCGACATCTTGCGTTTGGGTACAGCCATGATGACCTCCGGGTGCGATCGGTGAGCGAGGCCGACGATACATGAAAATGGTTGTCATTACGATTTGTATTGTCCGCCGTGCTCGCCCGCCGAGGAGCGCCGGCCGTAAGCACCATGACGCTCGTCCGTCTCACTCCCAGCGGTGCAGGAGCTGTCCGGTGGGTTCGCCGACGCCGTCGTGATCAGCGATGCGCCGGCCACGCAACCAGGTGGACGTGACGACTCCGTGCAGGGTCTTCCCGGCGTAGGCGGTGACGCGGTTGCGGTGTTCCAGCCGGGCGGGGTCGACGGTGAAGGTCGCCTCGGGGTCCAGGACCGCGAAGTCGGCGTCGCGTCCGGCCTCGATGGCGCCTTTCCTGTTCAGTCCGGCGAGTTCGGCGGGTGCGGCGGACATCCAGCGGGCGACGTCGTCGAGGCTGTGGCCTCGCTTGCGGGCCTCGGTCCAGATGGCGGGGAGGCCGAGTTGGAGGGAGGAGATGCCGCCCCAGGCGGTGGCGAAGTCGGGGGTCTTGAGGTCGGCGGTCGAGGGGGAGTGGTCGCTGACGATGCAGTCGATGGTGCCGTCGGCGAGCCCGGCCCACAGGGTGTCCTGGTTGGCGGCCTCGCGGATCGGCGGGCAGCACTTGAACTCGGTTGCCCCGTCCGGGACTTCCTCGGCTGTGAGGGTGAGGAAGTGCGGGCAGGACTCGACGGTGACGCGGACGCCCTCGCGCTTCGCGGCGGCGATCAGCGGCAGCGCGTCGGAGGACGACAGATGCAGTACGTGAACGCGCGCTCCCAGGCGTCGGGCCTGGGCGATGAGGTTCTCGATCGCCGTGTTCTCCGCGTCGCGGGGCCGGGAAGCCAGGAAGTCGGCGTATTTCCGCCCGTTCCTCTGCGGGGCTGCGGTCAGGTGGTGCGGGTCCTCGGCGTGCACGATGAGCAGGCCGCCGAAGCCGGTGATCTCACCGAGGGAGTTCGCGAGCTGCAACTGGTCGAGTTCCGGGAACTCGTCCACCCCGGAGGGCGACAGGAAGCACTTGAAGCCGAACACGCCGGCGTCGTGGAGGGGGCGCAGGTCCTTGGCGTTGTCGGGCAGGGCGCCGCCCCAGAAGCCGACGTCCACATGGGCTTTGGTACGGGCGACCGCCTGCTTGACCCGCAGATTCTCCACCGTCGTCGTCGGAGGGAGCGAGTTGAGCGGCATGTCGACGATCGTCGTGATCCCACCGGCCGCGGCGGCCCGGGTGGCGGTCCAGAAGCCCTCCCACTCGGTGCGCCCGGGGTCGTTCACGTGGACGTGGGTGTCGACGAGACCGGGGAGCACGACATGGTCGCCGACGTCCTCCAGGCGTGCGGTCGAGGGCACTTCGGCGTCGTACGGGAGGACCGCGGCGATGCTTCCTCCCGAGACGGCGATCGACGCCGGGCGGGTGCCATCGGGGGTGATCACACGGGTCGAGCGCAGAACCAACTGGATGTCGGGCACGGCAGCCCTCTCTCTTTTTCTCGGTCGTGACTTCTCTGCGGCAGTCCGGGGCGGAGTAGCTCAGCGGGCGGGGGGCGGCCAGTTGACGAACTTCTTGGGCCGGGGCGGAGCGTAGGTGCGCACCTTCGAGGTGGACAGGCCGAGGCGTACGAGGGACTCGGCGATGGTGACCGCGGCGGTGACGCCGTCGACGACGGGCGCCCCGGTGCGTTCGGCGACGCGTTCGGCGAGTCCGGACATGCCTCCGCAGCCCAGACAGATCACCTCGGCCCGGTCCTCCTCGACGGCCCGGCCGGCCTCTTCGGCGATGGCCGCGACGGCGGCCTTCTCGTCCCGTTCGAGGTCCAGAACGGCGAGGCCGCTGGCGCGCACCGAGGCGCAGCGATCGCTCAGCCCGGCGGCGTGGAGCCGCTCCTCGATCAGCGGGACGGTGCGGTCGAGGCTGGTGACGACGGAGTAGGTGCGGCCGAGGAACTGCGCTGTGCTCGCGGCGGCCTCGGTGATGTCGACGACCGGGACGTCGAGGAGCTCCTGGAGTCCCTCGCGGCCGTGTTCCCCGTAACCGGCCTGGATGACGGCGTCGAACGGTTCGCTGTAGGCGCGCACGGTCTCCATCACGGCGATGGCGGCGAGATAGCTCTCGTAGTTCCCCTCGACGGACTCCGCCCCGAAGAGCGGGGTGAGGGGGACGATCTCCGTGCCGGGCGAGGCGGCGGACGCCGCCTGCTCACCGATCGACGCGGTGATCGACTCGGTGGTGTTGACGTTGACGACGAGGATGCGCATGATCCGGTCTCTCCGCTCGGGGGTCTATTCGGCTGCGACGGCGATGGCCTCACCGTCGACATCGCTCATCGCGGACGTTCGGTCCGCGATCAGGGCGTACAGCGCGGCGGCGAGGATGGCCCCGATGAACCAGGAGAAGCCGGCCGCCGCGTGGAAGAACGGGACCAGCGCGACGACGACGGCGACGGCCGCGCTGGGGACGAAGGCCGCGATGGCGCGGGGGTTGAATCCGCGACGGTAGTGGTAGTCGGCCGCGGGATCCTCGGAGTAGAGCGCGGGCACGTTCACCCGGGACCTGCGCAGGAGCCAGTAGTCCGCCATGATCACGCCGAAGAGCGGGCCGAGGAGCGCCCCGAGCCCTCCGAGGAAGTAGTTCACGACGACCGGGCTGTTGTAGAGGTTCCACGGCAGGATGATCAGACCCGCGACGGCGCTCACGACGCCCGCCCGGCGGAAGTTCAGCCGGCGCGGGAAGAGGTCGATGAGCGCGTAGATCGGCGCCACGAAATTGGCCAGCAGGTTCACGGCGACCGTCAGGGCGATCAGCGCCAGGGAAGCCGTCGCCAGGAGGAACATGCTCGGAATGGTCCGGACGATGTCCGTGGGGCTGGTGATGACGCGCCCGTCGAGCTTGAACTGCGCCCCGCTGAGGACGATCACGATCACCGCGAAGAAGACCATGTTGACCGGGATGCCGATCACATTGCCCCAGATGATCGAGCCACGGCTCTTGGCGGAGCGGGTGAAGTCGCAGAAGTTCAGCACGAACGTCCCGTAGATCACCACCCACAGGGCGGCGGCCTGAAGGATCTGCAGCCACATCTCGCCGCCCACGAGCGGAGCGTCGACGGACACGGAGATCGACCAGTCCGCCCGCACGAACATCCAGACGGCGAGGGCGCACATGGTGATGAGGGTGGTGGGGGCCGCGAACGCCATGTACCTCCGGATCATCTGCATGCCGTAGCTCACGATGAGCAGTTGGAGGGCCCACAGGGCGAGGAAGGTGATCCAGCCGAGCGTCGACTGCCCGAGTACGGAGTTCGCGTCGAGATCGCGCAGTCCGGGGAACATCGCGATGAGCAGGGCGCTCAGAACCGCGGAAGCCAGGTAGGTCTGGATGCCGAACCAGGCGATGGCGACGATGCCGCGGACCGCGGCCGGTATTTTCGCGCCCTTGATCCCGAAGGCGATCCGGCTCATGACCGGGAACGGGACGCCTGTCTTGTGGCCCATGAAGCCGGAGAGCGTCAGCAGAAGGAAGAGCAGGACCGACGCCAGCAGGAACGCCGCGAGGATGCCCCACACGTTCAGCCCGAGCGCGAAGAGGCCGATCGCGAACGCGTAATTCCCGAGGCTGTGCACGTCGTTGGCCCAGAGCGTGAAGACGTTGTACGCGCCCCAGCGCCGCCCCTCACGCTTCGTCGGGGCGAGATCGTAGGTGTAGAGCGTCGAACTGGTCGCACCGTCGCTCGCCTCGGACGGACGCTCCTCCACTGCTGTCATCGATCGGCCCCTCTGATCCTCGTCGGGGGTCGCGGCGGAGCCCGTCGTGCTGCGCCGGGGGAGGCGGGCGACGGAGAGCCGGGCGACCGGACGTTTGGGTGATTCCACAAAGTGGAAGTTAGTTTCCGCGAGAGGAAACGTAGTTTTCACCAAAGAGCAACGTCAAGGGTTCAGATGAATCTGCTTGCTCCGCGGGACGGATGGTTCCGCCGGTGCCCGCGTCGATGGCCGCGGGTGAGTCGTCGAGGTGGAGGAGCGCCGCGTTCCGCCGGTCTCCGGCTGAAGCAGCGCTGTCACGGAGCGTGCTGCCCGGGTGGGGTGCGCTCCGGGACATAACCGAGCTTCTTGGGCGGAGGGCACGCCCGGCGAGGAGTCAGGGCATCACCACGAAGTGGTACCTGGTGCCGTTGATCGCCGCGATCTGGTTCGCCGGGTACTACTTCCTGTTCCGCTGGGCGATCATCCGCTTCGACCTGAAGACCCCGGGCCGCGAGAACGACCCGGACCCGGAGACCGGGAGTGCGGACGGCACGCCGACTTCCAGGGCGCCGTCACCGACTGGTTCGCGGAGCGGTACCGCGCCGAGGTCGCCCCGGAGTCCATCGCCTACGCCCCGGCCGTGCTGTACCAGGCGGGCGCGCTGATCGACCTGTGGTCCGCGCCCGGCGACGGCGTCGTCGTGCACACCCCCGCCTACGACGCCTTCCCCCGGCTCGTCGCCGCCCGCGGCCGGGAACTGCGTGGCTGCGCCCTCGGCGACTGGGCGGAGTTCGAGCGGAGCGCCGCGCTTGCCGACACCTCAGTGCTGCTGCTGTGCTCCCCGCACAACCCGACCGGGCACGTGTGGACCGAAGCCGAGCTGGACCGGATCGCGGCGCTGTGCGCGCGGCACGGCGTCGCGGTGATCAGCGACGAGATCCACGCCGACCTCGCCCACGTACCGTTCTCCACCTGGGTGCGGCACGCGGACGGCCCCGGACGCTGGGCGGTCGTCACCTCCGCCTCCAAGTCCTTCAACATCCCCGCCCTCACCGGCCCCTACGGCGCCATCGGGGACCCGGCGAGCCTGGACGCCTACCTCACCCGCCGAAGGACGCCGACGGCCTGTCCTCGCCGGCGGTGCTCGGCCTGGTCGGCCACATCGCCGCCTACCGCTCGGGCGGGCGCTGGCTGGGTGAGCTGCGGGACTACGTCCATTCCCCGCGCTGGAACCCCGTCACCGGCCCGGAGCCCAGGGAGCCCGGGCTCAGGCGAGCAGTTTCGCCTTCGCCCGCTCGTACTCCTCGGCGTTGAGCGCGCCCTTGTCCTTGAGCTCGGCGAGTTTCGCCAGATCGTGCACATGACCGCTGCCGCCGGACTCGCCCTGCTTTCCCGCGGCATCCTGTACGTACTTCCGGAACGCCGCCTCCGAGTCCTTCGCCAGCTTCTCGTCGCGTTCGTGCATGCTGCGCCCGCGGACGATGAGATAGACCAGTACGCCCAGGTACGGCAGCAGGATGACGAGGACCAGCCAGCCCGCCTTGGCCCAGCCGTTCAGCGAGTGGTCCCGGAAGAGGTCGGTGACCACCTTGAACAGCAGGAAGAACCACATGACCCACAGGAACAGGTACAGCATGGTCAGGAAGAGGTTCAGAAGCGGGTAATCGTCCATGGTGACCTACTCCGATCGCACGGATGGTCCCTTATTCATACAGCTGGTCCGATTGGTCCGCATCCGGCGATCCGCAGGACATGTGCCGGCGGGTGGGTGATGCCCAGCTCCGGTCGCCAGGCCGCCAGGATCTGCGCGGACGGATCGAACAGCGGAGCCGGCAGCTGCTCGGGCGCGGTCCACCGCCAGGCGCTGATGAGGTGCGGCTCGGTCACCTCGGGGACCCCGGAGACGAGCCGGACGACGGCCGCCATGCTGACGCGGTTGATCCCGCCGATCACGTCGTGGACCATCGCGATGACGTCCACGGACACCTCGTCGACGACCAGGCCCGTCTCCTCGCGCAGCTCCCGCACAGCCGCCGCGGCGATCGACTCGTGCGTCGCGTCGACCTTCCCGCCCGGCAGTTCCCACGTACCGCTGTGGTGCCGGCCCAGCAGGACGCGCCCCCGGCCGTCCTCCACGATCACCCCGACTCCGAGGGCCGCCTGTGCCGTGGGCGGGCGGGTGTTGCGGGCGGGCTCGGTGACGGGGTCGGCCGACATGGTGCTGGTTCTCCGCTCTCCGGTGCCTGTGCGGGCACGCGTACGGGTGACGTGCACGGAACACCGTAGCGAAACCGCCGGGGCGGGCACGCTCAGATCACCAGGCGCAGCGCTCTCTCCGCGATGCCCAGCCGCACGCTCTGACTCCAGGTCAGCTCCAGGGCGTCGGACTCCATCCCGTCGCCGAAGACCACGAGCCGGTCCGACTCCACGGTCAGCCGCAGCCCCTGACCGTGCCCCAGTTCGCCCGCCACGCGCGACGTCCCGGTCGCCGGGGAGGGCCAGGCCTCGCGTACGAACCACAGGAGGCGCGGGTCGCACGGCGCCGGCAGGGGAAGCGCGCTGCCGCGCTCCAGCCACAGCGAGCGGAGCCAGCCCGTGGCGCCGGTGCCGGTGCCGACCAGCACCCCGGAAGACGCCTGGGCTTCGTCGGTGGCGCTCTCGCCGTCGTCGCCCAGGCGGTAGCGGGCCGTCTGGTGGCCGGGCGGCCCGAGATAGATCTCGTTCAGGGCGAGGAGGCGCTGCGTGTCGTCGGCGACGGCCTCGACCATGGTCAGCTCATCCGCCGTGCCCCCGGGGGCGGTCGCGGCGCGCAGCAGGGCCGCCGCGTCGGCGTGACGGTGGCGGACCAGGACGCCGGGGTTGCGCCCCGGGGCGGTGTCGATGCCCACGACCGGCTGCCCGGCGAGGTACTTCGCGGTGTTGGCGACAAGACCGTCCTGGCCCACCACGACCACCACGTCCTCCGGGGCGAAGAGGAAGCGGTCCAGGTCCGCCCGCTCCACCCGGGTGGAGCGCCAGGTGAGCGGCACCGCCGCCGCCACCTCGCGCAGCGCCTGCCGGGTGTCCTCGTGGCGGCGCGCCACCTCGTCGATCGAGCGGCCCCGGCTGGACAGGAAGAACGCGGCCTGTCCGTGTGTCCCGTGCCGGGTGAGCAACTCCTCGTACTCCGTCCGCCGGTGGACGAGCACCGCCCGGGGCGCCAGGCTCACGCTCCCGCCCCGCCTTCCGGACGGCCCAGCTTGGCGAGCAGGCCGGTGAGGACGTCGGGGGAGAGGGTCAGGCTCTCGACGCGCGGCAGGTTCTCCGCGAGCCGGGTCGCCGCCAGGGCGTGCAGCGTGGCCGGATCGACCTCTCCGTGCACCCGCAGCCAGGCGGCCTGCGCCTCGGCCCGTGCCGCGCCCGTCTCGCGCGCCGCCTCGGCCTCCGCCCGGGCCAGGCGGACCTTGCGGGCCGCCTCCGCCTCGGCCCGTACCCCGTCGGCGACGGCCTTCTCCTCGGCCTCGCGGCGGGCGTTCGTCCCGCGCTGGTCGACCAACTGCTCCTCGCGCCGGGCCAGTTCGATCTGGCTGGCCAGCTCGTTCTCGGCGATGGCGCGCTCGCGCTCCACGGCAACGGCCCGCCGTTCGTAGGTCGCCCGGTCCGCCTCCTGCTGGATCTGCTCGCGGGCCGGGGTGCGCAGGGCGCGCTCGACCTCGGCCTCGGGGCGGATCGCGACGACGCGCACGGCCACCACGTCGATGCCGGTGGCCGGGAGCCGGGGTTCGGCGGCGAGACCGGTGGCGACCCGTTCGCGTACGGAGGCGACACCGTCGACCAGGGCTGCCGCCAGCGGGGTGCGGGCCAGCACGTCCAGCGTGTGCTGCTGCGCGGTCTCGGTGAGGAGGGTGGCGATCTGTTCCAGCGGGGCGCCGCGCCAACCGCCGGTGTCCGGGTCCACGGAGAAGTCGAGCCGGTTCGCCGCCTCGGCAGGATCGCTGATCCGGTAGGTGACGGTGGCCTGCACGGTGACGTCCTGGAAGTCGGCTGTACGGGCGTGGAACGCCATGGCCAGCTCCCGGTCGTCGACCGGCACTTCGGACAGCGCCGCCGACAGCGACCGGTACCAGAAGCTGAGCCCCTGGCCGTCGTGGGCGAGACTGCCGCGCTTGTGGTGGCGGATGTGGGCGGTGGGCGCGGAGCGCAGGTGGCGCCAGCCGAAGCGCCGGGTGATGTCGGCCATGATGGACCCCCTTGATTTCGTCATGACGACGATAAAGGGGGAAAGTGATTAGAGTCAAGATGACTATTAAGAGGGTGTGGGGCGGTGGCCGACCGCATACCTGGCCGGGATCTCGCCGCCCCCGTGTACGGCGAGGTCGGTGCCGGTGATGTACGAGGAGAGGTCGCACGCCAGCCAGAGGCAGGCTCGCGCCACATCGTCCGGCTCTGCGAGCCGACCCATCGGGACGACGCCCGCCACCGCGCCCCCGCCGGCGTCCCCGTACCGTGCGGCGGCCATCTCGGTCCGGACGGGGCCCGCGGTGATGTGGTTGACCCTGACGCGTGGCGCCCATTCGAGAGCCAGCGCCCGGGTGAGCCCGAGCAGGCCCGCCTTGGCCGCGGAGTAGGCGGCGGTGCCCGGCTGGGGGGTGTGGGCGGAGACGCTGCCGATGTTGATCACGCTCCCGCCCCCCGGCTGCTCCCGCATCACCAGGTTCGCCGCCTGGGCCGTGTAGAAGGGGGCGAGAAGGTTGAGTGCGACCACCTTCTCCACGAAGCGCGGCGAGACCGTTGCCGCGTCGGCGTCCGGAGAGCCGCCGGCGTTGTTCACGAGCACGTCGAGCCGCCCGAACCGCTCCGCGGCGGCCGTGACGACGTCCGCCGCCGCCACCGGATCCCGCAGGTCCGCCACCCGGAACGCGGCCTCGCGCCCGCCCGCCGACGGCGGCGCGGCCGGCGTCCCGCGCCCGCAGACCAGCACGTCCGCGCCGCTCGCCAGGAACGCTCGCGCTATCGCCGCCCCCAGGCCCCTGGTGCCGCCGGTGACGAGCACCGCCTGTCCGGTGAAGTCCATCGCCCAAGACTCGCCCATGGTCCGCCCTTCGCCTCTGGTTCTTCGGCAGCCCTGCGCCCTCCGCAGAAATCTACCAAGCGCTTGTTAGAGAGAATAGGGGCGAGAACGGACGGTGCCCTGAAGGGTGCGGACACACGGGCGGCCGGGGACTTCCGCGGAAGTCAAGGCCCGGCCGCGCGGTGGGCCGCCCCCCCCCCCCCCCCCAGCCGC
>NZ_JBHXPF010000038.1:0-54031 GCF_042718715.1 Streptomyces sp. NPDC058576 | reverse complement strand
GGGGCCCGTGTGGGGGGCGCACCCGGGGGGGCGGGTTGCCCCCCGCCCCCGCCCCCCCCCGGCCGGGCGGTGCGCCGCCCCCGTCCCCACGGTGCGGCGCGGGTGGACCGTCCCCATCCGCCGGGACGGGCGGTCCACGTCTGTCAGGACTCCGGCGCTCCCGCCGTGAGTCCGAGGCTCGGGAGGATCGCCATCTCCACGAACCGGGTCAGATACGCGGCGTCGGCGTAACGCCCCTCCAGCAGCGGGCGGGCGCGCATCACGCCGAGCAGCTGGGTCGCCACGAACTCGGCCCCCGGGAGGTCCGCCGCGATCTCGCCGCGCTCCTGGCCCCGCCGGACCATCGCGTCGATCGCCGCGATCTCCGGCAGGATCAGCGCCTCGCGCAGCGCGCACAGCAGCTCCGGACTCTGGAGTGCGGCATGGCTGAGGGCGTGCATCAGCGGGGTGTCTCTCCCCGAGGCCTCGCCGATCGCCCGCGCGGCCTCCAGCAGGTCCCCGGCCAGCGTCCCGGTGTCGATGTGCGGGAGCCGCATCCGCCGGGTGCCGTGCAGCGCGGCCACGACCAGCTCCGGCTTGGAGCCCCACTGCCGGTAGAGCGTCGACTTCCCGCAGCGGGTGCGGGAGGCGACGCCCTCCATCGTCAGCGACTCGTAACCGCTCTCCCGCAACAGCTCCAGCACCGCCGCGTACAGCTCCTGCGCCCGCTCCGGTGTGATCTTCGACCGGGGGGACGAGAGTGCTGACTCCGGTGCGGAATCGGGCGACGGCATGGGCTGTACCTCCAGCGGCGGTGCGGTGAGGTTCTCGATACGCCAGTGTACCGATACGTGCGTGTACCGATACGCCAACGTATCGGTACACTGGCGTATCGATACGGCGTGGATCGATGTGACCGGGCCGTCCTGCTACCGCTTCGCATCCAAGGGGGCACGGGTGAGACTCGCCCGCATCGAGCCCACGGACCAGGAGCCGGACATACGTGCCCGACCGCCCCTCGTCCGCGAGTTCCTTCTCGTGGCCGGACTCTTCCTGGCCTACACATTCGGCCGCCGGGCCGCCAACGGCCACGTCGAGGAGGCGTTCCGCAACGCGGGGAACGTCTGGGACCTCGAACGTGCCCTGCACCTCCCCGGCGAGGGAGCCGTCCAGGGGATGCTGCTGCACAGCGAGCCCCTGATCCACGCGGCGAACACCTACTACGCCGCCGTGCACTTCCCGGCCACGGCCCTCTTCCTGGTCTGGCTCTACTGGCGCCGCCCCCGTCACTACGTCCGGTCGCGCCGCGTGCTCGCCGCGCTCACCGCCGCCGCCCTGGTGCTGCACCTGCTCTTCCCGCTGGCCCCGCCCCGGATGCTCGCGGTCGCCGGACTCGTCGACACCGGCCAGGTCTACGGGCCGACGGTGTACGGGCACACGCCCGCGACGGACACGATGGCGAACCAGTTCGCCGCGATGCCCTCGCTGCACGTCGGCTGGGCCGCGATGGTCGCCGTCGGGCTGATCGCCGCGACCCGCTCCCGGTGGCGCGGGCTGTGGCTCCTGCACCCGGCGCTCACCCTGGTCGTCGTCGTGGGCACGGCGAACCACTACTGGCTCGACGCGATCGTCGTCGTGGCGCTGCTCGCCGTCGCCCTCGCCGCGTTCCGGCTGCCGCTCTCCGCCCGGACGGTCCCCGCGCAGCCGCCCGGGCCGGGCGTGTGGGGGAGCGGCGAGGGGCCTCCCGTACCGGCGTACGCGGGTGGCGCGCGGCCTGCGACCTCCGGGACGTACGCGGGTGGTATCCGATGAACGCCACCCTCCTCGCCGTCGCGCTCTCCCTCGTCTCCGCCGGCGCCTACGCGGCCGCCGCCGTCGCCCAGTCCCGGCTCGCCGGGCGTACCGATCCCGCCACCGGAGTCCTGCGGATGCTGGGCCGGGGCGCCTGGTGGTCGGCGGTCGGCCTCAACGCCGCGGGCGCGCTGCTGCACGTCGCCGCGCTCAACTACGGCCCGCTGACGCTGGTCCAGCCCCTCGGCGCGCTGACCCTCGTCGTCGCCGTCCCGCTCGGGGCACGCGCGGCCGGACGCCGGGTCGGCCGCGTCGAGTGGCGGGGCACGGCCCTGACCCTGCTCGGCCTCGGCGCGCTGCTCCTGACCGCGGGCGGTTCCGCCCCGCACGAGACCCTCAGCCTTCCCGAGGCGCTCGGCGTGGGCGCGGCCACCATGGCGGTCGTCGCCGGGCTCAGCCGGCCGGGTGCCCGCCCGGGACTGCGGCACGCGGCGGCCTCCGGGATCACCTCCGGTGTCGCTTCCGCGCTCACCCAGACCCTCACGGTCGCCGTCACCGACCACTCGGGCGGCCCGCTGTTCAGCTGGCGGCTGCTGACGGTGGCGCTCCTCGTCTCCGCCTTCGCCATGGGCGGCCTGCTGCTGTCCCAGACCGCGTACCGGGGCGGTCTCGGCGCACCGCTCGCCGTGGTCACCCTCGCCAACCCGGTCGCCGCCGCCGCGATCGGCCTGGCCCTGCTCGGCGAGCGCCTCCAGGGCGGGCCGGTCAGCCTGGTGCTCGCGCTCCTCGGTACGGCGGCGGCCGTGCGCGGGGTGATCCTCCTCAGCCGGGCCCAGGCGCGGAACACGGAGCCGGCGGGCGATGCCGCCGAGGGGCCCGCGCCGGCGGATCCGGTGCCCTCCCGGGTCGTGATCGGCAGCCCCCGACTCGCGGCCGCCCCGGAATCCGTGGCCGTGAGGGCGGTCGGCGCGCCGCACCCGTGACGCCGGGCCCCTCCCGTGACGCTCCGTACGGTCAGGCGTCCAGGTCGGCGATGGCCCGGGTCAGCCAGCCGATCCAGAACGTCTCCAGGTCGATGCCGCCCCGCAGCACCAGATACCGCAGCCGGTCCTCGTCGGTCGTCGGCGCGGGGGTGAAATTCCGCTCCTCGATCTCCCGGTACTCCGCCAACTGGCTCTCGTGCAGAACCAGATGGCGGCGCAGCTCCGCGCCCATGCCGTCCGCCCCGACGACGGCCGCCGCCCGCATCCGCAGCAGCAGCGGATCCCGGACCGGCCGGGGATCCTCGGGGAGCGCCACCCAGGCCGTCAGCTCCTCGCGGCCCGCGGGCAGCACCTCGTACTCCTTCTTCTGCCCCCGGGCCGGCACCGCCGTCGGCAGCGCCCTGATCCGCCCGGCCTCCTCCAGTTTCCCCAGCTCGCGATAGATCTGCTGGTGCGTCGACGACCAGAAGTAGCCGATCGACCGGTCGAACCTGCGGGTCAGTTCCAGACCCGAGGACGGCTTCTCCAGCAGGGCGGTGAGAATCGCGTGCGGCAGTGACATGGGGTGCATCCTAAGGACGGGGGCGCACAGCGGTACGGGCTCCCGGGGGAGGCGGCTCAGAGCGAGGCGGCCAGCTCCGTGCCCTGGCGGATGGCCCGCTTCGCGTCCAGCTCGGCCGCCACGTCCGCGCCGCCGATCAGATGGACTGGGACGGCGCCCGCGCTCAGCTGCTCGTACAGCTCGCGGCGCGGTTCCTGACCCGCGCACAGCACGACCGTGTCGACCGGCAGTACCCGCCGCTCACCGTCGACGGTGAGGTGCAGGCCCTCGTCGTCGATGAGGTCGTACGAGGCTCCCGCGATCATCTCGACGCCCCGGTGGCGCAGTTCGGTGCGGTGGATCCACCCCGTCGTCCTGCCGAGCCCCGCGCCGACCTTGGTCGTCCTGCGCTGGACCAGGTGGACCGTGCGCGGCGACTGGGGACGCTCGGGGGCCCGCAGGCCGCCGCGCTCCGCGTAGGCGGTGTCGACGCCCCACTGCCGGAAGAAGGTGTCCGCGTCCAGGCTCGCCGCGTCGCCGCCGTCGGTCAGGAACTCCGCGACGTCGAAGCCGATCCCGCCCGCGCCGACGATCGCGACCCGGTCGCCCACCGGCGCCCCGTCGCGCAGCACGTCCAGATAGCTCACGACGTTCGGGCGGTCCGTGCCCGGGATCGCCGGGGTACGCGGCTCGACGCCGGTGGCCAGCACGATCTCGTCGAAACCGTCCAGGGTCCCGGTCTCGGCCCGGGTGGACAGCCGCACCTCGACGTCCAGCTCCGCCAGCCGCGTACGGAAGTAGCGCAGCGTCTCGTCGAACTCCTCCTTGCCCGGCACCCGGCGCGCCACGTTCAGCTGGCCGCCGATCTCGTCCGCCGTGTCGAACAGGGTCACCGCGTGGCCCCGCTCGGCCGCCGTCACCGAGCAGGCGAGGCCCGCCGGACCGGCCCCGACCACGGCGACGCGTTTGCGGGTCCGGGTGGGCGAGAGCACCAGCTCGGTCTCGTGGCAGGCGCGCGGATTCACCAGACAGGAGGTGATCTTGAGGCTGAAGATGTGGTCCAGGCAGGCCTGGTTGCAGCCGATGCAGGTGTTGATCGCGTCCGCCCGGCCCGCCGCCGCCTTCGCGACGAACTCCGGGTCGGCGAGGAACGGGCGGGCCATGGAGACCATGTCGGCCCGGCCGGAGGCGAGGATCTCCTCGGCGACCTCGGGGGTGTTGATGCGGTTGCTCGTCACCAGCGGTACGGAGACCGCGCCGCGCACCTTCTCGGTCACCCAGCTGAACGCGCCGCGCGGCACGGAGGTGGCGATGGTCGGGATCCGCGCCTCGTGCCAGCCGATGCCGGTGTTGATGATCGTCGCGCCCGCCGCCTCGATCTCCTTCGCGAGCGCCACGACCTCCTCCAGCGTCGAGCCGCCCGGCACCAGGTCCAGCATGGAGAGCCGGTAGATCAGGATGAAGTCGTCACCGACCCGCTCGCGGACCCGGCGCACGATCTCGACCGGGAAGCGGATGCGGTTCTCGTACGATCCGCCCCAGCGGTCGGTGCGGTGGTTGGTCGCGGAGACGATGAACTCGTTGATCAGATAGCCCTCGGAGCCCATGATCTCGACCCCGTCGTACCCGGCGTGCCGCGCCAGCTCCGCCGCCCGGACGAACTCCTCGATGGTCTCCTCGACCTGCTCGTCGGTCAGCGCGTTCGGGGTGAACCCGCTGATCGGGGCCTTGAGCGCGCTCGGAGCCACCAGGTCGGGGTGGTGCGCGTACCGGCCGAAGTGCAGGATCTGCATCGCGATCCGCCCGCCGGCCCCGTGCACCGCCGAGGTGATCTCCCGGTGCTGCTCCGCCTCCGCCTCGGTCGTCATCTTGGCCCCGCCGGGGAAGGAGCAGGCCCGCTCGCTGGGGGCGATGCCACCCGTGACCATCAGGCCGACCCCGCCCCGGGCGCGCTCGGCGTAGAAGGCCGCCATCCGCTCGAAGCCGCGCTCGGCCTCCTCCAGGCCGATGTGCATCGATCCCATGAGGACCCGGTTGGGAAGGGTGGTGAAACCGAGGTCCAGCGGGCTCAGCAGGGTCGGGTAGGGGCTCATCCGGGGTCTCCTCCGCAGCGGGTCGTCGCGTCAGTTGTAGACCACCCCCAACCGGTTATGCAACAAGTTGCACAATGATCTGCGTCGCACCCCGGGCCTTGCGGCGCCCCGCCCTAGCCCCGTACGGCGTACTCGGCCGCGCCCGCCCGCCACCCGCCCACGAGAGTGGGATCCGTACCCGAAGCCCCCCACCCCGGGAGTCCTCATGGTCTGCGTCAACCGGCGTGATCTCGGTCTGCTCGCCCTGCGCGTCGGCACCGGCGCGGTGCTCGCCGCGCACGGCGCCCAGAAGCTGGCCGGCTGGTTCGGCGGCGGAGGGATCCAGGGCACCACGGCCGCGATGGAGGCGATGGGGTTCCACCCGCCCAAGCACAGCGCTGTGGCCGCCGGACTCGGTGAGGCGGGCGGCGGCGCACTGCTGGCCCTCGGCCTCGCCACCCCGGCGGCGGGCGCGGCGGCGGCCGGGGCGATGGCGGGTGCGGTGGCCGTGCACGCCCCGGCGGGCTTCTTCGCCCAGGGCGGCGGTTACGAGTACCCGGCGTTCCTCGGGTTCACCGCCGCTGCCATCGGTCTGACCGGCCCCGGACGCTACTCCGTGGACCACGCCACCTGCCATGTCTTCGACCGCCCCTGGATGGTCGCGCTGGCCTTCGCGGGCAGCGCGGTCGCCGCCGCCGCCGTGGTCGGCAGGCGTGCGAAGGGGCAGGCCGAGCGGCCGCAGGAGGAGTCCTGATGAGTCGGCAGGAGCCCTCCTGGGCCGCCGACCCCTCACGGGCCGACGACCCCTCACGGGCCGACGACGCCTCCTGGGCCGCCGGCCCGTCCGGCCCGACGGAACCGGCCGGCTCGCCCCGCCCCGACGCCCCGCCGCCGTCCGGCTTCGGCGAGGGGCCCCGGCCGGGGCCCGGCCAGGGCGACACGCCGTGGCAGCGCGGCGACGGCCCGGCCCCCGCCGCCCCCGCGCCCGATCCGGACAGCCCATGGGTGACCGGAGGTGTGCTCTTCGCCGGGGTGCTGATGCTCTGCCAGGGCGGCGTGGCCGCCCTGGAGGGCATCGCGGCCCTGGCCGACGGGGACGTCTACGGCGATGTCGGCGAGTACCTCTACCGGATCAGCCTCACCGGCTGGGGCTGGATCCACCTGGTGCTCGGCGTCTGCGTCGCCGTCACCGGGGCGGGGCTGCTCAAGGGGGCGGGCTGGGCCCGGGTGACCGGCATCCTCTTCGCCTCCCTGAACCTCTTCGCGCACTTCCTCTTCCTGCCGTACGCGCCCCTGTGGTCGGTGATCGTCATCGCCCTGGACATCTTCGTCATCTGGGCGCTCGCCGCCTACCGGGCCCCGGCCCGGGACTCCGTGCCGGGCTGACCGTCGGACGTCTCCCGGCTCAGCGCCCCGGGCCACCACGCCTTCGGCCCGATGTCCCGGACCAGCGCCGGGACGAGGAGCGACCGGACGACCAGCGTGTCCAGCAGGACGCCGAAGGCCACGATGAACGCGATCTGGAGCAGGAACGCCAGCGGGATCACACCGAGCGCGGCGAAGGTGGCCGCCAGGACGACGCCCGCCGAGGTGATGACCCCGCCGGTCGTGGTCAGCCCGCGCAGGATGCCCTCCCGGGTGCCGTGCCGCAGGGACTCCTCGCGGACCCGGGACATCAGGAAGATGTTGTAGTCGACGCCCAGGGCGACCAGGAACACGAATCCGTACAGCGGCACCGACGAATCCGTGCCGCTGAAGCCGAACACATGCGTGAAGACCAGCGAGGAGATGCCCAGCGTGGCGAGGAAGTTCAGCGCCACGGTCGCCACGAGCAGCACCGGCATCAGCAGCGACCGCAGCAGGAAGACCAGGATCACCAGGATGATCGCCAGCACCACCGGCACGATCAGCATGCGGTCGTCCTCCGCCGTCCGCTGGGTGTCGTACTGCTGCGCGGTGTAACCGCCGACCAGGGCGTCCGATCCGGGCACCGCGTGGACCGCGGTGCGCAGCGCGGCCACGGTCTCCTTGGCCCCGTCGCTGTCCGCCGCGTCCTTGAGGGTCGCGTCGATGCGGACCTTGCCGTCGACGACGAGGGGTTCGCCGCCGCCCGGCCGGCCGCTCTCGCCTACCGGAGCGACCGAGGCCACCCCGTCGGTGCCCTCGGCGGCCTCGGTCACCTCGGGCAGGCGGTCCGCCGCGGCGATGATCACCGCCGGATTGCCGGACCCGCCGGGGAAGTGCTCGCCCAGCGTCTCCTGGGCGGCCACGGACGGCGCGTCGTTGACGAAGATCTCGTCCAGGGGAACGCCCTTGGAGGTGAGCGTCGGGGCGAACGCGGCACAGGCGATCAGGGTCGCCAGGGTGATCGCCCAGACCTTGCGGGGCGACCGGTCGACGAGGGACGCGACCTTGTGCCAGATGCCGTGGCCGCCGGACACCTTGTCGTCGGCGGGCTTGGGCTTCGCCGGCCAGTAGGCCTTCCGGCCCAGCAGTACCAGCGCGGCGGGCAGGAAGGTGAGGGCGCTCAGCACCGAGCAGACGATGCCGATCGCGCCCACGGGGCCGAGGGCCCGGTTGTTGGTGAGGTCGCTCAGCAGCAGGGCGAGCAGGCCCGCCGCCACCGTCGCGGCGCTCGCCGTGATCGGGCCGAAGGACTCGCGCAGGGCGACGCGCATCGCGGTGAACCGGTCACCGTGGACGGCGAGTTCCTCCCGGAACCGGGCGGTGAGCAGCAGCGCGTAGTCCGTCGCCGCACCGATCACCAGGATGGACAGAATGCCCTGCACCTGACCGTCCACGCGCACGATGTCGTGGTCGGCGAGGACGTAGACGATCGCACAGGACAGGGCGAGGGCGAACACGGCGCCGAGGATGATCACGAAGGGCAGCAGCACGCTGCGGTAGACCAGCAGCAGAATGACGAGGACCGTGATCAGGGCGACCCCGAGCAGCAGCCCGTCGATGCCCGCGAAGGCGTCGGACAGATCGGCCTGGCTCGCGGCCGGGCCGGCCAGCTGGAGCGTCGTGCCGTCCACGGACGCGCCCGCCTTCTCGACCTCCTCCAGCACCGTCGGCAGCTCGTCCCCGAGATCGGGGCTCAGCTGCACGATGCCCTGGAGCGCGAGGCCGTCCTCGGAGGGCAGGGCGGGGGAGGGTTCGCCGACGACGCCGTCGCTCCCGGCGAGCGACGCGAGGGCGCCGGTGGCGGCCTCCCGCTGCTCGTCGTTCACCGGGGCGTCCTTCTTCGCCGCGGTCCAGACGAGGATGACCGGCAGGGTCTCGTTCTGCTGGAACGCCTTCTGGGCGTCGATGACTTGGGTGGACTCGGCGTTCTGGGGCAGGAAGGCGGCCTGGTCGTTGGTGGCGACCTCGCCGAGCTTTCCGGCGTACGGGCCGAGCCCGCCGCCGATGCCGAGCCAGGCGATCAGCAGGACGACGGGGACCAGCCAGCGAACCGACCGTGCAGGGGTGGGCATGTCTCTCCCGGGGGTGGAGATATCTCATCGGTGAACAATCTCAATCGTTGAAATACATTACGGGACTGCTCCCCACGGGATCCGTACGGGGGTGGTTCCGACGGTCCGTCCTCCCATGGACGCACCCGGCCGGGGAAAAACGCAGCGACGCGCCGGGAGCAGCTCAGCGACGCGCCGGGGGAACCTCAGCGATGCGCCGGGGGAACCTCAGCGATGCGCCGGGGGAACCTCGGCCAGCTCTTCGTTCATCGCGGCGAGGAACCGCAGGACGGTCGTCAGCTCTCCCTCGCTGAAGCGTGCCCGGGCCCGTGCCGTGGCCTCGGCGAGCGGCATGAAGTAGTCACGGGCGACGGTGCGGGCGCTTGCCTCGTAGTACACGTGCACCACCCGGCGGTCGGCGCTCTCCCGGGCCCGGCGGATGTGCCCGGCCCGCTCCAGCCGGTCCAGGCAGGCGGTCACCGCGCCGGACGTGAGGCCCAGATGCTCCCGCAGCGCCCCGGGCGTCAGGGGCGAGGGGGCGTCGAGGATGGCTCCGAGCGCGCTCACGTCCGTGGGATGCAGTTGCTGGTTCACCGCGAAACCGTGGGCCACCCGGTTGATCTCGCCGTTCATCCGGCGCAGCTCGACCGCGAACGCCTGGAGGTCGGCGAGCGGCGCCTCGGATTCGGAGGCACCCTTCCGGGTCGGTCGGTCATCGGCGCTGGTCACGCTCTCAGCGTATAGAACAGGCGCCCAGGGGCCGTGCCCGGACCGTCACGCGATCCGGGCACGGGACCCCCTGTGCGCTGCGGCGGCGCCGAGGTCGTCACTGCGACGGCGGCACCACGCCCGCCCTTACGACGGCGGCATCAGCACGGTGTCGACCAGATTCACCGTGGCGTTCGCCGTCGGCACATTGCCGCAGACGATCTTCGAGGAGTCGTTCACCGTGAACTCGGTGCCGGAGCCCTTCGTCGTGAGGTCGCTTCCCTCCAGCGTCTTGAAGGTGCCGTCCTCCATCTGCTGCGTCGTGACCTTCTCGCCCACCACGTGGTACGTCAGCACCTTGGTGAGCTCGGCCTTGTCGTTGAGGAGTGCGTCCAGGTCCGCCTGCGGGATCTTCTCGAAGGCGTCGTTGGTCGGCGCGAAGACCGTGATGTTCTCCGCGTTGTTCAGGGTGTCGACCAGGCCGGCCTTCTCCACCGCGCTGACGAGCGTGGAGAGTTCGGGGTTGTTGGACGCGGCGGTGGCGACCGGGTCCTTCGCCATGCCCTCCAGGCTGCCCGCGCCCTCGGCGGGTACGGAGGAGCAGGCGGGGCCGTACGGTTCGGCGGGGGCTTCGGCCTGAGCCTGCGGAGCGAAGAACGCCAGAGAGGCGGGAAAGGCGAGTGCGGCGGCAGCCGCCGCTGTGCGCTGAAGACGGGTGATCGTCATGATGTCTCCTCCGGCGAGCGGGGGTGGGTCTTCTCCGTCACTACCACGCTGCCCCGCCCCCGCTCGTTCTGCCCGCCGCGTCGTTTCTGCGTCGAAACGGCTCCCGGGGGGTCACCGGATCGACCCGGGACTCTCACGGCGTCAATCCGAGACCTTCACCGCATTGATCCGCCGTACGGGGGCAACCGGGATGACATGAATAGCCGTTCAGTAGGAGCGCAGGGACGTGGCCAGGCACGGCGTGCCGCTAACAGCAACGCCATGGAGATCGCAGGCCGTGCCGGGTTCGTGGCCCGTGGGGTGATCTACGTCCTCGTGGGCTTCCTCGCCCTGCGGATCGCGTTCCCCGGAGGCGACGGGAAGCAGGCCGACCGCGGCGGTGCGGTCGCGGAGATAGCCGAGAAGCCCTTCGGGACGGTGCTGCTGTGGGTGCTGGGCACAGCCGTGGCGGGCATGGCGCTCTGGCGACTGTCCGAGGCGCTGTTCGGCGGGGCCGGACCCGACGAGCACAAGCCCGGCAAGCGGGCCATGGCGGCCGCTCGTGCCGTCTTCTACGCCTTCGTCGCCTACTCCGTGCTGTCCTTCGCCGCCGGTTCATCCGGCAGCGGCGGCGGCTCGTCCGACCAGCAGTCGCAGGACATCACGGCCAAGGCCCTCGGCTGGCCGGGCGGCCAGTGGATCGTCGGGATCGGCGGCGCGGTGGTGGCCGGCGCCGGCGTCTGGATCGCGGTCCGGGCCATCATGCGCAGGTACCACAAGCACCTGAAGATGTCGCAGATGACGCGCCGGGTGCGCCGCGCCGTCGACGTCACGGGTGTGTTCGGCGGGGCGGCGCGCGGCAGCGTCTTCGCCGCGGCGGGCGCGTTCGCCCTGGCCGCCGCCGTCCAGCACGAGCCCGACAAGTCCAAGGGGATGGACGACACCCTGCGCTCCTTCGCCGACACTCCGGTCGGCCCGTGGCTGCTGGTGCTGATCGCCCTCGGACTGGTCGCCTTCGGCGTGTTCTCCTGGTTCAACGCCCGCTACCGCAAGGTCTGAGCAGACCCGTCCGGCAGCTGGCCGCCCGCCGCCGCCCTGCTGTGGGCGGCGGCTTCGCGCGCGGCCTGCTCCGGGTGGCGGCGACGCCAGTACGGGTTGTCGTGCGGCAGACCGCCGGTCACCCGCCCGTACATCCCGAACGTGAGGATCAGCAGCCCCATCACGAAGCTGAAGATCACGTTCGGCATGCTGAAGTCCAGGATGTTCGCGGCCCGGTCCAGGATGAAGAGGTGGATGAAGCCGCTGATCAGGAAGAGTGAGCCGACGGTCATGTTCACCGTGGAGGCGACATTGCCGCCCACCGCCGCGCCGGCGATCAGCAGCGCTCCGACGAGCAGGGAGATCAGGCTGAGAAGTCCGTTGGACGACAACCCGGCGATCTGGCTGCCGCTGGTGTTGAAGAAGCTCAGCTGATCCGCGAAGCCCAGCGATCCGAAGACCACCAGGATCGCCCCGCAGAGGCCCGCGCCGATCCGGTAGATCGTCGCCAGCCGGTGATCGGTGGGCAACTCGTCGCTCAGTTTCATGACCGCCTCCTGTTCCCTCACGCCGCACGGCCGTTCGCCGCCCCGTGATCAAAAGAGAACCGTGCGTGTATCCGCCGGGCAACATGCATCGTTTTTGCGTCGTATGGTGAGTTTATGGATGTATCCGTCGATCTGGCGTCGTGCGCCCCGGCCGAGGGCGGCCTGACCACGGGTGCGGTGGCCCGCCTCCTGGGTGTCGCGCCGACGACACTGCGTTCGTGGGACCGCCGCTACGGCATCGGCCCGGCCGCACGTCAGGACGGCCGGCATCGCCGCTGGACGGAGGCGGACATCGCCGCTCTGCGGAACATGTGCGCTCTGACGAGCGCCGGCCTGCCCCCGGCCGAGGCCGCTCGCACCGTCCTGGCCGGAGCGCCTCGTGGCGGAGCGACCGGGACCGGAGCGGCCCGTGCCGAAGCGAGCGGCGCCGCGCACCGGCCACGGTCCGGGCACGCTCCCCGGGCCGCCGGGGCGCTTCCGCTCGGCCGGGCCCGCCAGGAGTGCCGTGGCCTGGCCCGGGCCGCGATTCGGCTGGACGCGCCGGCCATGGACGAGCTGCTCGCGACCGTGCTCGACCGTTACGGGCTTCCGGCCGCCTGGGACGAGGTGATGATGCCGGCGCTCCACGTGGTGGGGCGCAAGTGGGAGACGGCGGGGGAGCGGTACATCGAGGTCGAGCACCTGCTGTCGTGGCACGTCTCCGGCGCACTGCGCGGGGTCTCGGCCGAGCGGCCCCCCGATCCGGATGCGGGCCTCGCCCTGCTGGCCTGTGCGCCCGGCGAGACCCATTCGCTGGCCCTCGAGGCGCTCGCCGCGACCCTCGTCCAACAGTCGCTCCCGGTCCGCATGTTCGGCGCTGCCGTGCCCGCCACGGCGCTGGAGGACGCGGTACGGCGTACCGGCCCCGCCGCGGTGGTGATCTGGGCGCAGTCCCGCGCCACGGCGAGCGGCTCGCTCGTGGCCCGGTTGGACGCGATCGAGTGGGGGGTACGGGGTGCGCGCAGACGTCCCGTCGTCTGCGTGGCCGGACCCGGCTGGGCCGGGCGGCTGCCGACGGGGATCCGGCACCTGTCCGGGCTGGCGGACGCGGTGGACACCCTGGCCACGCTCTAGCCCGGACACGTGGCCCGACGCCGTACGTCATCGCCGTACGCCTGACGCCGGGGCTCGGTGCGCCCTCCCGGCTCCCGGGCCCCTCGCCGTCACCGCAGGAAGTCCGCCAGTCCCGTCAGGAGCCGCTCCACGTCGTCCGCGTCGTTGTACGCGGACAGCCCGACGCGCAGGCCTCCGCTCTCGCCGAGCCCGAGGTGCCGGGAGGCCTCCAGGGCGTAGAAGGACCCGGCGGGCGCGTGCACCCCGGAGCGGGCGAGGGCGCGGTAGGCGTCCGCCGCGTCCCGGCCCTCGAAGGTGAGCAGCAGGGTGGGGGTGCGCTCGGCGGCCCGTGAGCGCACTGTCACCCCGTCCAGTTCGCGCAGCCCCTTCTCGATGCTCTCCCGCAGCGCGCTCTCGTGGGCGTCGATCGCCGCGTACGCCGACGCCAGCCGCTCGCGACGTCCGCCGCGCCCGTTCACCGCCTCGGTGCCTGCCTCGGTGCCCAGGGTTGCGATGAAGTCCACCGCCGCGCGGGTCCCGGCCATCAACTCGTACGGCAGCGTGCCGAGTTCGAAGCGTTCCGGTACGGCGTCGGTGGACGGCGCCAGCTTGTCCGGGCGGAGGGCGTCGAGCCGTTCCGGCCGGGCGGCGAGCACACCGTGATGGGGGCCGAAGAACTTGTACGGGGAGCAGACGAGGAAGTCCGCCCCGAGCCGCTCCAGGTCCACCGGGTGGTGCGCGGCGAGATGGACCGCGTCCACGTACAGTAGCGCGCCGGCCCGGTGGGCGAGTTCGGCGATGGCCGGGATGTCGGGCCGGGTGCCGAGCAGATTGGAAGCGCCGGTCACGGCGACCAGCCGGGTCCGGGCGGTGATCCGCGCGCCGACGGCCTCCGGGGGCAGCTCGCCGGTCGCCGGGTCGAAGTCGGCCCACCGCACCACCGCCCCCGCCCGCTCGGCCGCCCGCACCCACGGGCGGATGTTGGCGTCGTGGTCCAGCCGGCTCACCACGACCTCGTCCCCCGGGCTCCAGGTCCCGGCCAGGGTGCGCGAGAAATCGTAGGTGAGCTGGGTGGCGCTCCGGCCGAACACGATCCCGCCCGGATCCGCGCCCAGCAGATCCGCCATCGCCTGCCGGAATCCCTGGACGATCTCCTCCGCGTTCACCTCCCCGGGCAGGGCGGCGCCCCGGATCGACAGGGGCCGGCTCATCGCCTCGCCGATCGCCGCCACGACGGAGGCCGGGGTCTGTGTGCCGCCCGGACCGTCGAAATGCGCCGTACCGGACCGCAGGGCGGGGAACTGCGCGCGGACCGCGCCGACGTCGTACGACAAGGAGAATCCTCGATTCGCTGATGGGCTGCCGGATCTCGGACGGGCTGCCGGATCTCGCCGCGATCATCGCAGGGCGGTGTCCTCCGGCGGAAGACGTCCCGGTCCTGCCTCTCCGCAGGCGCTTTCGGGGAGCACGCGCACACGCTGTTTACGCGGGGGCGCACGGATCCCCGCCCGGACGTGCGCCTGAGCGCAGGAAATAGCCTCCCGGCGCAGGGGGATACGCCGTCCCCCGGCATCGAGATGATCCTACGAAGGAATTGCTCGCACAAATGACCTCGCCTCGGTTGTGCGATTCCTCTCGCAAACTATTGCCCCATGGATAAAGGCATCGGGCGATTTCTGCGAGTCGGGCGTGATTAAAGCCGCGCGATCGGGAAATAAATGATCTGGGCTGATGGGATCGGGGGCATCAGTTCACGCCACGGCCGAATTTCATCGAAGCCGGGTGTCTGAAAGACGTCAGCGCGGGGCCACGGTCGCCCCAGAGTTCACCGAGACTCCCAGAGCCCTTCCGGCCTGAGCTGATGGAGAAGAGTTGGCTTCAACCTCCCGGTTGTTTCCCTTGTGGGGGTCACCTATGGACGAGCGCGCGAGCGCCGCCGATGGCGAAATTCATTCGGCCGACTATTCGGATTCCCGGAAGAGGGCGGGAGGGAATTGCGCTGCCCGTATTCTTCGTGCCGCCGCCTATCCCGTTCTCCTCCTCGCGGTCGTGTGCGTGGGCGTGTCCGCATTGCGGCTGCGGTGGGATCCGGCATGGGTCAGCCCGCTTTTCCTGGTCGGCGCCATCGCCTATCTGGCTCTCCTGGAGCGGCTGATTCCGTACGACCGGAACTGGCATCCCGGAAAGGACGAATGGCGCTGGTACGGCATCTACTTCCTGCTCACCATGGCCGGAAGCGGACTGGCGCAACTGCTGGTCGCGCTGGCCGTCGGCCTGATCTCGCCGCAGGAGCCGACGTATCCCCTCGGGATCGAGATCCCGGGCGCCCTGCTTGCCGGATCGCTCGTCAGCTACCTCGTGCACCGACTGGGCCACCGCAACGCCCTGCTCTGGCGGCTGCACGGGGTGCACCACGTACCGGAGAAGGTCAACGTCGCCAACAACGGCGTCAACCACGTGCTGGACATCGTCCTGGCGCAGAGCCTCGTCCAGCTGACCCTGGCCCTCGTCGGCTTCTCCCGCCCCGCGGTGCTGGTGGTCGGACTCTTCGTCGCCGCGCAGGGCTACTTCGTCCACGCCAACATCGACGTCCGCATCGGGCCGCTCAACCATCTGGTGGCCGGCCCGGAGCAGCACCGTCTCCACCACAGCACCGAGCTGTCCGAAGCCGGCCACTACGGCTCCGATCTGTCGTGCTGGGACCACCTCTTCGGCAGCTTCACCTGGCGCCCCGGCCGCGAACCCGCCGCAGTGGGCCTCCAGGACCCCACCTCCTTCCCCGGCACCGGCGAGATCCTCGCCGCCCTCCTGCACCCCTGGCGCCGCAGACCCGCGCCGGCCCCCGACCCGGAGTGACCGCCGCCGGTCTCCCTCCCCGACGCCGCACCACGACTCGCCGCACCACGACTTGAGGAGTTCGACATGGCCGACGCGAACAGCCGGGCGTTACGGAACAAGGTGGCGATCATCGGGATGGGCTGCCGCCTGCCCGGCGGCGCCTCGGACCACCGCACGTACTGGCGCAATCTGGTGGCGGGCAAGGACTGCATCACGCCCACACCGCCCGACCGGTACGACGTCCGTACGCTCGGCAGCCGGTTCCGCGGCAAACCGGGGCGCCTCGTCGGCGGCCGCGGCGGATACATCGACGGCTTCGACGAGTTCGACCCCGCGTTCTTCGGCATCAGCCCGCGCGAGGCCGACCACATGGACCCGCAGCAGCGGAAGCTTCTCGAAGTGGCCTGGGAGGCGCTGGAGGACGGTGGCCAGCGCCCCGCCGACCTCGCCGGCGGGAACGTCGCCGTCTACGTCGGCGCGTTCACCCTCGACTACAAGATCCTGCAGTTCGCCGACCTGGGCTTCACCTCGCTGGCCGCCCACACCGCGACCGGGACCATGATGACGATGGTCTCGAACCGCATCTCGTACTGCTTCGACTTCCGGGGCCCCAGCCTGTCCATCGACACCGCGTGCAGCTCCTCCCTGGTCGCCGTCCACCTCGCGTGCCAGGCGCTGCGGAACGGGGAGAGTGATCTCGCGCTGGCCGGCGGCACCCTGCTGCATATGGCCCCGCAGTACACCGTCGCCGAGACGAAGGGCGGCTTCCTGTCGCCCGAGGGCCGCTCCCGTACGTTCGACGCCGCCGCCGACGGCTACGTACGGGCCGAAGGCGTCGGCCTGGTCGCGCTGAAGCGGCTGGAGGACGCCGTACGCGACGGGGACCGGATCCACGCGGTGGTCCTCGGCAGCGGCGTCAACCAGGACGGCCACACCAACGGCATCACCGTGCCCAACGGCGACGCCCAGGTCGACCTCATCCGCCGGGTCTGCGCCGAGGCGGGCATCACCCCGGGAGACCTCCAGTACATGGAGGCGCACGGCACCTCGACCCCCGTCGGCGACCCGATCGAGGCGAACGCCCTGGCCCGCGCGCTGGCCATCGGACGGGCCCCGGGCGCCCGCGCCTACGTCGGCTCGGTCAAGACGAACATCGGCCACACCGAATCCGCCGCCGGGATCGCCGGGCTGATCAAGACCGTCCTGAGCATCGAGCACCGCACCATCCCGCCGCACATCAACCTGGAGAACCTCAACCCCGCCATCGACCCGGCGACCCTGCCCTACGAGATCCCCACCCGGCCCACCGCCTGGCCCGCCCACGAAGGGCCTGCCCGCGCCGGCGTCAACTCCTTCGGGTTCGGCGGCACCAACGCCCACATCGTCCTGGAGGAAGCCCCGCCGGATCCGGCGGACCGCGGGAACGCCGCATCCGCCGGACGGCGCTGGAGCCTCCTGCCGCTCAGCGCCCGCAACGCGGACGCCTTGGGGGAAATGGCGGCAGGCATCCGGGCCGAACTGGCCGGCGACAACGGCCCGGCCGTGGCCCTCGACGACCTCGGCCACACCCTGGCCCACCGCCGCCAGCACCTGCCCGAGAGGCTGTCCGTCGTCCACTCCTCGCGCGCCTCCCTCGACGAGGCCCTGGCCGCCCACGAGCGCGGCGAGCCCCACCCCCGCGTCGTCCACGGCCGAGCCCGGGACGCCGCCGACCGGAAGCTGGTCCAGGTCTTCACCGGCATGGGCCCCCAGTGGTGGGGCATGGGCCGCCAACTGCTCTCGGAGGAACCGGTGTTCCGCGACGCCGTCGCCGCGTGCGACCAAGCGCTCCGGGAGTTCGCCGACTGGTCCCTCATCGAGGAGATGGCCGCCGACGAGCCCGATTCCCGGATGAGCGAGACCTGGCTCGCCCAGCCCGCGAACTTCGCCGTGCAGGTCGGGCTCGCCGCCCTGTGGCGGTCCCACGGGGTGCGCCCCGACGCCGTGGTCGGTCACAGCACCGGGGAGATCGCCGCCTTCCACGCGGCGGGCGTCTACTCCCTGCGGGACGCGGCCAGGATCGTCGTGCACCGCAGCCGCCTCCAGCAGAGCCTGGCCGGCACGGGCACCATGCTCGCCGTCAGCCTGTCCGAGGACGAGGCGGAGCGCCGGGTGCGCCCCTACCGCGACCGGGTCTCCATCGCCGCCGTCAACAGCCCCACCGCGATCACCCTGGCCGGGGACGAGGCGGCCCTGACCCTGCTGGCCGAGGAACTGCGGGCCGAGCAGCAGTTCGCGAAGTTCCTCACCGTCGAAGTGCCCTACCACAGCGTCGGCATGGAACGAATCAAGGACGAACTGCTGGCGGAGCTGGCCCCGTTGGAGCCTCGCCCGGCACAGGTGCCGCTCTATCTCACGGGTGTCGAGGGAACCGCCCGGGGCGAGGAACTCGACGCCGCCTACTGGTGGAAGAACGTCCGCGACCGGGTGCGCTTCCGGTCGGCGATCGACCGCATCGCCGACGACGGCCACCACCTCTTCCTGGAGATCGGCCCGCACCCGGTCCTCGGCCACGCGATCCGCGAATGCCTCGACGCCGCCGGGACGTCCGGGCACACCCTGCCCTCGATCCGCCGCCGGGAGAACGAGACCGAGCGCTTCGCCGCCTCCCTCGGCGCGCTCCACACCCTCGGCGTCCCCATCGACTGGGATCTGCTCCAGCCCACCGGCCGGCCCGTCACCCTGCCCCGCCACCCCTTCCGACGCGACCGCCACTGGACCGAGCCCCGACCGGTCGCCCAGGTCCGGCTCGGCCACCGCGACCACCCGCTCCTCGGCCGCCGCACAGAGGCCACCGAACCCACCTGGCAGGCCCGCCTGGACACCGAGGACCTGCCCTACCTCGCCGACCACCGCATCCAGGGCACCGTGGTCTTCCCCGCCGCCGGCTACCTGGAGATGGCCGCCCAGGCCGTCCGGCGGCTCACCGGCGGCACCACCGCCGTCCTCGCCGACATCGACCTGCGCAAGGCGCTCTTCCTGCCCGACGGCGAGGACCGCACCGTGGAGGTGTCGCTCTCCCTGGAGACCGCAGCCTTCACCATCGCCTCGCCGACGGGGGAGGACGGCGAACGGGCCGTCCACGCGAGCGGGATCGTCCGCACCGGCCAGCGCCGCCGTACCGCCCAGCCGCTCGACGCCTCCGCGATCCGGGCCAGGTCCCTCCGCCACCTCGAAGGACCCGACTGCTACACCGCGCTGGCCGCCCTCGGCTACCACTACGGCCCCGCCTTCCAGGCCATCGAGGAGGTCTGGATCGGCGCCGGAGAGGTCCTCGCCCGGATCCGCCCGCCCCGGGCGATCGGCGACGACGCCGCCGGCCACCACCTCCACCCCGTCCTCCTCGACGCCTGCTTCCAGACCCTCCTGACTCCGCTGATCCCGCTGAACCCCGAAGGCCGGGCACCGGACACCGGGATCAGGCTGCCGCTCTCCCTCGACGAGGTCGCCCTCGAACCCATCGGCGACCAGCCGTTCTGGGCCCATGCCACCCTGCTCCCCGGCGACGACGACACCACCCTCGGGAACATCGCCCTGCACGCCGACGACGGCACACCGCTCGGCCGCGTCCAGGGCTTTTGCGCCGCCGACGTGGAGAAGTCGGCCACCGCCGTCGCCCGCACCACGATCGACTCCTGGCTCGCCGAACCCGTCTGGACCGACTGCCCTCCGCTGCCGGTCGATGATGCCGGAGCCCTGCCGGGGGACGTGAGCACCACCGTCACACCCGGAAAACCGGTGGTGAGCGGGGGCGATCCGCGACCCACGGCCCCCGCACGCGACCACGACTGGCTCCTCCTCGCCGACGCCGGAGGCGTCGCGGACGCTTTCGCCACCCTGGTCACGGCCCGCGGCGAACGCTGCCGACTGGTCCGCCGGGGCGCGGCCCGCACCGCCTCCGCCGACGGCCGGACGTACACGGTCGACCCCGCGTCCGACACCGACCTGCGGCGCCTCTTCGCCGACCTCGACCGCGACGGCGGACCCTTCCGGGGAACCGTCCTGCACCTGTGGAACCTCGACGCCCCCGCCCTCGCCGACTGCGACCGGGCCGCCCTCCACGACCACACCGGCGCGGGCGCGTACTCCCTGATCGCCCTCGCCCGCCTCCTGGCCGCCAGGGGCGGAGGCGGCCGCCTCCACATCGTCACCCGAGGCGCCCAGCCCGCCCTGCCCGGCGAGGGCCCCGAACCTCTCGGAGCACCCGCCTGGGGCATCGGCCGCGTGCTGCGGCACCAGGAACTGACCGAACACCCCGGCAAGCTCATCGACCTCGACCCCCGCCGACAGCCCGGCCCCGACGGCGACCGCACCGAGGCCGCGGCGCTCCTGGCCGAGGCGCTGAGCGACGACGAGGACGAGATCGCCCTGCGCGACGGCGGCCGCCGCACCAGCCGCCTCCGCCCCGCCGAGGACCTGACCCGGCCGTTGCCGCTGCGCCTGCGGCCCGACGGAAGCTACCTGGTCACCGGAGCGTTCGGCGCGCTCGGCCGACTGCTGTGCCGCACCCTCGTACGCCGGGGAGCACGCCGGATCCTCCTGGTCGGGCGCACCCCCGTCCCGGCCAGGGAGAAATGGGCCGGGACCGACCCCGCCACCGCCGAGGGCCGGGCCGTGGCCCTGATCCGCGAACTGGAGACGCTCGGCGCACAGCCCGTCCCGGCGACCCTCGACATCACCGACGAGGATGCCCTGACCGGCTGGCTCGACGCCCACCGGCGCAGCGGAGCGCCGCCCGTACGCGGGGTGTTCCATCTCGCCGGCCAGGTCCGCGACACCCTCGTCGCCGACCTCGACCGGGCCGCCTTCGACGCCGTCCACGACCCCAAGACCGTCGGCGCCCACCTCCTGCACCGGCACCTGCGGGACGAACCCCTCGACCACTTCGTGCTCTTCGCCTCGATCGCCTCGCTGCTGACCACGGCGGGCCAGACCAACTACGCGGCCGGGAACGCCTTCCTGGACGCCCTGGCCCACCACCGCCGCGCCCGGGGCCTGCCCGCGCTCAGCCTGGACTGGGGTCCCTGGGCCACCGGCATGATCGAGGAACTCGGCCTGGCCGAGCACTACCTGCACAGCCGGGGCATGAGCTCGCTCTCCCCGGACGCGGGCATGGCCGTCCTGGAACGCGTCATCGGCCAGGACCACGCGCAGCTCGTCGTCGCCACCGTCGTCGACTGGCCCGTCTTCCTCGCCTGGTACCCGTCCCCGCCGCCGCTGGTCGCCGACCTCGCCGCAGAGGCCGCGCCGCCGCCCACGGACACCGCCTCCGGCAACGGATTCCTCGACACCTTCCGCGCCGCCGACGAGGAGACCCGGCGCACCCTGGTCGCCGAGCGGTTCGCCGCGCTCGCCGCCACCGTGCTGCGCACCGGAGCCGACCGCGTCGACACCGCCACCGGGCTCGGCGAACTCGGGCTCGACTCGCTCCTCGCCATGGAGCTACGGGCCCGCATCCACGCCGAACTCGGCGTCGTCCTGCCCGTGGTCGCCCTGCTCAGCGGCACCCCGGCCGGAGAGCTCACCGCCCGGCTCCACGACGGCCTCACCGCCCTGGCCTCGGTGGAGGAAGGCGACAGGGCGGCGGGCGCGGTCGAACTCCACACCGACGAAAGGCAGTACCCGCTGACACAGAACCAGAAAGCGCTCTGGTTCCTCAAGCACCTCAACCCCGACGGCTACGCGTACAACATCGGCGGGGCCGTCGAGGTGAACGTCGCCCTCGAACCGGACCTGATGTTCGAGGCCGTCCGCCGGCTCATCGCCCGCCACCCGGCGCTGCGCACCAACTTCCTCCTGGCGGACGGGCAGGCCGTGCAGCGGGTCTCCGAGGACGCCAGGACCGATCTCGCCCTCTTCGACGTCCAGGGCGAGGACTGGGAGACCGTCCACGCCACGATCGTCCAGGAGTACCGCAAGCCCTACGACCTCGCCCACGACCCCCTGGTCCGCTTCCGCCTCTTCAAACGGGGCCCGGACCGCTGGATCATCATGAAGGCCGTCCACCACATCGTCTCCGACGCCATCTCCACGTTCACCTTCATCGAGGAACTCCTCAGCATCTACGAGGCGTCGCGCCGCAACCGGGAACCCCAGCTGCCACCGGTCGAGGCCCGCTACCTCGACTTCCTCAACCAGCAGAACGCCTTCCTGGCCGGGCCCGGGGCGGCCGGCATGCTCGCCTACTGGCGGTCCCATCTGCCGGCCGAGGTCCCCCTCCTGGACCTGCCCGTCGACAAACCGCGCCCGGCGGTCCAGACGCACAACGGGGCCTCGGAGTTCTTCGTCCTCGACGACGCGCTGAGCGCCCGCGTCCACGCCCTGGCCCGGGCGCACGGCGTCACCCCGTTCATGGTGCTGCTCAGCGCCTACTACCTCCTGCTGCACCGGTACTCCGGGCAGGACCACATCATCGTCGGCAGCCCGGTGACCGGCCGCACCCGGCAGGACTTCGCCTCCGTCTACGGCTACTTCGTCAACCCGCTGCCCCTGCACGCCGACCTGTCCGAGGACCCGACCGTCGCCGAACTGCTGCGACAGGTCCGCCGCACCGTGCTCGGCGGCCTGGACAACCAGGAGTACCCCTTCGTCCTCCTCGTCGAGGAGCTGGGCCTCCAGCACGATCCCAGCCGATCCGCCGTCTTCCAGGCGATGTTCATCCTCCTCACCCACAAGGTGGCGGCCGAGCAGTACGGCTACCGGCTGGAGTACATCGAACTACCGGAGGAAGAGGGGCAGTTCGACATAACGCTGTCCGCCTACGAGGACGAGGCGGAGGGACGCTTCCACTGCGTGTTCAAGTACAACACCGACCTCTTCCTCCCCGAGACCATGCGCCGCATGGCCGGCCACTACACCCGCCTCCTCGACCGGATGACCCGCCAACCCGGCGAACAGCCCGTATCCCGGCTGGAGATGATCGGCGACCGGGAGCGGGAGCGGCTGGTGGGGGAGTGGAGCCGCCCGGCCCTGCCGTCCCCCGGCCGCCAGGACGACGAACCGTTCACCCCGGTCCACGCGCTGATCGCCCGCATCGCCGCCGAACACCCCGCCGCCGTCGCCGTCACCACGCCCTCCCCGTACGGTGAGGCGCACCGGCTGACCTACGCGGAGCTGGACCGGCGCGCCGACGCCACCGCCGCCCGGCTGCGTACGCTCGGCGTCGACCAGGGCTCGGTGGTCGTGCTGAGCCTGGACAAGTCGCCCGAGCTGATCGTCGCCCTGCTGGCCGTGCTCAGGGCCGGCGCCGCCTACCTCCCGCTCCGGCCCGACCAGCCCGCCGACCGGCTCGCCCACCTCGTATCGGCCACCGGCGCGGAACTCGTCATCGTCGCGGACGACGCCCGGCCCGAGCGGACCGGGGCCCTGGCCGTCCCGACACTCACCCTCGCCGCTCTCGCCGCCACCGCACCGCACCCCGACGGCACGCCCGGCGAAACCGCCCCGGACGCGCCCGCCTACATCATCACCACCTCCGGCTCCACCGGCCGCCCCAAGGCCGTCCGCGTCAGCCACCGCAACCTCGCCTCCGCCCAGGCCGCGTGGCGGCAGGCGTACCGGCTGGAGACCGACGTGACGACGCACCTCCAGATGGCCGAACCCTCCTTCGACGTGTTCACCGGCGACCTGGTCCGCGCCCTGTGCTCGGGCGGCACGCTCGTCCTGGCCGACCGCGACCTCCTCTTCGACACGACCCGGCTCTACCGCACGATGCGTCAGGAACGTGTCGACTGCGCCGAGTTCGTTCCCGCCGTCGTACGCGGCCTGATGGACCACTGCGAACGGGAAAGCCTGCGGCTGGACTTCCTGCGGCTGCTGGTGGTCGGCTCGGACGCCTGGAGCGTGGGGGAGTACAGCAGGCTGGCCGAGCTGTGCGGACCCGGCACCCGCCTCGTCAACTCCTACGGCCTCACCGAGGCCACCATCGACAGCGCGTACTTCGAAGGGCCCGTCGACGACCTGGAACCCGGCGCGATGGTCCCGATCGGCCGGCCCCTGCCGGGCAGCACCCTCCACGTCCTCGACGCCCACGGCGAACCCGTCCCGCCCGGCGTGCCCGGCGAACTCTGGATCGGCGGCCGGGGCGTCGCCCTCGGCTACGCCGGAGACCCCGAGCAGACCGAGGAGCGCTTCGTGACCCGTACGCTTTCCAGGGCCGCCGACGCCCGCCCCGAACGCCTCTACCGCACCGGCGACATCGCCCGCTGGGACGCGCATGGCCGGGTCCACCTGCTCGGCCGCACCGACGGCCAGGTCAAACTGCGCGGCCACCGCATCGAGATCGGCGAGATCGAGGCCCACCTCGCCCAGTGGCCCCCGCTCGCCCGCGCCGTCGTCACCGTACGCACCGACACCGGGGGAGACGCGGCCCTCTGCGCCTACTGCGTACCGGAGGCCGGAGCGACCCTCGACGTCCGGGCCCTGCGCCGCCACCTGGCCCGCTCCCTGCCCTCGTACATGATCCCGTCCCACTTCACCGAACTGCCCGCCCTGCCGCTGACCGCCAACGGCAAGGTCGACACGGCGGCGCTGCCCGCCCCCCGGGCCGAGGCCGGCGACCGGCCGCACGAGGAGCCCGTGACGCTGTACGAGATCAGCGTCGCCCGGCACTGGAAGACGCTCCTGGGACGCGAACAGGTCGGCCTGGAGGACGACTTCTTCGAACTCGGCGGCAGCTCGATCAAGCTCATCGAACTGCTCCACCACCTGCGCACCGAGTTCGGCGTCGGCCTCCCCGTCAGCCGGCTCTACCAGGTCACCACCCTGCACGGGATGGCCGCCACCGTCGAGGACATCCTCCTCGGGGCGAGCGCCGATGAGCTGCCCAGCCTGACCTTCAACGCCGGACAGGCCCCCGCCCTCTTCTGCTTCCCGCCCGCCGGCGGCCACGGGCTCGTCTACCGGGGCCTGGCCGCCCAGCTTCCCGACCACACCGTCATCGGTTTCAACTACCTGCCCGGCGACGACAAGATTGCCCGGTACGCCGATCTGGTCGAGGCCGACCGGCCCGACGGCCCCTGCCTGCTCCTCGGCTACTCCCTCGGCGGCAACCTGGCCTTCGAGACGGCCAAGGAGCTGGAGCGGCGCGGGCGCCGCGTCGCCCACGTCGTCATCCTCGACTCCCGGCGCATCCTCGCCGCCTATGAACCCGACGCGTCCGGCATCGCCGCCTTCGAGGCCGAACTCGCCGACCACGTAAGCAAGCACACCGGATCCGACGCCGTCACCCGAGAGACCCTCGCGCACGCCGCCGAATACCTCGCGTTCTGCGGGCGCACCCCCAACACCGGCACCGTCGCCGCGACGGTCACCGTCATCACCGACGAGGAGAAGGCCGCGCTCTACGCCGCCGGGGAGCACGGCACCTGGCACGGCAGCTCCACCGGCGTCACCGCCGTCCTGCGCGGCTCCGGCGTCCACGCCGACATGCTCGACCCCAAACACCTGCCGCGCAACGCCCAGTTGGTGCGAGCGACCATCACCGAGGAGGCGTCCCATGGCGGATGACGACTCCACCGACTCCACCGACTGGACCACCAGGGAACGCGCCCCGGGCGCCCCGCCCCGCGTCATCGTCGTCGGCGCGGGCGTGGCGGGCCTCTCCACCGGCTGCTACGCGCAGATGAGCGGGGCCAGGACCCGCATCTTCGAGAAGCACGTCCTGCCCGGCGGCTGCTGCACCGCCTGGTCCCGCGACGGATACCTCTTCGACTACTGCATCGAATGGCTCGTCGGCACCGCCCCGGGCAACGACGCCCACCGGGTGTGGAGCGAACTCGGCGCGTTCGACGGCAAGACCGTCACCAACTTCGCGCTGTTCAACAAGGTCGAGGACGAACACGGCCGGTCGGTGACGTTCTACAACGACCCCGACCGCCTGGAGGCCCATCTCCTGGACCTCTCACCCGCCGACGCCCCGCACATCCGCGCCTTCACCCGGGACCTGCGGCGGTTCATCGACATCGAGCTGTACCCGTTCCTGACCGCGCCCGCCCTGCGGACCGTACGGGAGAGAGCCCGGACCCTGCGCACGGTGCTGCCCGCCTTCCGGCTCTTCTGGCGGACCGCCGCCACCCCGATGCACGTGTTCGCCGACCGCTTCCAGGACCCGCTGCTGCGCACGGCGTTCCGCAACATCTTCTTCCAGGACCCGGGAGGCTTCCCGCTGCTGCCCTACCTCTTCAACATGGCCGCCGCCCACCACGGCAACGCCGGCTTCCCGCAGGGCGGTTCGCTCGGCCTCGCCCGCTCGATCGAGGAGCGCTACCGGAGCCTCGGCGGCACGGTCACCTACCGGGCCCGTACCCAACGGATCCTGGTCGAGGACGACCGGGCGATCGGCATCGAACTGCGCGACGGCAGACGGTATTTCGCCGAACACGTGGTCTCCGCCTGCGACGGCCACACCACCGTCTACGGGCTTCTGGGCGGCCGGTACACCGGACCCCGCATCGACAAGCTGTACACCGACCTCCTCCACCGGCCCGGCACCCTGTTCCCCGCCGTCGTCTCCGCCTTCGTCGGTCTGCGCGGCGACCTGGACCCCGACGAGGCGCACAGCACCACGCACCTCCTCGCCCCGGACGACGCGGCCCACCTCCCCGGCGCACTCCAGGACAGCCTCGTCGTGCAGGCCCGCTCCCGTTACTCGGGAGGCTTCGCACCCCCTGGCTGCTCGGTGCTGCACTGCACCTACTTCAGCGACTACGCCCACTGGAAGGACCTCCGCACCAGGGACCGCAAGGACTATCGCCGGCGCAAGCGTGAAGTGGCCGACTTCGTCCGGGACTTCCTGGAGCGCCGCACCCCCGGCATCGCCGATCGCATCGAGATCGTCGAGGTCGCCACACCCGCCACGACCCACCGCTACACCGGCAACCTGGGCGGCTCCATCCTCGCCTGGAAGGCCTTCTCCGACGCCGACGACGTCGCGGCCCGCCTGGTCGGCAAGGACCGGATGCGGCTGCCCGGGCTGAGCGGCTTCTCCATGGCCGGGCAGTGGGTCGGCATGGGCGGCCTGATCCGCGCCGCCTCCACCGGCCGTTTCGCCGTCCAGTACCTCTGCCGCGAACTCGGCCTGGAGTTCCGGGCCTGGGAGAGCAAGGGCGCCGAACCCTGGCACCCCGGGAAGCTGGGACATCTGCCCCAGCTCGACCGGTGGTCGGCACGGGAGGGCGAGGGCACATGAGCCGACACGGCAAGGGGACCCGGCCGGGCCCCACCCGGCCCCGCGAGACGATGATCATCATCGGGGCCGGGCTCGGCGGCCTCTCCACCGGCTGCTACGCCCAGATGAACGGCTACCGCACCCGCGTCCTGGAGATGCACGAGATCCCCGGCGGCTGCTGCACCGCCTGGGAGCGCGGCGGCTTCACCCTGGACGCCTGCGTCAGCTGGCTCCTCGGCAGCGGCCCCGGCAACGAGATGCACCAGATCTGGCTGGAGCTCGGCGCCCTTCAGGGCAAGGAGATCCGCCACTTCGACGTCTTCAACATCGTGTGCGGCACCGACGGTCGGGCCGTCCACTTCTACTCCGACCCGGACCGGCTCGAAGCCCACCTCATCGACATCTCACCCGCCGACGCCCGCCTCGTACGGAAGTTCTGCGGGCAACTGCGCAGCTTCCGCAAGGCGCTGGCCGTCTACCCCTTCCTCAAGCCCGTCGGACTGATGGGACGCCGGGAGCGCTGGCGGATGCTCGCCTCGTTCCTGCCGTACCTCAACGCCGTCCGCACCACGATCACCGTCCTGATGGCCGACTTCTCCCAGAAGTTCAAGGACCCCCTCCTCCAGGAGGCGTTCAACTTCATCCTGTACGAGAAGCACCCGGCCTTCCCCGTCCTCCCGTTCCACTTCCAGCTCGCCTCGCACGCCAACCTCTCCGCCGGCGTCCCCGAGGGCGGGTCCCTCGGCCTCGCCGAGTCCATCGAGGCCCGCTACCGGCGGCTCGGCGGCGAGGTCGCGTACAACACGAAGGTCGAGTCGGTGATCGTCGAGGACGACCGGGCGGTCGGCGTCCGGCTCAGCGACGGCGGCGAACTCCGCGCCGACATCGTCGTATCGGCCTGCGACGGCTACACCACCACCATGAAGTTCCTGAAGGGCGCGTACCTGGGCGAGGACTACCGCAAGCTCTACACCGAGACCATCCACGAACCCGGCATGGTCTTCCCCGGCTACTTCACCCTGTTCCTCGGCCTCTCCCGCCCCTTCCCCGAGGGCGACCCGTGCACGACGCACCTCATCGACGCGTCCTTGGCGGCCGAGCTGACCGGCATCCGCCACCCCAGCGTCAACGTCCAGTTCCGCAGCCGCCACTACCCCGAGCTGTCCCCGGACGGCACCACCGTCGTCTACGCCACCTACTTCAGCGACATCGCCCCCTGGCGCGCCCTCGACGAGGGCCCCGAACAGGTCACCCGCACCCGGGGCGGCCAGGAGCTGCACACCCTCCCCGTACGGCACGGACGCGGCTACTACGCGGCGAAACGGCGGGCACGCGAGGCGCTCATCGGATTCCTGGACCAACGCCACCCCGGCCTGCGGGACGCGATCGTCGTCCGGGACGTCTCCAGCCCCCTCACCCAGGTCCGGTACACCGGCAACCACGACGGGACCGTCCTGGGCTGGCAGCCCTTCGTGGAGAGCGGGGAGCGGCTCGAAGAGCTGATCAAGAAGCACGGCCCCGGCCTCCCCGGGCTGCGCGACTTCTACCAGTCCGGCGTCTGGGCCACCACCGGCGGCCTCATCCGGGCCGCCGCCTCCGGACGCCACGTCATGCAGTTCGTCTGCCGCGACGACGGGAAGCCCTTCACCGCGTCGCTCGACCTCACCGCACCCCCACCGACCCACCGGGTCATCCCCGTGCCCGTACGCCGCACCGCACCGACTCAGAAGAGGAAGCCATGAAGATCGCGCAATGGGTGGTCCGCGAACACATCGAGGGCGTCCCCGACGTGGACCGCGTCTACGAGAAGGTCGTCGAGAACGTCAACGTCACCTTGGCCCCCGACGAGATGCTCCTGCGCACCCTGTACGTCTCCGTCGATCCCTACCTCCAGGGCATCGCCCTCGACACCCCCATCGGCCGGCACATGGGCGCCGACTCGATCATGGAGGTGGTGGAGGCGGGGCCGCGCGCCGCCCACCGCGTCGGCGACCTCGTCCAGGGCTTCGGCGGCTGGCGCACCCATGTGGTCTCCACCGGCGCGGCCGAACTCTGGCGGACCGGCACGTTCCCCATGGTCTTCCCCGCCTATCGCAGGCTCGACCCCCGGTGGTACGACGACGCGCTCCCCCTGCCGACCGCCCTCAGCGTGATGGGCGGACCGGGCATGACCGCCTGGGGGACCCTCTCCAAGTACATGACCATCAGCCCCGGCGAGACCCTCGTCATCAGCGGGGCCTCCGGCGCGGTGGGCGGCCTCGTCGGCCAGCTCGCCGCGCTCGCCGGGGCCAGGGTCGTCGGCACCACCTCGTCTCCGGAGAAGGCGGACTACCTCACCGGGCTCGGCTTCGACGCGGTGATCGTCTACCGCCACGGGGACCGCGCGGACACGGTGCGCGAGGCGCTGGCCCGGGCCGCCCCCGACGGCGTCGACCGGTACTTCGACAACCTCGGCGGCACGGTCACCGACGCGGTGTTCTCCCTGCTCAACATCGGCAGCCAGGTGGCGGTGTGCTGGCAGTGGGCGACCCAGGTCGGCAGCGAGGACACCGGCCCCCGGCTCCTGCCGTACCTGATGTTCCCGCGCGCCACCGTCCGCGGGATCTTCTCCCTGGAATGGTTCACCGAACGGAACTGGCAGGACCTCCACACCGAGCTGGGCGGCCGGGTCCGGCGCGGCGAGGTCGTCTGCGACCACACCCTGCACCACGGCTTCGACAGCATCCCCGCCGCCTACGGCAGCCTCTACGGCGACCGGGCGGCCAACCGCGGCAAGGTCCTCGTCAAACTCTGACCCGCGGCGCCGGAAGTGTCAGAACAGCCAACCCCAGGAGACACGTTGACCACCACCGATCCCACGGACCCCGACCCGGTCCCGATGCACCGCCTGCACTTCGACACACCCGGGCCGCCCCGTCCCGCCGAACTGCCGGGCGGCGCCCCGGCCTGGCTGGTCAGCCGGTACGCCGACGTCCGCCAGGTGCTCTCCGACCCCCGCTTCGGCCGGGCAGGGCTGTACGCCCCCGAGGCCCCGTCGCTCTCCGGCGTACCGGATCTCGTGAACGACCCCGACCTGATGTTCAACCAGGACGGCCCCGACCATCTGCGGCTGCGCCGCACCCTGCGGCGCGCGTTCACCCCGAGGGCCGTTCGCCGCTGGCGGCCGTGGATCGCCGTGATCGTCGAGGAACTCCTCGACCGGCTGGAGTCGCTACCGCAACCAGCTGACGTGGTAGCGGAGTTCGCCCTCCCGCTGCCGGTGGCGGTGATCAGCCGGCTGATGGGACTCGACGAGTCCGCGTGGGACCGGCTGCGGCACTGGAGCGAACACGCCTTCTCCGACGGCACCCACGCGGGCGAACAGGTGGCATCGGCCCGCAAGGAGTTCAGCGCGTTCGGCGCGGACCTGCTCGCGAAGCGCCGCCGGGCCCCGGGCGAGGACCTGATCAGCGGTCTCGTCGCGGCGGCCGACGACGAAGGCGGTGTCCCCGAGGCGCAGTTGGTGAGCCTGGTGTGCGGCCTGGTCGTCGGCGGCCACGACAGCACCATGACCATGCTCGGCAACGCCTTGCTCTACCTCCTGGGCGAGCGCCGTGAGACCTGGCCCCGCATCGGCGCCGACGAGGAGGCAGCGGGGCGTGTCGCGGACCGGCTCGTCCACCTCGTCCCGCTGGGCGACGACCGGGGCAGTACCCGGCATGCCGCCACGGACGTCGAGGTCGGCGGGGTGACGATCCCGGCCGGGGCGATCGTGCTCGCCGACTGCGGGATGGCCAACCGCGACCCGGAGGTCTTCCCGCCCGCCACCCTCCACGACCTGTTCGCCCCGCTGGCGGCCCCCACGCTCTCCTTCGGCGCCGGACCCCACTACTGCCTCGGCGCCTGGCTGGCCCGTACGGAACTCCAGCTTGCCCTGCACCGCCTGGCCGCCCGCCTCCCGGACCTGCGCCTGGCCGCCCCGATGGACGCCGTCGCGTGGCGGACCGGGACGACCTCCCGCAGCCCGCGGCGGCTCGACGTCAGATGGTAGGCCCGCCCGGGTCGGCGCCGAAGGCCCGCCGCAGCACCGCGATCTGCTCGGCGGCGGCCCTGCGCGGAAGCGGCCGCGAGCCGGCTGGCGGCCGGATCCGTACATGGTCCGGCCCATAGCGCGTCGAGCACCTTCCGCCGGGTCTCATCCGAGACCATGACGCCCTGCTTCCGGGCCCCCAGCACCAGCGAGACGGTGGCCTGCGAGACTCCGGCCGGCCGGGCGACCTCGGCCTGACGCGGGCGGGCCGTGTGCGCGGGCGGCCTGTGCGCTGTGGGCACCCGGCCCGTGGGACGGGGCCCGGCCGGAGCCGGACCCCGGACCGGGGGTCACCAGTCGTGCACGGTCCCGTCGTGGAGCCGGTTGACCGGCAGATACGCGGGCGCGTAGGGGTGGGCGGCGGCCAGTTCCTCGTCCAGCTCCACCCCGATGCCGGGTGCCTCGCCCGGGTGCAGATGGCCGTCGGTGAAGGTGTAGGCGTGCCGGAACACCTCGTCGGTGAGCGCGGTGTGGCCGGAGTACTCCTGGATGCCGAAGTTGTGCACGGCCAGGTCCAGATGGACGGCGGCGGCCATCCCGACCGGGGAGATGTCCTCGGGGCCGTGGACGGCGCTCTTGATCTGGTACTGCGCGGCGAAGTCGAAGAGCTTGCGCAGCGGGGTGACGCCGCCGAAGTGGGTCACCGCCGAGCGCACGTAGTCGATCAACTGCTCGGTGATCAGGGCCTGGTAGTCGTACACCGTGTTGAACACCTCGCCCACGGCCAACGGCGTGGTGGTGGACCGGCGGACCAGGCGCAGCGCCTCCTGGTTCTCGGCCGGGGTGCAGTCCTCCAGCCAGAACGGCCGGTAGGGCTCCAGGTCCTTCCCGAGCCGGCCGGCCTGGATCGGGGTGAGACGGTGGTGGGAGTCGTGGAGCAGCGGCAGTTCGGCGCCGAACTCCGCGCGCACCGCCTCGAACACGGCCGGGACGTGGCGCAGATACGCCGCCGTGTCCCAGTCCTCCACGAGGGGGCGGGCCTGCTGGTGGAGGACCGGCGCACCGGTGTCGTCGGTGTCCGACACCCCGTACACCGCCTTGAGCCCGGGGATGCCGGACTGGACGCGGACGGCGGGGTAGCCCTCGGCGAGCCGGGCCCGTACGGAGTCGAGCAGCTCGGGTATGTCCCGGCCGTTCGCGTGACCGTACGTCGCGATCCGCTCCCGGCTCGCGCCGCCCAGCAGTTGGTACAGCGGCAGCCCGGCGGCCTTCGCCTTGATGTCCCACAGCGCCACGTCGACGGCGGCGATGGCGGCCATCGTCACCGGGCCGCGCCGCCAGTACGCGCCCCGGTACAGCGACTGCCAGGTGTCCTCGATGCGATGCGGGTCGAGCCCGATCAGCAGCGGGGCGACATGGTCGGTGAGATAGCTGACGACGGCCAGCTCCCGCCCGTTGAGGGTCGCGTCGCCGAGGCCGGTGAGCCCTTCGTCGGTCGTCAGCTTCAGGGTGACGAAGTTGCGGCCGGGGCTGGTGACGACGACCTTCGCGTCGACGATCTTCATGCGTGTGTGCTCTTTCCGCGGGTGGGGGTCGGAGGTCGGGTGAGTGGGGTTCAGCCCTTGGAGGCGCCGGAGGTCAACCCGGCCACCAGGTACTTCTGGCCGAGGACGGCGGCCAGGACGACAGGCACGGTGATGAGGGAGGCGGCGGCCATCAGACCGCCCCAGTCCGTGCTGGCGTAGGAGATGAAGTTGAACAGGGTGACCGGCACGGTCTGGGTCCGGTCGTCGGAGAAGACCAGCGCGAACATGAAGTTGTTCCAGCTGAAGACGAAGGCCAGCAGCGACGCGGTCGCGGTCCCGGGGGCGGCCAGCGGCAGCGAGATCCGCCAGAACGCGCCGAAGGCGCTCAGTCCGTCGGTACGGGCGGCCTCCTCCAGCTCGACCGGCAGCCCGGCGAAGAAGCTGATCATGATCCACATGATCAGCGGGACCGAGACGAACATATGGCTGAGGATCAGCACCGTGTAGGAGCCGACCAGACCCATCCGCGCGAACAGGTAGTACCAGGGCACCAGCAGCGAGATCGCCGGGACGATGCGCGCGACCAGGATCACGGAGCCGGTGCGGTGCATGGAGAACCGGCCCACCGCCCAGGCGGCCGGCACCGCGATCACCGCGGAGAGCAGCGTCGAAACCACCCCGACCAGCAGGGAGTTGCCCATCGAGCGCACGATCTGCCCGGCCTCGACGACGGCGCGGAAGTTGTCCAGCGTGGGTGTGAACCACAGCCCGACCGAGGGATCGGTGACCTGCACATTGGTCTTGAAGGCGGCGGCGAACATCCACACCACCGGCAGCGCGAAGACCAGTGTCACGAGCGTGATGGCGACGCCCCGCAGCCAGGAACCGTAACGCCGGCCGCGCCGGGTCCGAGCGGGGGAGAGGGTGGCACTCATGCGTTCTTCCTTCCGCCCCGGCGGCGCAGCAGCACCACGACACCGATGATGAACAGCGTGAACAGGACCAGGACGGCGGCGGCCAGGCCGTACTCCTGGTAGTCGAAGGTGAGCCCGTAGGCATAGACGTTGAGGGTCTCCACCTCGAAGTCCGAACCGCCGCCCGCGCCCTTGGTGGCGTAGAGGATGTCGAAGGTCTTGAGCGCGTCGACGGCGCGCAGCACCAGCGCGGTGGCGAGCGTCGGCCCGAGCATCGGCAGGACGACGTACCGGAAGCGCTGCCAGGCGTTCGCCCCGTCCACCAGGGCGGCTTCCTCCGGCTCCTCGGGCAGCGTGGTCAGCCCCGCGAGGAGCAGCAGCGTCATCATCGGCGTCCACTGCCACACGTCGATCAGCATCAGCGTCGGCAGCGACTGCCCGACCGATCCCAGGAACTCCTGCCGGGGCACGCCGACCGCTTCCAGGAGGTGGTTGGCTATGCCGTTGGTGGGGTCGAGGATCAGCAGCCACAGGATGCCGATCGCGACCGGCGTGGCGAGCAGCGGAACGATGAGCACGGTCCGCACCCAGCGCATCCCCCGGAACGGTTTGCGCATCAGCATCGCCAGGGCGAGCCCGAGCACCGTCTCCAGCACCACCGCGCCGACCGTGAAGACCAGGGTGCGGCGGGCGGCGGGCCAGAACCGGCGGGTGTCGCCCAGCGCGTCGGTGAAGTTGCGCAGCCCGACGTGGGCGCTGTCGGCGTTCACCGCGCCGAAGGCGTCGGTGAGGCTGAGGTCGAGCGTGAAGACCAGCGGAAAGACGATCATCAGGCCGACGAAGAGCACGGCCGGGGCGAGCATCGCCCACTTGAGCCGCCGGTTGGCCTGCTCGAAGGTCCGCTGCCGCCGCCCGGCCCGGAGCGGCTTCGGGCCCCGCGTACGAGGGGTGGCGCCCCGATCGGCCGTCGCGACCCCGCCGGCCTCTGTGGTCTCCATGGCGGGCATCAGGACTCCTTGTGGCGGTTGTCGCGGACGAGGAAATCGGCGAACTCCGCGTCCGCGTCGCGCACGACCGGTCGGACGGACTGGCCGAGGATGCCCGCGACCAGCGGGCGGCCGACGATGTCCCGGGCCCGCCCGACCTGGAGGACGCGCGGCCGGTCGTAGCCCACGCCGCGCTCCGCGTTGAGCCGCATGGCCCCGGCCAGCTCAGGCGGGAAGGCGGACAGCGTCTTCGGGTCGGACCACACCGAGGAGCGGGCCCCCGGTATGCCCTCCGACTGGAGCGCGGCCGACATCTCGGGACCGGCCGCCCACCGGATGAACTCCCAGGCGTCGTCGCGCAGTCGGGAGAAGGTGTTGATACCGAGGCTCCACGACGGGATGTTGTGCGGCTTCGCCCCGGCCGGCCCCGCGGGGAAGGGCGCGAAGCCGACGGTCTCGCGCACGCGCGACACCTTCGGGTCGAGGAAGCTGCTGTAGATCGCGTCGGCGTCGACGAAGAAGGCGGCCTTGCCCTGCGCGAAGATGGGCATCGCCTGTTCGAGGCTCATGTTGGTGGCCCCGGGCGGCCCGGAACCGGCCAGCAGGCGGCCGTAGTACTCGTAGGCGGCGACGGCCTCGGCACTGCCGATCCCGGACTTCCCGTCCACGACGAAGTCGCCGCCGTACGAGTAGAGGAAGCTCGACCACTGGGAGACCGCGCCGCTGCGCTGGCCCCGGCCGACGTACCCGTAGAAGCCGTCCTTCCGCCGGGTCAGCTCCCGTGCGCCCTCCATCAGGGCCTCCAGGGTGCGCGGCGGGCCGCCCAGGTCCTCCACCAGGTCCTTGCGGTAGTAGAGGGCGGGGCGCTCGGTCACCACCGGGACGCTCAGCACCTTGCCGGCCGTGACCGACGCCTGGCGCGGGGCCTCCTGGAAGTCGTCCCAGGCGAACCGGGCGTCGTCCGCGACCCGGTCGCCGAGGTCCGCGAGCCAGCCGTTGTGGCCGAAGAGCAACTGCTCCTGGAGCGCGCGGACCATCATCACGTCCACATCGGTGCCCGACGCGTTGAGCTTGACGTTGTAGCTGCTGGCGAGCTGGTCGGCGGTGAGCAGCGTCATGGAGACCCGCCGGCCGATCCGCTCCTCGAACTCCGCGGTGCGGCGCTTGATCGCCTGGGACCAGACGTGGTTGATCGCCATGATCCTCAAGGGCGCGTCGGCCGAGGGCTTGCCGCCCCCGCCCGAACAGGCGCTCAGCGCGCCCGCCCCGGCGGCCACCGCGGCCCCTGCGGCGAGCCTGCCGAAGGCACGCCGGCTCAGGGGCTGGCTGCTCGTGGACATCCTCGTCCTCGTTTCTCTGCGGTACGTACGTGTCGCGGGCGGGTCCTGCCGACCCCGGCGGACCGGGCCGACCAACCTGGTCCAACTGGTAGGACCAGTTGGTCTACGCGGGACCGTAACAGCAGGGAAACCTCCCCGACCAGACCCTGAAGCGAAGATTCCACGGACCGGACGGATCGGTTCCGGCGCGACGCGGCCGACCGGGGGAGGGCCGGACGGACACACTCCGCCCGAGGCCCGGTTTCGGCGGGGGCTACCGCCCCGGAGACGTCCGGCGGCCCTCGGCCTGGTCCAGCAGCGTCTCGATGTGATTGCGCGCCATCGTGTCGACCTGGACGTCGAGATCGGCCCCGTACGTCCGCAGGCCCAGCATCAGGTGCTCCCGCATCCGCGCGCAGGCGAGGTCCACGTCCCGCGCCTCGACCGCCTCGAAGATCTCCGGGTGGTGCGGCACGCCGGGCTCGCCGATCGACGGGTCGGAGTTCGAGCGGAGCATCATCTCGAACATCATCCCGCTGATCGAGGACAGCATGATCCTCAGCACCGGGTTCTTGCTGGCCACGGCGATGGCGTCGTGGAAGTCCATGTCCGCCTGAGCCTTGACGACGACGTCGGTTGCCGACTCCAGGGCGTCCCGGGCGGTCCGCATCGCCGCGATGTCCTCGTCCGTGGCCCGCTCGGTCGCCAGCCGGACCATCTCGACCTCCAGCGGGATCCGCGCCTCGATCAGCTGCCGCACGGTGGGCCGGCCCGCCCGGTACAGCGCGTCGTACCCCCGGGCCTGCCCCGAGGACTGCTCGCGGACGAAGGAACCACGCCCCGGCGCCACTTCGATCAGGTGCTGGGCCTCCAGCCGCCGCAGCACCTCACGCACGACGTTCCTGCTGGCGCCGAACTGGGCGGCGAGCTCCCGCTCGGAGGGGAGCTTCGTCCCGACGGCGATCTCGCCGGAGCGGATGTCGTGCTCCAGCTCACGGGCGATGCGCTCGGTCAGGAGCCCGCGCCGGGCGGGGTCCGCGACCGGACCCGGCCGCGCGGACCCCGACGGGGAAGAGGGGGCGGACGGCTGCATGATCGCAGCGTACAGGCCGGTCGGGGCCCGGGCAGGGGCGGATCGCGCAGCCCCCGCCCTCTGGCATCGCCCGGGGCGGTGCGGCGATACTGCGGGACCACCCGGTGAAACGAAAGGGACCCGTGTGACCCCCCAACTCCCCGCAACGGCCCGGCTCGGTCTCGGCGGCATGGCGCTCCTGCTCGTCCTTGCGGGCCCCACCCTGCCCGCCACCGCGGCCCCCGCGGACAGCGCCCGCACCCCCACGGCGGCGACCGTGGAGGAGCAGCGCCTCGACCGGGCCGCCCCGCAGGAGATCCTGCGGCGCAGCGGATTCGACACCTTCGCCCCGCGCTTCGAGCGTGCCCTGCACGGTTCCCGCAGCTACGCGCGGGCGGAACGCACGGTGACCCGCCACGCCTCGGAGCTGTGGAAGCGTGCCGTGGCCCGCGCCCAGGGACATGGACCCGCCACCGGCGACCTGAGCCGGGGCGACGACCGCCCGCTGTACTGGGCCCGGCTCGCGCTCAGCCGCGAACTGCGCGCGTGGACACCCCGGTTCGAGCTCGACGACGAGCAGCGCAAGGCTCTGCACACCGCCCTGGAGACCGCCTCGCGCGGCCAGAGCGACATCCACTACCCGGGCCACCGCACGAAGCGGGTCCTCGTGACCGGCTTCGACCCGTTCACGCTGGACAGGGACGTCCGGATCGGCAACCCCTCGGGCGCGAGCGCGCTCGCCCTGGACGGCACCCTGGTCCGGACCGCCGACGGGCCGGCCCGGATCGAGACGGTCGTCTTCCCGGTGCGCTGGGCGGACTTCGCCGAGGGGACCGTCGAGCGGGCCCTCGCCCGGCAGCTGCCGCACGTCGACCTGTTCACCACCATCAGCCAGGGCCGCCAGGGCCGCTTCGACGTGGAGCGCACCAACGGCGCCTGGCGCGGCGGCTTCCCCGACAACGAGAACGCGGCGAGCACCGGACTCGTCCCGGTCACCGACCCCGGCACACAGCCGCAGTGGACGTCCACCACCCTCCCGTACCGGCAGCTCACCGAAGCGGAGACCGGCCGGTTCCCGGTGTACGACAACACCGAGGTCACCGAGGTCCCGGCGGGCGGCACCCAGCCCGTGACCAGGCCCGACGGCCCGACACCCGGCTCGGCGTCGCGGGCCGGCGGCGGCGGCGACTACCTCTCCAACGAGATCGCCTACCGGGTCACCCTGCTGCGCGACCGGCTGGGGCTGCCGAAGCTGCCGGGCGGCCATCTGCACACCCCGATCCTCCAGTTCGGCACGGACAACACGAACCCGCAGACGGGCGCGGTCACCGACCCGGACTTCGAGCGCAACCGCGCGGACATCGTGCGCCAGGTCCGGGAACTGGTGAGGACGGCGGTGGGTGCGGCCGGCTGAGCTGCTCCGCCGGCCGCGTGGACCTTCTGGTGATACTCATTCGGCCTGGCGTCACGCGCCCCGTACGGCGGGCGCTCTTGGCGTGAGGGAGTTTTCACAGGATCTGCGACGCGCGGGGCGGGCGCAGTGATCGGCCCTCGGGTCGAGGCGCTCAGGCCGAGGTGGTCAGGGCCGCGCGGGTCACGGGATACGCGAACTCCCGCCCGGCGCAGTAGCGTTCGACCTCGTCCAGAGCGCTGCGGGTGATGCGCTCGAGCTCACCGCCGAGCGATCCCGCGATGTGCGGGGTCAGAAGCACATTCGGCAGCGAGTACAGCGGCGACGCCGCCGGAAGCACCTCGGGCTCGGTGACGTCGAGGACGGCGTGGATACGTCCTGACTGTGCCTCGGCGGTGAGCGCCTCGGTGTCGATGAGCGAGCCCCGTCCCGTATTGACGAGGGTGGCGCCGTCCCGGAGGAGCGACAGCCTGCGGGCATCCAGCAGATGGTGGGTCTCCGGCAGGGCGGGGGCGTGGAGCGAGACGACGTCGGAGACGGCCAGCATATCGTCGAGCTCCACGAGCCGGGCGCCCATCGAACGCGCCGCCGCCTCGTCGAGGTGGGGATCGCTCAGCAGGACGTCGAAGTCGTGGGGGCGCAGCAGTTCCAGCACTCGGCGCCCCACGAGGGACGCGCCCACCAGACCGACCGTCCTGCGGTAGTTGCCCAAGCCGGGGTAGTGCGCCGCCCAGTCCAGGGCGCCGCGGTGTTCGCGGTAGAGGCCGCCGATCTCCAGGACCCGCTTGTTGGCGAAGAGGATGGCGGCGAGCGTGTACTCGGCGACGGGCACGGCGTTGGCGGCGGCCGCGGTGGAGATGAGGAGCCCGCGGTCCCAGCACGCCTCCGTCACATGGTGTTTGACGCTCCCAGCCGCGTGCACGACCGCCTTCAGCGCGGGCATCCGGTCCAGAACGGCGTCGTCGAGCGGCGGGCAGCCCCAGGACGTGATCAGGATTTCGACGGCCGCCAGGCCCGGAACCCGGTGGAAGGACTCGGCGACGACCAGCGGGTCGATGTCGACGTGCCGGGTCAGCCGATCGGTCACGGTCGGCGGGAACAGGGCGTCCCGGTGCCGGCGTCCCATGGCGAACAGGGCGCGCGGGCGGGAAGGTGCGGGTGACATGGGGATCCTCACGGAGATGGCCTACTTGACGGCGCCGGCGGTCATGCCGGACTTCCAGAATCGCTGGAGCATCAGGAAGAGGACGACAAGGGGAGCCACGGACACCAGCGATCCGACGATCGCCAGGAGGTAGTCCTGCGGGTGCCCCTGGGAGAGCGCGGAGGAGTACCAGACGTACAGACCTAGGTTGACGGGGAAGAGCTCCTTGTCGGACAGCATCACCAGAGGCAGGAAGAAGCTGTTCCAGATCTGGGTGAACTGGAAGAGGAAGATGGTCACGAAGCCGGGCGCGACCATGGGCAGGGCGATCCGGCAGAAGGTGGTGAACTCGCCGGCCCCGTCCATCCGGGCCGCTTCGAGGACCTCGTCCGGTACGTAGGACGCGCTGAAGACGCGGGCCAGATACACCCCGAAGGGGAACACGAGACCGGGGACGAACACGCCCCAGAAGCTGTTCACCAGCCCCAGCTCGGCCGCGATCAGATACAGCGGGATCGCCATCGCGGTTCCGGGCACCATCACGCCGAGCAGGACGAGGGAGAAGAGCTTCTCCTTGCCGGGGAAGTCCAGCTTGTCGAACGCGTAACCGGCGGCCACGCTGAAGATCGTGGCCAGCAGCGCGCCGAAGCCCGCGTACAGGATCGTGTTGAGCAACCAGCGCAGGAAGATGCCGTCGTCGACCTCGAACAGGTACTGAAGGTTGTCGAAGAGCGCGAAGTCCTCGCCCGGTGCGAAGCCGTTCGTGGCGAAGAGGTCCTGACGGCTCTTGGTGGACGACAGGACCAGCCAGAGCATCGGCAGCAGGGTGTAGAGGGCGGCGAGGCCCAGCATCCCGGTCACGCCGGCCTTGGACAGCAGCACGGAGGGACGGTTCCCCGGCCTGCGCCGGGCCTGCCTGCCCCCGTTCTTCTTCTCCGGGGCCGTGGCGGCAGCCGGGACCGTGCGCGTCGTGGTCTGGGTCACGGCTTGCTCCTGCTGCGCGAAAGACGGGTGACGAGGAAGGACAGGGCCGCGGCGAACACCGCGATAAGCAGCGAGGCGGCGGCCGCGAGGCCGAAGTTGTTGTGGGTGAAGGCGGCGGTCTGGACGAACATGTTGGGCGTCCAACTGCTGCCGATCGAGGTGGAGGCGCTGTAGATGACCTTCGGTTCGGTGAAGAGCTGGACCGATCCGATGACGGTGAACAGCACGGCGAGCGCGATGGCCGGGCGGATCATCGGCACCTTGATGGACAACGCGGTACGCATACCGCCCGCGCCGTCGATCTTCGCCGCGTCGAGCGTCTCGCCGGGCACCGCCTGGAGCGCGGCGTAGAAGATGACCATGTTGTAGCCGATCCACTCCCAGACGGCGATGTTCGCCGCGGAGAACACCGCGTTGCCCGCCGACAGGAAGTCGATGTCGAGGCCGCCGGAGCGCAGGAAGCCGATCACCGGACTGAGCCCCGGCGTGTACAGATAGACCCAGATGAGGGCCGCGATGAGACCGGGCACCGCGTGGGGGAGGAACAGGGCCAGCTGGAAGAAGGCCCGCGCCTTGGCGAGCGCCGTGTCCAGCAGGAGGGCCAGGGCTAGTGCGCCGCCGATCATCACGGGGATGTAGATGGCGACGTACGCGGCGATGGTGAGGAATCCGTCGCGGAAGGCCGGATCCGACAAGGCCTGTACGTAGTTGTCGAGTCCCGCGAAGACCTCTTGCGTGCCGCCGAAGCCGAGCCCGGAGGTGCGGGTGGTGAACAGGCTCATCCAGCCCGCGTAGATCAGCGGGGCGATGGTGACGGCGGCGAAGGTGATGAAGAACGGTGCCAGGAGCAGCACGGATATGCGGCGCTGGGCGCGGGCTGACGGGCTGGTCACACCGGGCCTTTCTCGATGAGAGCGGGAAAGGAATACTGAGGGGGAGGAGCCGACGCCGGCCCCGACGGGCGGGCATCGGACACCCGGCGGGCGCGTACTAGGGGGCCACCTTCATTCCTCGACGCTCCATGTCCTTGACGGTGGCCTCCTGCGCGCCGGTGAGGACGTCGGACAGCTTCACCGTGCCCTCGGCGACCTTCGGAAGCAGGTCGACGATCGCGGTGTTCGTCGTTCCCATGACCGGCCCCCACGTCCAGCCCTGCCGGATCGCCTTGTACGACTCGCTGCCCACGGCGTACACGTCCTGACCACCGAAGTAGTCGGTGGGGAAAGCGGCCTTGGTGACCGGCACGAGCCGGGGATCGGCGGGGAACATGCTGCTGGTGCCGGAGGAGACCCACGCCTTCATGCCGTCGGGGTCCGTGGTGATCCACTTGATGAACTCGGCCGCTGCCGCGCTGTTCCTGGCGCCCTTCGGAATGACGAAGGACGAGCCGCCGTACATGGCGGAGGCCGGCTTGCCGTCCCAGGTCGGGACCGGGGCCACCGACCACGTGCCCTTCTGGTCGGCGACGGTCGCCTGCTGGGCTCCCGCGCACCAGCTCGCGCAGACGTAGGCGACGGTCCGGTTCTGCTGGACGCTCGTCCAGAACGGGTCGAGCGAACTGAGCGAGTGGACCAGGTCCTCGCGGGCGAGGTCTCCCCAGTAGTCGGCGACCTTCCGGGAGGGACCGTCGGTCAGCGACACCTTCCAGGCGTCCTTCTCGGTGCCGAACCACCGCGATCCGCCCTGCCAGGCAAGGGCGCTCAGCAGTCCCGGGTTATCGGTGTACATGACCCCGCCGCGGGCTTTCGGGTCCGCCTTCTTCACCTGGCCGGTCATGTCCCGGTAATCGTCCCAGGTCGTGGGGACGTCGATGCCGTGGTCCTTGAAGAAGTCGTTCCGGTAGAAGAGCATCAGCGGCGCGGCGTCGCGGGGGACGCCCCACGTTTCGCCGCCCAGTTCGACCAACTGCCTGGTGGCCTGCGGGAAATGGTCCTCGACCAGGGTCCCGAGTTCATCTCCCAGACCTTCCAGCTTGCCTTGAGCGGCGAACTCGGGCAGTTGGGCGAACTCGGCGACCGCGACGTCCGGGACGGTTCCGGCCTTCACGGCGTTGGTGAGCTTGGAGTAGTACTCCTGGCCCGAGGGCACCGCCTCGAAGGTCACCTTGATGTCGGGGTGGGACCGGTTGAAAGCCTCGGCCACCTCGTCGGAGCCCTTGACGAAGGACCAGAAGGTGACCTCTCCGGTCGCCTTCTCCGCCGTGGAGCCCTCGCTGTCGGAGTCTCCGCATCCCGTGGCGAGCAGGCTGAGTCCTGCGACGGTACAGACCAGCGCTGTCAGACGTCTACGAAACATGATGGGCCACCGATCGTTTACTGGGGTGTCACCGTAATCATTCGTTACGTACGACAGCGAGTCAATGCATATGCTTTCACATTTTGGAAAACGAAAGCATATGACGTTGGGAGGTCAGGCGGCCCCGGGGCGCGCGGCGCCGCACGAGGCGCGGACCCGCAGTTCCGGGCGCAGCAGGATCTCCGCCAGCGGCGTTGCGGGGTCGGACAGTCTGCGGACCGCGAGGTCGAGGGCCCAGGCCCCGACCGCCTGCTTGGGCGGAGCCACCGCCGTGAGGGGAACCTTGCTCATCTCGGCGACCTCGTCGTCGTACGTGACCAGGGCCAGGTCCTCCGGCACCCGCAGCCCCCGCGTCTGCAGGATGCCGACGAGGGCGATGGCATCGATGTCGTTGTGCACCAGCGCCGCCCGGATCTCACCGGCCTCCACGGCCTGGACGACCTCGTCGAAGCGTGCGTCGGCCTGCGCGGCGTCCCCCGTGGTCACGATGGGGTACTCCGGCCCCGGCGTGAGGCCCAACGCCTCCACGGCATCGGCGTAACCAGCGCTGAGCAGCGCCGTGTTGGGGCTCTCGACCCGGGCCACCAGCGCCACCCGGTCGTACCCGAGCCCGGCGAAGTGCCGCACCGCCAGGGCCGCCCCGTAGGCGTGGTCGGAGGCCACCTGCTCCAGCCGGCCGGCCCGTATCCCCGCCCTGCGCTCCACCAGCACGGTCGGCACATCGAGGGTGCTCAGCCACTGCTCGGTTTCCTCCGCCGGGCGCAGGCCGGGGTGCAGCATCAGGAGCAGGCTGTCGATACCGTCGGCCATGAGCTGGCGGACCTGTTCCTGATGCTCCGCCAGCGACTCCCCGGAGACGGCGAGCACGACGCGGACCCCGCGCGAGCGGGCCGCGTTCTGGACGCCGCGGATCACCTCCGCGTAGTAATAGCCGCCCGGAGGCACCACCAGACCGACGGCGTGCGGCTGCGCCGCGGGCGGGGCGGAGGCGACCGGCGCCTCGGCCGGAGCGTTATCGGCCGGGGCCCGGCCCGGTGCCAGGGCCCTGGCACCGCCGTGCACCCTGGTCAGCAGCCCCTGACCGGCCAGCTCCCGTACGTCCTGGCGCAAGGTCACGGCGGAGACGCCCATCTCCTCGGCCAGTGCCTTCACGGTGATCGAACCCTGGCGCTCCACAGCACGCAGGATCGCTTCCCGGCGCTCGTCTGCCAACACCTTCCGGTCCCCTCTCAGTAGCGAGTGATTCACCAACTTTCACTCGACAACCGAAAGATATCAATCAAAGGTCGGCGTTGGCCGGGGACACCTGATCTCAGAGCCCTCGCGTCAGCGCGACGGCCGGTCGTCGACCGCGACGAGGTGGGAGCCGCGAAGCGTATAGAGCAATCCGTCGTGCACGTTGACGTGCGGGCCGCTGTACCAGGAGCCGTCGATGTCGGCGACGACCGTGCTGACGGCGAACGTCTTCGGGTGGAAGCGGAAGAGCGTGGTGTCCGAGACGCCGTAGACCGCGCCCCGGTTGCTGACCAGGGCGGCGAAGCCCCTGCTGACAGCGCTGACGTCGGCGGTGTGCACCACCTTCCGGGTCCGCACGTCGACGACGAACAGACCACCCTTCGTGGTGAGTCCGTAGAGGTTCCGGCCCTGCACAGCCAGCGCCGCCACGCCCGCCGCCTGCTCCGGATCGACGCGCCACCGCTCCTTGCCGTCGACGGGATCGACGGCGACGACGGTGGCGCGCGGCCCCTCCTTCGACGCGTTGTCGCCGCCCAGATAGGCGATGCCGTCGCGGTTGGCTACGGCCCGCACGAGCTGGACGTCGTCGATCGGATTGACGTAGGAGGCCGACTTCCCGGTCTTCGGGGAGTACGTCCACAGGGCGCCGCCGCCCTCGGTGTCGGACTGCACGCCGACGAGGAGCAGCTTGTTGTCCGGATCCCACGAGGTGTCCAGCGGGCGGTTCTGCTCGCCGGGAAACTTCGCGGCCTGCTGCGGCTGCCGTCGCCGGGAGGGGTCGTACCGCCAGATGCCCTGCGCGTTGTACTGGCCGGTGTACAGGACACCCCCGATCACTTCGGCGTCCTTGGCCTCGCCGGGCGCCAGCAGGTTGACGACCTCGCCGGTCTTCAGATCGCGCCGGGAGATGGCGCCGTTGCCGCCGAGGTAGACGTATCCGCGGCCGGCGGCGATCCCCATGCCCGCTTGCGGACCCGCCTTCGCTCCCGCTTCCTGCAGGTTGGTGACGACCGACGTACGGGCCGCCACATCGATCTCGGCGACGAAGCCGTAGGCCGAGACGACCGTCAGCTTCCCGTCGTTGTGGTCCACGCCCCAGATCTCACCGAGATCCGGTCCGGTGAACTCCACGGGGGAGATGGTCCCGTCCGCCTTCGTGTAGGCCTCCACGCCCGACTCGGAGGCGAAGTAGATCCGCTCCGCGTCGGCGGCGAACGACTTGATGACCGTCCCCTCGCTGTTCACCACGGTGTACGAGGAGAAGTCCTCCAGATCGATCACGGCGAGTTTCGCGGGATCGACCGCGCCCGAGGTGCCGACGATCAACTTCCCGTCCAGGACGGCGAGTTCCCGGAGGCTGGGGTCCTTCTCCATCTCCTTGGGCACGATCGAGGTGAACGCACGGCTCTGCCGGTCGTAGGCGAACAGGGACGCCTTGCTCGCGCCGCTCCCGCCGGACAGGACGCTGCCCGCCCCGAAGAAGACGGTGGTGTCGGTGGCCGCGACCGCCCTGGCCAGCGTCGCTTTCGGGTCGGGGGCGCCCAGGTCGGTCACGGCGCCGGTGCCGGGGTCGTACTGCCACAGCACGGGCGGCTTCGCCGGGACGCCGCCCACGGCGAAGACCGTCCCGTCGGGGGCGACCGCCAGATCACGGATGTCGCGGTCCCCGGTCCTGCCGATGGCCACGGCGGGCCGGTCGAACGTCGTCAGGTCCCACCGGAAGAGATTCGGCTTGCCCTGGTCGGCCTTCACCAGCAGGCCGATGTAGAGGTAGCGGCCGGTGGGGTCGGCCGCGAGCGCCTGAATGGACGGCTCGGGCCCCGCGTCGAGGGTGGTCACGGACACCACCTTCCGGCTCGGCAGATGGAACCCGATCACGCTGGCGGGGTTCATGTTGCGTGAGCCGATGTAGACGGTGTCACCGACCAGCAGCCCGCTCATCAGCGAGAACTGGACCAGGCCGGGACCCAGGTCCGTCACCGTCGTCTTGGGCGTCGCACCGGGCGCCGCGCCGGCCTCTGCGGCGAGAACGGAACCCGTGGCCGTGGCCAGCCCGAGCGCGCCGCCGGCCTGGAGCAGTCGGCGCCTGCTCAGGGAAAGAGAGTCGGTCATCTGTACTCCTGGAGAGTGTCGGGTGTCGGGTGCGCGGAGCAGTGTCAGGGCAGGTCGGACACGCGGATGTCGTCGTGCTGCACGATCCGCGTGAGTTCGTCGCCGTTCTCGATCGACTGCGAGGGGCGGTACAGCCCCCACTTGACGTAGCCGTGCTCGGCCGGATTCTCCGGCTGATAGGTGGGCACGTCCTCGTACACGACGGCGGGCTGGTAGTCGGACTGTCCCGGAAGCCGTACGGAGACCTTGAAGTAGCCGGTCCCGTCAGTCGTCCAGCGCGCGTCCACGCGGAAGCTCAGCCACCTGTTCACGTACGGACGGAGGTCCTCCACGACCGTCGACTGGCGGTCGAGGTGCGGAGACCGGAACGCGATCGCGTTGCGCTGCGCCATGAGGTAGAACGCCGGTGGGTTGCCGCCCGAGTGCTTGCCCTGGAAGACGATGTCGCCCGCTTCGCTGTCTCCCGGCGCGTACGTCTTCCAGTCCTTGAGCAGCACGCTGAACTCGTAGCGCTGCTCGTCCCCCACGTCGAACCGCCCGGCCGGAAGCAGATCGGTCGCGCTCTCGCTGCGCGGCGCGCCGTTGGACTCGTAGCCCGGGTCGCCGAGCGTCACCTTGTGCTGGACCGCGTACGAGCCCTCGTGCCCGGGCCGCGCGACGACGGAGGCATCCGGGGCTGTCGCAGCGCTGGTGCTCAGGCCGTCCACCCCCGAGTCCAGGGTTCCGCTCTCGTAGTCCACGTGCAGCTTCTCGGTGGTGTCCGCCGCCGCCGTGGAACCGACGACCGCCACAGCGGCGGGCACCAGCAGCACACCCGCGCAGAGGGCCATCGACATCGTGCGAACCTTGCTCATGTCACTCCACTTCATGTCTTTTCCGTCCGAGTGCGCGATGTGACCGAAACCTGAGTGATCAAACGGCATCACTTGAAGCCACATGGGTGGGACTCGCGCTGGCTGCATGCTGACATGCTTCCGAATGAAATCGGAAGACCGGCGACAGGAAGGGAAGAAAGTCAAAGTTCAGTGGTCTTCTGGCCGTGCTTTCGCTGCCCAGCAGGGCCTCAAGCCAGCAGAACGACGGCGCCGCACGCCGCAATAGTGACATCGTTCGAAGGGTATCGATGTGATGTGGCGCGAAGGTGGCGTGCGGCAAGAGCCCGGAAGGAGCCTCCCGTGCTCATGGGGGCATGCTGCTCGCCGGCCTGCGACCCGGAGGGAGGCACCTGAGCAGGTTCTTGGGCCGGCGTCACCGTACTCGCCATGATCCTCGCCGCCTGGATCGCCTACCGCGCCGGCCGCCGCCAAGCCCTCCGTGGGGAGACGGGAGGAGCTGCGGGCTCCGTCCCCGTTCTCGTCGAACCAGCCCTCCACCTCGGCGGCGACGGCCACGACGATCCCGGCACAGTCGTCGGTCTTGACGTCCTTGACGTCCTTGCAGACGTCCGGCCTGCCCGTGGCGTGCTCGGAGCGTTCCGTCGGAGCTGAGCCAGCGCCCCGGGCGGACAGCCGCTTCTCAACGGGTGGGACAACACGCCATCAGGCGCCCTGTCCGGTCAGCCGCGCATAGACGACGACATTGTCGGCGTACCGGCGGTCGGCCTCGGAGTAGTCGCCGCCGCAGGTGATCAGGCGGAGGCCCGCGTGATCGAGGTTGCGGTAGACCTCGACCGTGGGGAACTCGTCCTTCGGGTAGACGGCGGTCCGGTCGACGGTGAACTCGGCGGTGCGGCCGTCCGCGCGTCGGACGTCGATGCGGTCGCCGGGGTCGAGTTCGGTGAGTTTGAAGAAGACGGCAGGTACTCCGTCCCAGGTGACGTGTCCTGCGATCACCGAGGGGCCGATCGCGCCGGGGGAGGTGCCGGGGCGGTACCAGCCGGCCTTCGCCGGATCCTTCGGCGTCTCCATCGCGCGTTTTCTCCCGAGCCCGAGTTCCTCGAGTTCCGAGGTGATCTTGAGGGACGGGATCGTGACGCTGACGGGCCGAGAAGGCGGGAGCGCGGCGGCGTGCGGTGCGGCAGAGGGCGGTTCGGTCGGGGGCTGGGCCGGGGCGGTGGCGGCCGGCCCGCCCTTGTCCGCCGCCGACGCAGGGGTGGGCTGCTGCCGGCTGGTTCCCAGAGCCAGCAGCAGCCCACCGGTCAGCAGAAGGGCGGTGGCTGCGACGAGCGTGACGTACCGCGGCCGCAGCGCCCTGCGGGGCTCGTCTGTGTCGGGTGTCGAGTTCATCGCTTCACCTGTCCCTGCGGTTCGGCCGTGATGAGCTGTCGAGTCGTCCCGGTGCCGGAACGGACGTCAGCTCTCGTGCCGGACGTCCGAGGTCCGCGTGCGGCGGCGTACGGCGAACAGCCCGCCGCCCGCCAGGACGGCCGCGCCGCCCGCGGCGAGGAGGCCCGGCGACTCGACGCCCTCCGCGGTTCCGCCGCCGGTCTCGACGCCGCCCGCCGGCATGGAGCCGACGGCCGCGCCCTTGACCATGCCGCAGTTGGCCGGGGCGGTGGCCTCCTGGGGCAGCTTCGGGTCGAGCTCGCTCTTGCCCACGCCGAAGTCGTACTTCCCGTCGTCGTTCTTGTCGATGCCGTGCTGCACGACGTGCAGGTCCTTGAGGTGGTCTGCCACGTCCTGGGAGACGGTGATCGTGCGGGAGTACGTCAGCTTGCCGTCCTTGTCCGCGACAGGCATCCGGTCCACCGCGAGGCCGCTGTCCTTGGAGGTGTCGCCCTTGGTGGTCAGGGAGATGTTGATGTCCCCGTACTGCGGCAGGCCCTCGGCGGTGGTGACGATGCCGTCGCCGTCCTTGTCGGCGCTCTTGTCGGGGCAGCGGAAGTCGTGGCCGTCCGTGGAGCCGTGGATGTGCTGGGCGTGCGGCTGACCGGGCACCAGACCCTGCGCGTCGATCTTCACGGTCAGCTTGTCGCCCTCCAGGCTGACCAGGGCGGCACCACTGGCGCCGGAGTCGTTCAGCTGCTCCAGGTCGATCTGGTACGTGTCGCCGTCGGCCGCGTCCGTGGTGGAGGCGGGATGGCCTTCGTGAGCCAGGGCGGGCACGGACACCCCGAGGGTGAGTGCGGCGGGCAGAACGAGCAGTGCGGCCAGGCGAGTTGTACGGCGGGCTATCACAAGAACACATCCCCTTCCGGCGATTCCGATCGGGACCGGATCCGCGTGCAGTCGCTGATGTCATGGGTTCGACGCCATCGACGGGAAGGATTGGTCTGATCACGACAAGTTTTGCCCCGGGCGGGCGGCCGGAGTTCCCGGGCACGCCGTCACGGCGCCCGCCCGGGAACTTCGCTACGCCGGTCCCGGCGGCTCGTGGTGACCGGCCAGGTCAGCCACTGCGGCAGGAATGCGGTGGGTTACGGGCTAGGGGCGCGGCCGGGTCGCGGTGTCGAGATAGAAGGCGTCGATGCTCTGGACGGCCTGCTCGAAGGCGTCCAGGTTGACCGGCTTGGTCACGTAGGCGTTGGCGTGGCTGGTGTACGCGCCGGTGACGTCGTCCGGGGCGGTCGACGTGGTGAGAACGACGACGGGGATGCTCTGCAGGTCGTCATCGGTCTTGAGGACCTTCAGCAGGTCGTGGCCGTTCATGCGGGGCATGTTCAGGTCGAGGACGATGAGGTCGGGCCGGACCGAGTCGGGCGCGCGAAGGTGCTCCAGAGCGGCGACTCCGTCGGTGACCTGGACCAGGTTGCGGGTCCCTCGCTCGGAGAGGGCTTCTTCGATGAGCATGGCGTCGGCGATGTCGTCCTCGACGAGCAGAACGTCGAAGGGGCGGGCGGGAGTGGTCATCGTCGGGTGCTCCGTGGGTTTTTCGTTCGAGTGGTGGAAGAGCCCCGGCCAGCGGCGCCGGGCGCCTTGGCGGGTCATGTCGCAGGCGGCGCCGATCTGCGGGTAGCCGGCACCCGCGCGGGCGGCGTCCATGGCCGCTTGCCGCTGAAGCCTCTCAGTGGCCTGCTGCAACTGGTCCAGTACGTGGAGCAGGGTCAGCGGATAGGTCGGGTCGCCGGATGCGGGAGATGCCGGGTCCTCCCGCAGCTGGTGGGCAAGGCGCTCCGCGAGATCGCTGATCCTCGCGTCCGCGATGGCGGCTGTCTCCTGGGGGGTGGTCCGCAATGCGAAGTTCTTGCCTGGCATACCCGGCACTGTAGGCCCCCGAACGGCCCAGCGACAACATCCGTTGTCGGGTGGGTCTAGAGTGTGCTGGCCGCAGCCGACCGAAGGCGGCTGCTACAGCGAGGAGCTCCCAGGATGACCGGCGACGAACGGCAACCGCGCCCACGGAGACTGTCCACATGGACGACCCGGCGCTGGCTTCGCGTGGGAGTGGCCGCGTCCCTGGTGGTGCTGACCCTGCTCGGGGTGGCGGGAGCCCTGGTCATGGGGCGGACCCAGTCGATCAGCAACAACCTCACGGACGTACGGTCCCCCTCCCTGTCCACCGCGTTCCGGCTGGAAACGGCCCTGGTCAACCAGGAGACCGGTATCCGCGGGTACGGCCTGACCGGCATGCCGGACTTCCTGGCCCCCTACCGGCAGGGGCTCGCGGACCAGAAGGCACATACCCGGTCGCTGGAGGAGCTGCTCCGCGGCGACTCCGCCCGGCTGACGGACCTGGGGGCGGTACGGGACGCTGTGGACAGGTGGCAGGAGAGGACCGCCCGGCCGATCGCCGCCGTACCGCCCGGCTCGCCCCCCACGCTGACCGCGGAACAGGTGGCCGAGGGCAAAGCCGCCTTCGATGAAATTCGCGTCGCCCTGGAGAGCCAGCAGGAGAGACTGCGCGCGGACCGCGTTCAGGCCAGAGCGGAGCTGCAGTCCACGGTGACCCTGCGCAACTGGGTGTTCGGCGCCATCGCGCTGCTCATGATCGCTCTCGCCGCTCTTGTCTTCGAGGGGCTGCGCCGCGGCATCAACCGGCCCCTGGACCGTCTGGGCACCGACGCCCGCACCATCGCGGCGGGTGACTTCGGCCATCCCATCACCCCGACCGGCCCGGCCGACCTGCGGCGTCTGAGCGCGGAGATCGATTTCATGCGCCGACGCCTGGTACGGGAACTGGCCTTCACCGAGGAGGCGCGGCTGCGGCTGGACGCGCAGGCCGCGGACCTCCAGCGCTCCAACGCCGAACTGGAGCAGTTCGCCTACGTGGCCTCCCACGACCTCCAGGAACCGCTGCGCAAGGTGTCCAGCTTCACCCAGCTCCTCCAGCGGCGGTACGGAGGTCAGCTCGACGAACGAGCGGACCAGTACATCGACTTCGCCGTCGACGGGGCGAACCGCATGCAGACCCTCATCAGCGACCTGCTCAACTTCTCCCGCGTGGGCAGGGTCCACAACGCCCAACAGAGCATCGACCTGGACACGGTGCTGGAAGAGACACTGTCGGCGCTCAGCGTGGCCGTCGAGGAGACCGGGGCGACGATCACGCACGACCCCCTGCCCAACCTGGTCGCCGACCCCAGCCAGATGGTCATGCTCTGGCAGAACCTGATCGGCAACGCCGTCAAGTTCCGTCGCCCGGGCGAGATCCCGAGGATTCACATCACCGTGGCCCGGGAGCCCGGGCTGTGGCGTTTCACCGTCACCGACAACGGCATCGGCATCCCTCCCGAGTACGCCGAGAAGATCTTCGTCATCTTCCAGCGGCTGCACACCAAGGACACCTACAGCGGCAGCGGCATCGGCCTGGCGATGTGCAAGAAGATCGTCGAATTCCACGGCGGCACCATCGCCGTCGACCCGGACTACCGCAACGGCACCCGTATGACGTTCACCCTGGCTCCCGAACCGCCGGAGAGTCCCGTCCCGTCCGTACTTCCGGAGGCCACTCGCGCGAACGCGGAGGCGACGCTGTGACCGCAGCCGTGGAGCACACTCCTGACGTACCCTCGGGCCCGCCCCACTACCGCATCCTCCTCATCGAGGACGACCTGGGCGATGCTCTGCTCGTCGAGGAACTCCTCCACGACACCGGGCTGCGCTTCGAGCTGACCACCCGCACCACCCTGGCCGAAGCCCGCGCCGAACTGGCCACCAGCCCGGCCGATTGCATCCTCCTCGACCTGCACCTGCCGGACGTGTCGGGCATCGCCGCGCTCACCGCCGTTCGAGCGCTGGCCCCGCACACCGCCGTGATCGTCCTGACCGGGCTCTCCGAAGCCCGGGCGGGCACCGAGGCGATGGCTGCGGGCGCCCAGGACTACCTCGTCAAAGGCAAGGTCGAAGCGGACCTCCTGCACCGCACGGTGCGCTACGCCGTCTACCGCAGCCAGACCGAACGCGCGAACGCCGAAGCCCAGGCAGCCCGGCAGCGCGCGGAGGAGAACGCCCGCCTGGAACGCGGCCTGCTCCCGCAGCCCATCCTCGACACCTCCTCGGTGCACGTGACCTCCCGCTACCTGCCCGGAGCCGCCATGGCACTGCTGGGCGGGGACTTCCTCGACGTGGTGGAGGGCGACGACGGCCTGCTCCACGCGGTCGTGGGCGATGTGAGCGGTCACGGCCCCGACGCCGCCGCGCTCGGTGTCTTCCTGCGGATCGCCTGGCGCTCTCTCGTGTTCGGCGGACATCGCGGCGAGGATCTGCTCCACCTGATGGAGCGCATCCTGATCGCCGAGCGAGGCAGCCACTCCCTGTTCGCCACGTGCACCCTCCTCGCACTGGACCAGCGCGCCGCCACGGTCACCCTCCACCTGGCCGGCCACCACGAGCCCCTGCTGACCACGGTGGACGGGACTCATGAAGTGACCGCGGCACACGGCATCGCGCTCGGGATCGTCCCAGGGCTTCGCTCCTGGCCCTCCACCACCGTCCCGCTACCGCCCAACGGAGCCCTCACCCTCTATACGGACGGCCTGACCGAAGGCCACAGCGGCGCGGACCATGAACGACTCGGCGTGGAAGGTCTCCTCACACTGATCGGGAGCCTGCCACCGGCGGACCCGGCCGCCCATGTGGACCGGCTCATCCAGGAAACCCACCGGCTGAACGCCGGACGGCACTCCGACGACCTGGCCGTGCTCCGCCTCGACTGGGGCGACCTGTCTTCCCCCTCCTGAGAGATGGACAGCCCTCCGCGCGCAGGTCACCGACGTGTCCCTTCCTCCCGACCAGAGCTGACGCGCTTCGCTGTCGGGGTGGGAGGGCGATCGCTGCTGCGGGGCGCCCCAGGAGTGGCGCCCCGCAGCAGCTGTTCCTCACAGGCCGTCACCGCGGGGAACAGGCGCGGCGTCCATCATCGATGGTGCCGCAGTGCGCGGCCTACCTTCCGAGCGACCGCACAATGGGCATTCGCCACAGAACGCGTGGTGGATTGGTCCCAGGGCGATCGGATCCAGCCGATCCGCCCGCTGCCGGCCCTGGTGTCGGACTCGCGTTCATCCTTTCGGCACGCCCGCGCCGTTGAGGGTGGCGTAGACGACGAGGTTGTCCCGGTACTCGCGGCGGCCGCGGTCGTATGCGCCCGAGCAGGTGATCAGGTGCAGGGCGGGCGGTCCGGTGGTCGTGTAGACCTGGCTGTCGGGGAAGGCGTGCTTCCCGTACTGGCGTAGTGCCCGGATGGTGAAGGTCAGGGTGGACCGGTCTTCCTGGACCATGGTGACTTCGTCGCCCGGGTCGAGCGTGGAGAGTCCGTGGAAGGCTCCGGGGCCGGTGGTGGAGTCCACGTGGCCGACGACGACCGTCGCGCCGGGGCCGCCCGGGCGGGGGCCGTCGCTCCACCAGCCTATGTTTCCCGGTTCGTCAGGAACGCCGAGGCGGCCGTCCTGCTGGACGCGCAGGCCGGTCAGTGGCTGGTCGAGCGAGATGGCGGGTATGCGGATGCGGATCGGCGCTGCGGGCGTCCGGCTTTCGGAGGACGCCGCTCGGCCGGAGCCGGGGTGAACCGGCAGACTGCCTCGGTCCACGCGTTCCGGCGCCTCCCCGGGGCCCGTTTCCAGAGCTGAGACTCCGACGCAGGCCAGAGCCGCCCCGACGGCAACGGCGGCCAACCCCGCGGCTCGTCGCCGACCGGGTATTCGCCGTAGCCGGCGGCGACCGGCTGTGCCATGGCCCGGTCGTCCGACCC